>JBFMFL010000029.1:0-38453 GCA_040752145.1 Gemmatimonadota bacterium
CGCCACCGCGTCGCGGTGGCGGCGCTGCGCGCGCGCGACCCGCGCCGCGTGCTCACCGCGCGCGGGGTGCCGGACGGGCGCCCGGTGGCGTTCCTCTTTCCCGGCCTCGGCGAGCAGTACGTGGGGATGGGCCGCGGCCTGTACCGCGCCGAGCCCGTGTTCCGCGAGGAGATCGACCGCTGCGCCGCCGTGCTCCAGCCGCTGCTGGGCGTGGACCTGCGCGAGGTGCTGTACCCGCCGGAGGCGGTGGCGCCCGCGGCGCCGGCCCCCGCGGCGGGCGGCTTCGACCTGCGCAGGATGCTGGGGCGCGACGCGGCCGCCGCCCGGCCCGACCCGGCCGCCGGCCGCCTGGACCGCACCGAGCTGGCGCAGCCCGCCGTGTTCGCGCTGGAGTGGGCCCTGTTCCGGCTGGCGACCGGGTGGGGGCTGCGCCCGCGCGCCGTGATCGGCCACTCGCTGGGCGAGTACGTCGCCGCCACCGCCGCCGGCGTGTGGCCGCTGGAGGACGCGCTGGCGCTGGTCGCCGAGCGCGCCCGCCTGATCTCCGGGCTGCCGGAGGGAGCCATGCTGGGCCTGCCGTTCTCCGAGGCGGAGGCGCGGCCGTACCTGGGCGGCGAGCTGTCCGTGGGGGCCGTGAACTCCCCCACCACCTGCGTCGCCTCCGGCCCCGTGGAGGCCGTCGCCGCGCTGGAGGCGCGCCTGCTGGCGGAGGGGCACGCGGCGCGGCGGCTCCCCACCACGCACGCCTTCCACTCGCGGATGATGGAGACCGTCGTCCCGCGCTTCCGCGAGCGCCTGGCCGCGGTGCGCGCCTCGGCGCCGCGCATCCCGGTGGTCTCCAACGTCACCGGCACCTGGCTCCGCGCGGAGGAGGCGGTCGACCCGGAGTACTGGGTGCGCCACCTCTGCCGGCCCGTGCGCTTCGCGGACGGGGTGCTGGAGTTGGCCCACGACCCGGACACGGTGCTGCTGGAGGTAGGCCCCGGCCAGACGCTCGGCGGCTTCGCCCGCCAGTCCGGCCTCGCGCGGCAGGTGATCCTCCCCTCCGTCCGCCCCCGCTACGACCGCCAGTCCGACGAGGCCTTCCTGCTGGGGACGCTGGGCCGCCTCTGGCTCACCGGCGCCCCCGTCGAGTGGAGCGCCGCCGCCGCGCCCGCCTGACCCCGGCGCCGGCCGGCGCGCAATCCACGTACCCGGCGCGGGCGGCGGCCGCGGCGGGTTGCGAGGGGTCCGCGCGCGCGCATACCTTTGCCGGCCCGCAGCGAACCGCGACCCGTTCCGGCCATGCCCATGAAGCTCCGCGTTTCCGGCGAAGTCGCCGTCCCCGGGGACAAGTCCGTCACCCACCGCGCCCTGATGCTGGCCGCCGCCGCGCGCGGGGAGAGCCGCCTGCGGGGGCTGCTCCCGGGCGAGGACTGCCGCAGCACCGCCGCCGTGCTCCGCGCCCTGGGCTGCGACGTCCCCCGGCTCCCGGACGACGGCGGCGAGGTGCGGGTGCGGGGCGGGGGGCTGCACGCCTGGCGCGCCCCGGCGGGCGCGCTGGACTGCGGCAACAGCGGCACCACCGCGCGGCTGATGATGGGGCTGCTGGCCGGGCGGCCCTTCTGCTCCACGCTCACCGGCGACGCCTCCCTGCGCCGCCGCCCCATGCGCCGCATCACCGAGCCGCTCTCCCGCATGGGCGCCGCCTTCCACGAGGAGGGCGAGGGCGAGGGGCGCCTCCCCATCCGCGTGTGCGGCGGCGGACTGGCCCCGGCGGAGCACTACTCGCCGCACGCCAGCGCCCAGGTCAAGAGCGCCCTGCTCCTGGCCGGGCTCTCCGCCGGCGTGGGGGCCGTGGTGCACGAGCCCATCCTGTCGCGCGACCACACCGAGCGGATGCTGCGCGGCCTGGGCGTCGCCGTCGCCACCGGGGAGGTGGACGGCGGCTGGCGCGTCGAGCTCCCGGCGCACGGGGACCCGCTCCCGCCGCTGGACCTGCGCGTCCCCGGCGACCCCTCCTCCGCCGCCTTCTTCGCCGCCCTCGCGCTCCTCGCCGGCGAGGGCGAGCTGCTCGTCCGGGGGGTGGGCGTGAACCCCACCCGCACCGGGATCTTCCGCGTGCTGGCGCGCATGGGCGGCTTCGTGGAGATGCACGGCGCCCGCGAGGAGGGCGGCGAGCCCGTGGCCGACCTGCTGGTGCGCCCCGCGCGCCTGCTCGCCACCGAGGTGGGCGGCGCCGAGATCCCCTCCCTGATCGACGAGGTGCCCGTGCTGGCCGTGCTCGCCGCCCGCGCCGAGGGGGAGACGCGCATCACCGGCGCCTCCGAGCTGCGCGTCAAGGAGAGCGACAGGATCGCGGTGCTGGTGGAGAACCTGCGCGCCCTGGGCGTGGACGCCGAGGAATTGCCCGACGGGCTGGCCGTCCGCGGGAGCGACCGTCCGCTGCGGGGCCGGGTGCGCACCGCCGGCGACCACCGCATCGCCATGGCCTTCGGGGTGCTCGCCGCGCTCCCCGGCAGCGACGTGCAGGTGGACGACCCCGGCTGCGCCGACGTCAGCTTCCCCGGCTTCTGGAGCCTGCTGGGCGCCGCAGCCGACGGCGGCGGGCGGCCGCGGGGCGGGGCCGGCCCCGCCCCGGCGCGCCGCCACCCGGACGGGATCGTCATCGCCATCGACGGCCCCGCCGGCTCCGGCAAGAGCTCCACCGCCAGGGCCGCTGCCGCCGCGCTGGGCTACCGGCACCTGGACTCCGGCGCCTTCTACCGCGCGATCACCCTGGCCGCCCTGCGCGCCGGGATCCCGGTGGAGCGCTGGCCCTCGCTCTCCGCGGAGGAGCTGGACGCGCTGGGGGTGGAGGGCGTCCCCGCCGACCCCGGCTTCCGCATGACGCTGCGCGGCGAGGACATCGGCCAGGCGATCCGCGCGCCGGAGGTCAACGCCCACGTGTCGCACATGGCCGCCGTCCCCGCGGTGCGCGAGTGGCTGATGGGCGCGCTGCGCGACGCCGGCGCCCGCGGCGGGCTGGTGGCCGACGGGCGCGACATCGGCACCGTGGTGTTCCCCGACGCCGAGCTCAAGGTGTTCCTGGTGTGCGCCCCCGAGGAGCGCGCCCGCCGCCGCCTGCGCGAGCAGGGCGTCCAGGACCTGTCGGACGAGGCCGTGCGCGCCGAGGCCGGGCGGCTGGAGGGGCGCGACGCCATCGACTCCGGCCGCGCCGTGGCCCCGCTCCTCAAGGCGGCCGACGCGGTGCAGCTGGACACCACGGCGCTGGACTTCGGCGAGCAGGTGGAGGCGATCGTGAGGCTGGCGCGGGAGCGGGGCGGGGGTTGACCCCCACCGGCGCGGTTGCTAACTTTTCTTGCTTCGCCGGGAACGTCCCGGCTCACCTTTTCACCCCAGCCTTCTGTTGCGCGCCGCGCCGCCTGGCCCGACGGCCCTTCAGGACGTGAGGAGCATCCCTTTTAATGTTTGAGAACACCCCCGCGGACCAGCTCGGCAACGACTCCGACGACTTCTCCGGCGGCGGCACCGCCGTGGCCGAGAAGGGCATGGGAAGCGAGCTGACGACCCGCCAGCTGGCAGAGCGCGCGCGCGCCGTGAACATCCGGGCCGACCTCTTCGACGAGGACGAGTACACCTCCGAGGAGTACGAGGAGCTGCTCGCCATGTACGAGGACACCCTCTCGAACATCGAGGAGGGTGAGATCGTCAAGGCCAAGGTGCTCCGCGTCACCGAGAAGGCAGTCATCCTCGACCTGGGCTTCAAGAGCGAGGGCTCGGTCGCCCGGGACGAGTTCAAGGACCCCGAGGGGCTCCAGATCGGCGACGAGGTCGAGGTCTTCCTGGAGAACCTGGAGGACGAGGACGGCGTCGTCGTCCTTTCCAAGAAGAAGGCCGACTTCCTCCGCGTCTGGGAGAAGATCAAGGAGGCCTACGAGAACGAGGCCCCGGTCGCGGGGATGCTCACCCGCAAGATCAAGGGCGGCGTCACCGTCGACCTCATGGGCGTGGACGCGTTCCTGCCGGGCTCGCAGATCGCGCTGCGCCGGGTCCCCAACATCGAGGACCTGATCGGCGAGACGTACGACTTCAAGATCATCAAGCTCAACAAGCGCCGCCGCAACATCGTGGTGTCGCGCCGCGTGCTCCTCGAGGCCGACCGCGAGATCAAGCGCGACAAGCTCAAGAAGGAGCTCGAGGTGGGCCAGGTGCGCCACGGCGTCGTCAAGAACATCACCGACTTCGGTGCGTTCATCGACCTGGGCGGCATGGACGGCCTGCTCCACATCACCGACATGAGCTGGGGCCGCGTCGGCCATCCCAGCGAGGTGGTGAGCATCGGCGCCGAGCTGGACGTCAAGGTGCTGGACATCGACTGGGAGCGCGAGCGCCTGTCGCTGGGCCTCAAGCAGCTCCAGGAGTACCCCTGGAAGGACGTCGAGAAGAAGTACCCGGTGGGTGCCCGCGTCCGCGGCCGCGTGGTCTCCATCACCAACTACGGCGCCTTCGTGGAGCTGGAGAAGGGCGTCGAGGGCCTGGTGCACATCTCCGAGATGAGCTGGACCCGCAACGTCCGCCACCCGTCCAAGATCGTCACGCTGGGCGACGAGATCGAAGCCGTGATCCTCAAGGTGGATCCGGAGGGCGAGAAGATCTCGCTCGGCATGAAGCAGATCGAGGAGGACCCGTGGCACGCCCTGCCGCTCAAGTACCCGGTGGGCACCCGCCTCACGGGCAAGGTCCGCAACCTGACCTCCTTCGGCGCCTTCGTGGAGATCGAGCCGGGCATCGACGGCCTGGTGCACATCTCCGACATGAGCTGGACCAAGCGGATCCAGCACCCGTCCGAGGTCGTCCGCAAGGGTGACGAGGTCGAGGTGGTGATCCTGGCGGTGGACGCCGAGAACAAGCGGATCTCGCTGGGCCTGAAGCAGACCCAGGACGACCCGTGGGACGACCTGGCGCAGGGCTACGCGGTGGGCCAGGAGATCAACGGCAAGATCACCCGCCTGCAGGACAAGGGCGTTGCGGTCGACCTGGGCCAGGACATGGAGGGCTTCGTCCCCGTGTCGCAGCTGGGCGTCACCGGCCTGCAGAACCCGGCCGACGTGTTCAAGGAGGGCGACGACCTCGAGATGTACATCACCGAGATCGACCTCTCCAACCGCCGCATCGTGCTGGCGGTGAGCCGCGTGCCCAAGTTCGAGGAGGGCGAGGCCCCGGCGCTCCCGGCTCCGGCCGAGGAGACCGACGCCGACGCGGGCGGCTCCGAGGAGCCGGCGACGGAGGAGGGTGGCGAGGAGGCGTGAGCCCCTTCGCCGCCTGACGGAGAAGGGCCCGGAGCCGCACGGCTCCGGGCCCTTCTTCGTTTTGCCCCGCTCCCTCTCTCCCGGCCGGGTCTAGCCGGCCCCGTCCAGCTCCACCGAGCCAGGGAGGGCAAAGTACCGATCCAGCCCCGCCCTGCGGACGCGGCAGTGGATCCGGGTCCCCTCGCCGAGTCCCGCCGGCAGCGGCTCGGCGCCGCCGTCCAGCTCGATCACCCGACCCACGTCGTCCGCCAGCAGGTTGGGGAATCCCTCGACCGGCTCCGCCGCGAGCACCCGGATGCGGAGCCGGCCGTCCTCGCCGGCCGGCCCCTCCACCACGCCCTCCAGCTCCGTCCGGTTCTCCACGATCTGGACCATCGTCCCTCGTGTGCCGGGCACGACAGGCGTGCCGTGGATCGCGTCAGTACTGGTCCGGGCCGCCCTCGCCATTGGTCTCCGCCGAGGCGACGATCCGCATCGGGATCGTGCCCCCGGTGTCCGCCTCGGGAGCCCGGGCGGCCTCCAGGGCGGCGAGCCGCTCCTCCACCGACTCCCGCCACTCCGCGTCCGCCGGGTCTCCGCCTGCCGTCGCGTCCCGGTCGCCGTAGGCGTGGCCCTCGGCGGGCAGTTCGTGCAGGAGGTGTGCCCGCCTCCCCTGCGGCCGTGGGCCGTACGCCCCCGCCCCTTCCGCGGGCGCAAAGAACCTGCGCGGCCGCCGGCGCGGGGGGAGAACCGGGGTGGCGGCGCGGACGGTCACCCCGGCCGTCATCACGGGGCCGGACGGGCTGATCCGTGTCAGCGTCACCCCGGTGGGGAGGTTCCCGTACGACCGCGTGTGCGGGTTGGTGGTGCCCGTGAGCGACGTGTTCCCCCGGGTCCCCGGGAACGGGTCCCCGGCGTCGCCGCGGTTGACGGCGCGCTCCAGGTCGGTGTTCCCGTCGGCCTGGAGGAGGGCCACCTTGGGGTGGCGCTCGTCGGCGTTGCCGCTCACCGCGTCGTCCACGTGGTAGACGAGCAGGCCGTCTCCCGGGAGAAGGCGGTCGTAGCGTTGCCGCTGGCGGTTCTCCACCAGGAAGTACTCCCTGCCCGGGGCGCCGTCCTTCCACAGCCGGTACACGGTGTTGGAGGTGCCGACGCTCCCCACCGACAGGCTCCCGTTCGCGGTCTGGTTGACCACCCTGACCCATCCCTGCTGTGCCTTGCACCAGGCGGAGGGGTGCGCGGGGCAGTCGCCGTTGCCGTTCCAACTCCCGCCCGCCATGAGGCACCAGTTGCCCAGCCCCTCGGAGGAGGAGTCGGTGTCGTACAGGTCCGGCCAGCCGAAGAGCAGGTGCCCCAGCTCGTGGCAGCACACGCCGATCCTGGCGTCCTCGGGGACGGTCAGGTACGCGTAGATGCGGGTGCCGTCGGCGTTGTACTCGCCGTTGGCGAGCACCCACTTGTGCGACCAGATGTCGCCCCCGCTCCCGGTCTGCTCCGCGCCCGCGCCGGCGTGTACCACCACGAAGGCGTCCACGAAGCCGTTCCCGTCGTTGTCGTACGGGGCGAAGTCCACGTCCCGGTTGGCAGCCTCCGCCGCGTGCCGCGCCATGGTGCGGGCGTTGGGCTCGTCGGTGGACATGCCGGACCTGCCGTTCGCGTACTCGGCGAGCGTCCGCGGCATGCGGTACGGGCCCACCACCTGCCCGACGATGTCCACCAGTCCGTTGCTCACCTCGGCGAAGTACTCGCGCACGCTCCCGCCCGGCAGCACGCCGCGCGAGAAGAACAGGTCTTCGAAGTGCTTGCGCCCGTGGGCGGCCCCCATCGGCCTGTCGGTGAAGTCCACCAGCACCACGGCCACCCGGAGAGACCCGCGGAGCGGCGCCCGCTCGGCGGCCACGCTGCGGACCGCCTCCAGCGGCGTGCCCAGCGGGAACCAGCTGCCGGGGATGATGAGCCCGTCGTTGAGCCCCGGGTGCCGGGGCTGCCTGAACTCCAGGCCGCCGCCGAAGACCGCGGCCGTTTCGCTGAGCTCCGACAGCGCTTCCTTCATGCGTGCGCGCAGCTCGGGGCTCGGCGGGATCGTGCAACGCTCGTGACCGCTGCAGCAGGTGCTCATGGCGAACTCCTTTGGCGAGGCGTCCTGCGGGGGGCCGGGAGCACGGACGGCTCCCGGCGGCCGGGAAGGTGTGCCCGGGCGAGGAGCGGCGAGCGTGCGCCGCCGGCCCGGATGGCACCCGACACGTTGGACTGACCCCGGAGCGGATTTTCTCACGGGCGTCCCGCTCCCTCCCCGGCCGGACGCAGGAGGGCCCGAAGCCGTGCGGCTCCGGGCCCCCTCCGTCCTGGTCTCTCAGCCTCGTTCCGGCCGGCGCTACTTCAGCACGGGACGGTGCGGAGTGCTGCCGATCCAGCGCCGCAGCCTCCTGCGATTCGCCCGGTCCCTCTCGATCTGCATGAAGTGCCGGCGGGCGATCTCCACCTGCTCCAGGATGCGCTCCCGCAGCTCCTGCATCTCCGCCTGAAGCCGGCGAAACCGCTCTTCCTGGCTCTCGAAGTCCAACATCGACATGGAATTACAGCGGGCGGGTGGAGTTCACTCGCACGGCGTCCGGGGCGCTCGGCCACCACTCTCGCGCTCCCCCGGCCGTACGCTCGACGCCCGGCATAAAGCAGGACCCGTTCCCGTCGGCACGGCGGCCGGCCACCGTCGCCCCGCAGTTGAAAACGTGTGTTCCCATGCGCCTTTTCATTACGCGCCATTCCTCGCAATCCGTTGCTGCCATGTTTCTTACGTCCACTACAAAGGACACGCTCCGCTCGGTTCCGATGACATCTCGGGCGCCCTGTCCTGCTCCGGGTCGCAGCCGCCCGCACCAGCACCGTAACGACAAATTCTTCTTGCGCCTGAATGCACCGGTCGTGTACAGTGTATTTGACGGCTATTCTCGTTGTGCGCTCGTCCGTCACTCTCCCCCCAGCAAGGAGCAACCGCCGTGAGACGCACACCGCTTCGCATGCTGGCAGCCCTGGTCGTGACCGCCCTGGCAGCCGGCTGCACCGACGAGCCCACCGGGGTGAATGCCCGCTCAGCCCTTGCGCCCCTTCACTCGGCGGCCGGGAAGGGAGTTCCCAACCGGTACATCGTCGTCTTCAACGAGGAAGAGGCGGACCCGCCTGGACTCGCGCGGCAGCTGGTCGCGACGCACGGTGGTGAACTGCACTACACCTACCAGCACGCCCTCCGCGGCTTCGCCGCGACCCTCCCCGCTCCGGCGCTGGAGGCGTTGCGGCGCAACCCCCGGGTGAAGTACGTGCAGGAGGACGGGACCGTGTCGGCGAGCGCGACGCAGTACAGCGCGCCGTGGGGGCTGGACCGGATCGACCAGTCGGACCAGCCGCTGAACGGCGCCTACAACTACACGGCTACCGGTGCCGGCGTGCGGATCTACGTGCTGGACACCGGGATCCGGTACGACCACGTGGAGTTCGGAGGGCGCGCCGCCGCCGGGTACGACGCGTTCGGCGGCAACGCGGCGGACTGCAACGGCCACGGCACGCACGTGGCCGGCATCGCGGCGGGGAGCACCTACGGAGTGGCGAAGGGCGCCACGCTGGTCTCGGTGCGCGTGCTGGACTGCAACGGCTCCGGAACGACGAGCAGCGTCATCGCGGGGGTGGACTGGGTGACGGGGAACCACGTGAAGCCGGCGTTGGCGAACATGTCCCTCGGCGGGGGTGTCCAGACCGCGCTGGATGCCGCCCTCGACAACTCCATCGCGGCGGGGGTCACGTACGTCACCGCGGCAGGGAACGATCGCGGGGACGCCTGCTACACCTCGCCCGCGCGGGTCTCCGCGGCGCTGACGGTCGCCTCTTCCACGTCATCCGACGAGCGGTCCTACTTTTCCAATTTCGGGCGTTGCGTGGACCTGTACGCGCCGGGTTCGGGCATCCCATCGGCCTGGCACACCAGCAGTGCGGCCACGAACACCCTGGACGGCACCTCCATGGCGGCGCCGCACGCGGCGGGCGTGGCCGCGCTGTACCTTCAGGGCAATGCCACCGCCGCTCCGAGCACGGTGGTGTCGGCAATCGTCAACTCGGCGTTCCCGAACAAGCTGACGGGTGCTGGCTCGGGCGCACCCAACAACCGCCTGGTGAATTCGACCCTCGCCGGCTACTCCCCGCCGTCATGGCCGTCCCCATCCACGCCGCTCAACGTTCAAATCGACTGCTATCCCTCCTACGACCTGATGGGTTTCGTCGAGTGCTACGCCTCCCCGTACGGCGGCACCGGCAGCGGGCACGAATTCACCTGGCTGAATGCGTCCGGATATGGCAATTACGCGGCGGCGCAGTGCCCGTACTACTATGGCTCCTCGTGGATCGATGTGTACGTGACCGTGCTGGACAGCGGCGGAAACGGGGTGAGCGGGTGGAAATCGGTCCAGTGTGGCTCCGGGTACTGGTGATTCCGACTGAGTGACCGGCGATTTTCCAGCGTTGAGGACCGGAGGAAGTACCCGTTCCTTGGCATGGACCGGATGGGCGGGGCCGGAAGCGACCGGCCCCGCCCGCTTTCTATTTCCCCGCCACCCGTGCGAGATCGCCCGCAGCGTGGTAGATTGGCGCCTTTCCTGACCAGGCTGGCGATACTTCACACGCGAGAACGGGCGACGCGCGATGTCGATGCGGGAGAAGCTGGAGAAGCTGGAGGCGCTCCGCCGCGAGGCGGAGCTGGGCGGCGGCGAGAAGCGCATCAAGCAGCAGCACGAGCGCGGCAAGCTGACCGCGCGCGAGCGGCTGGACGTGCTCCTGGACGAGGGCTCGTTCGTGGAGCTGGACCGCTTCGTGGTGCACCGCGCCACCGACTTCGGCCTGGACCGGGAAAAGTACCTGGGCGACGGCGTGGTCACCGGGTACGGCGCCATCCACGGCCGCCTGGTCTACGTGTTCTCCCAGGACTTCACCGTGTTCGGCGGCTCGCTCTCCGAGTCGCACGCCGAGAAGATCGTCAAGATCATGGACCTGGCGCTCAAGAACGGCGCCCCCGTGGTCGGCCTGAACGACTCCGGCGGCGCGCGCATCCAGGAGGGCGTGGTCTCGCTGGGCGGCTACGCCGACATCTTCCTGCGCAACACGCTGGCTTCCGGCGTGGTCCCGCAGATCTCGGCCATCCTGGGGCCGTGCGCCGGCGGCGCGGTCTACAGCCCGGCGATCACCGACTTCATCTACATGGTGCAGGGCTCCAGCTACATGTTCGTCACCGGGCCCAACGTGGTGAAGACGGTGACGCACGAGGACGTCAGCATGGAGGAGCTGGGCGGCGCCGCCACCCACGCGGCCAAGTCCGGCGTCGCCCACTTTGCCGTGAAGACCGAGGTGGAGTGCCTGCACGGCATCCGCAAGCTGTTCGAGTACGTCCCCCAGAACAACGCCGAGGACCCGCCCTTCCGCCCCACCGACGACCCCTTCGACCGGGCCGACGAGGAGCTGCTGGACATCGTCCCCGACAACCCCAACAAGCCGTACGACATGCGCGACGTCATCCGGCGCGTGGTGGACGACGGCGACTTCTACGAGGTGCACGCCGACTACGCCGGCAACATTCTCTGCGGCTTCGCCCACGTGGGCGGCCACTCGGTGGGGATCGTGGCCAACCAGCCGGCGGTGCTGGCCGGGGTGCTGGACATCGACGCGTCGGTGAAGGCGGCGCGCTTCGTCAGGTTCTGCGACTGCTTCAACGTGCCGCTGCTGACCTTCGAGGACGTGCCCGGCTTCCTTCCCGGGGTGACGCAGGAGCACGGCGGCATCATCCGCCACGGCGCCAAGCTGCTCTTCGCCTACTGCGAGGCCACCGTCCCCAAGGTGACCATCATCACCCGCAAGGCGTACGGCGGGGCCTACGACGTCATGTCGTCCAAGCACATCCGCGGCGACGTCAACTACGCCTGGCCCTCCGCCGAGATCGCGGTGATGGGCGCCAAGGGCGCCGTGGAGATCCTGTACCGCCGGGAGATCTCCGGCGCCGAGGATCCGGCCGCCGCCGCCGCCGCGCGCCAGCAGGAGTACGCCGACCGCTTCGCCAACCCGTACGCCGCCGCGGCCCGCGGCTACGTGGACGACGTGATCGACCCGCGCGAGACCCGCGCCCGCGTCATCAGCGCGCTCGACATGCTCCGCAACAAGCGGGACTCCAACCCGCCCAAGAAGCACGCGAACATCCCGCTGTAGAGGCGGCGCGTAACCGTTGCCTCCACCCACCCCGGCGGGCACCCTGCCCGCCGGACTCCAACCGGACGCACCCGTAGAGAGACCTCCGCAGTGATCCGCACCCTCCTGATTTCCGCAGCCCTTTCCGCCCTCGCGGCCTCCGTGGCGAGCGCCCAGTCCGACTCCGTGTTCGCCGTCAACAGCTCCGGCGCCAACCTGCTCCGCCTCAACACCGATGCCGGCCTCGTCGTGCGCGGCACCGGCAACACCGGTGACATCCCCGCCACCGGCGAGGGCGTCCGCATGATGTGGTTCCCCGGCCGCTGGGCGTTCCGCGCCGGCAAGGTGGAGAGCTTCGGCAGCAGCTACTGGGACCTGAGCAGCGTCGGCTTCGGCTCCGTGGCGTTCGGCGAGAACACGCGCGCCGTCGGCAACAACTCCTTCGCGGCGGGGCTGACCACCCGGGCCTCCGGCAACGAGTCGGTGGCGCTGGGCAACGGCAGCACCGCCAGCGGCGAGCGCAGCTTCGCCTTCAACGGCACGGCCTCCGCCGTGGGCGCGGTGGCGATCGGCTCGGGTGCGCAGGCGACGAGCGACGACGCCCTGGCCATGGGGCCCAGCTCCATCGCCGGCGGCCTGGCGTCGGTCGTCATCGGGCCGAGCATCGCGAACGGCAACTTCGGCGTCGCGATCGGGCTGCAGAACAGCGCCAGCGGCCAGTTCTCGGTGGCGATCGGCAAGAACGCCCGTACCGCCAACCGCCAGGGCTCGGTGGTGCTCGGCGACGGCTGCGCGGGGTTCTCCTCGGACTCGGTGTATCCCACGGCGAACAACCAGTTCGTGGCCCGCGGCTGCGGCGGGATCCGGTTCTTCACGACGCAGAACCTCTCTTCGGGTGTCGAGGTGGCGGCGGGCGGCGGCTCGTGGAGCAGCATCTCGGACCGCAACCGCAAGGAAAACTTCCTGGGGATGGGCGGCGAGGAGGTACTCATGCGGCTTCGTGGCGTTCCGGTGACCACCTGGAACTACAAGACGCAGGACCGCAGCATCCGGCACATGGGACCCATGGCCCAGGACTTCCGCGCCGCCTTCGGCCTGGGCGAGAGTGAGCTGCTGATCAACACGGTGGACATCGACGGCGTCAACATGGCAGCGGTCAAGGCGCTGGAGGCACGCACGACCCGGCAGCAGGAGCGCATCACCGAGCTGGAGGCGCGCAACGCGGCTCTGGAGGAACGGCTCGCACGCCTGGAGGCGCTGGTCGCGGGATCGTCGCGGCCGTAGAGCGCGATGGGGAAAGCTTGCCGCAACCGGGGCGGAATTGTACGTTCACGAGTACGAAGGAACGCACAATCCGGAGGATGCCATGCGCAGGCCCAACCTCGACGAGGATGTCCAGCCCGTCTCGGAGTTCCGCGCGAACGCGGCCAAGTTCGTGCAGCGGGTCCGCGAGACGCGGCGGCCGCTGGTGCTGACGCAGCACGGGAAGAGCGCCGCCGTGCTGATGGACGTCGGTGAGTACGAGAAGATGCTCGACACCATCGAGCTTCTCCGTGCCGTGCACGAGGGGGAGCGCCAGATCGAGGCGGGGCAGGTCGTCGATCACGACGAGGCCATGACCCGGCTGCTCGAAAAGTACAAGGGCAGGTAAGGGCCAACCGGTTCTCCAGGTGACGAGGCTGACATGGCCGAGCCGACGATCGACGATTTGCTGGCGAGCCACTCCCCCAAGGTGCGGGAGCTGACGCTGGGCGCCTGCCACCTGGTTCGCAGCGTGCTCCCTGACGCGCGGGAGAAGGTGCACCCGGGGTGGAAGAACATCGTGTTCGGCTCGGGGCCCAAGATGGGCGACATGATCTTCGCCGTGGCTCCGCTCAAGGAGCGGGTGAACATCCACCTCGCCGGCGCGGACCTGGACGACCCCATGGGGCTGCTGGAGGGCTCGGGGAAGGCGGGGCGCCACGTTAAGATCAATTCCGTGGACGAGCTGGAGAACCCGGCGCTGTTCGGGCTCCTGGAGCAGGCGGTGGAGGCGCACGCACTCCCCGCGGCGGAGCGTTCGGCTAGGGCGGGGCGGCCGGTGGAGGGCTACCGCGCGTACGGCGGCAGGACGGTGAACGTTCCGGTGGAGCGCGTGTTCCGCGCCTGGACCGACGACGCGGCCCGCGCCGGCTGGCTGGGCGCGGGGAAGCTCGCCATCCGCGGGACGACCGAGAACAAGTCGCTGCGCGCGCGCTGGGAGGACGGCACGCCCGTCGACGTGCGGTTCACCGCCAAGAGCGACGCGAAGAGCGAGGTCACGGTGTACCACCGCGGGATCGCCGACGAGGCGGCCGCGGCGGCGCAGAAAGCCGTGTGGAAGCAGGCGCTGGAAGATCTCAAGGCAATGCTGGAGCGCGAGGGCTAACCGACAGGAGAGCGAAGATGTCTCACAGCTACAGGGCCATCCTGCGCGGCGACCGGCTGGAGTGGCTGGAGGAAGGGCCGGCGGCGGACGGCCCGCTCCCGGTGGACGTCATCGTGCAGGACGCGCCGCGGCTTGGAGCCGAGCGGAGCGATGGGGCCCGGATGGCGGGAGCTCTGGAAGAGCTGGCGGCGACGCCGGTCTATCGGCGGGTGAGCGGCCCGGTACGGTGGCAGCGGATCGTGCGCGAGGACCGGCCGCTCCCGGGGCGCGACTGAGGACATTGGGAACAGCTACAAACCCCGGCAACAATTGCTAGGAGAATCGGCAAATGGCGAAGCCGCGCATTTTTGTGAGCTCTACGTACTACGACCTGAAGTACGTCAGGTCGTCGTTGGAGGTTTTTATCGAGTCAATTGGATATGACGCTGTGCTCTCCGAGAAGGGAGCAATAGCATACATGCCGGATGCTCCGCTCGACGAGAGTTGCTATCGTGAAGCTCAAAATTCAGATGTCTACGTTTTGATCATAGGTGGTCGATATGGGTCGGAAGCCTCCGAGTCCAAAACAATGGATGAAAAGACCTTCTATGATCGGTATGAGAGTATCACAAAGCAGGAGTACAAGGCTGCCGCAGAACGCGACATCCCCATCTATGTTTTAATCGAACGGTCTGTTTACGCAGAATACCACACCTTTCAGAAGAATAGGGTTCGTTCCGACATTAATTACGCACATGTGGATTCGGCGAACGTCTTCCTTTTTATTGAAGATATTGTGAACCAGCCGAGGAACAACCCGATTCAGACCTTCGACAGATATTCGGATATCGAAGAGTGGTTGCGAGATCAATGGGCTGGTCTGTTTCGGGAGCTACTGCACCGCAGATCAAGCCAAAAGCAAATCGCCTCGTTAGCAGCCCAGGTATCGGACTTGGCTGAAGTCAACCGAACTCTACGGCGGTACCTTGAGGAGGTAATTGCCAAGGTATCACCTGACGAGTCTGCTTCAATCATCACTGCTGAGAACGAAAGGTTGGCAGTTGCCCGTGCTACAGCAAATCTGGAGGAGAATCCATTTGTCAAATGGGCAGGATTTAGTGGTATTACGGTGGACATCATTGCTGACGCCTTGACGCAATCCTCGACAGTGGAGGAGTTCGTTGAAGTACTTCAGGAGGCAGCTTCACTGTCTCCGGTTAAAAGCGAACGCATTGCACGTACAGCGATCGGTTTACCTGCGGCATTCGAAGATCTCAACGAAGCACGCGCTAGCTTGGGGCTGATGCCATTCCCCCAAGTGTCTAGCGCCGTGCGGAAGCGGGTTCGGGAGCGTCGTACCCTTGCGTCGAAGGGAGTAGACCAGTCAGATACTGTGGTCCAACTTCCGGTGCGTGATGAGGACGCCACCGAATCGGGGAGCCATGCGAGTGCCGAGTCAGCTGATCAGATCAGGACCTTAGAAGACATTGAGAGCCGAAAGAACAGAGGTGATGACAACGTTCGGCCGGCTGCAAGCCGTCGTAAGGTAACCTCCCGGCGTGAAAGTAAGTCGTAAGTTGAGACTTCTCTTCTTGGCGCGACGAAAATATACGACTGACCTGTGTTCAAGAAAATCCTTGTAGCCAACCGGGGCGAGATCGCCCTCCGCGTCATCCGCGCCGCCCACGAGCTGGGCGTGCAGGCCGTGGCCGTGTACTCCGAGGCCGACCGCCTGGCGCCGCACGTACTGGCAGCGGACGAGGCGTACCTGATCGGCCCGGCGCCGAGCGCGCAGAGCTACCTGCGCGTGGACACGCTGATCGACGTGGCGAAGCGGTCCGGGGCGGAGGCGATCCACCCCGGCTACGGCTTCCTGTCGGAGCGGGCGCACTTCATCCGCGCGGTTCGCGAGGCGGGGCTGGTGTTCATCGGCCCGTCGGCGGAGTCGGTGGAGGCCATGGGCGACAAGACCGCCGCCCGCAAGCGCGTGATCGCGGCCGGGGTGCCGGTGGTCCCGGGAACGGAGGACGCGCTCTCCGACGCCGCCGAGGCGCGCCGCGTGGCGGCGGAGGTGGGCTACCCGGTGCTGCTCAAGGCGGCGGCGGGCGGGGGCGGGAAGGGGATGCGCGTGGTCCGCGGCGAGGACGAGATCGAGCGCGCCTTCGAGGCGGCGGGGAACGAGGCGCAGGCCGCCTTCGGCGACCGCTCCGTGTACATCGAGAAGTTCCTGGAGGGGCCGCGCCACATCGAGATCCAGCTCCTGGCCGACCGGCACGGCAACACGCTGCACCTGGGCGAGCGCGAGTGCTCCATCCAGCGCCGCCATCAGAAGCTGATCGAGGAGGCCCCCAGCGCCGTGCTCACCCCCGAGGAGCGCGCCGCCATGGGCGCCACGGCCGTCGCGGCGGCGCAGGCCGTGGGCTACGAGGGCGCGGGGACGGTGGAGTTCCTGTACCAGGACGGGCGCTTCTACTTCCTGGAGATGAACACCCGCATCCAGGTGGAGCACCCCGTCACCGAGCTGGTCACGGGCATCGACCTGGTGCAGTGGCAGATCCGCGTGGCGGCCGGCGAGGCGCTCCCCTTCCGGCAGGAGGACATCGGCTGGACGGGGCACGCGATCGAGTGCCGCATCACCTCCGAGGACCCGGGCAACGGCTTCCTCCCCTCCACCGGGCGGATCCAGATGCTGGAGATCCCCGCGGGACCGGGCGTGCGCTGGGACGGCGGGATCACGCCGGGCTACGAGGTGGGGCTCTTCTATGACCCCATGCTGGCCAAGCTGATCGTGCACGGCTCCACCCGCGAGCAGGCCATCGACCGGATGAAGCGGGCGCTGGGCGAGCTGCGCGTGGTGGGCGTGGACACCAGCGTCCCCTTCCACCTGCGGGTGATGGACGAGCCGGACTTCCGCGCCGGGCGGCTGGACATCAGGTACCTGGACAAGCACGAGGCCGAGCTGCTGGACGGCGCGCAGGACGAGGAGCGCATCCGCGTCGCCGCCCTGGCCGCCGCGCTGCTGGAGGAGGAGACCCGCAGCCGGCGCACCGCGCAGCGCGCCCAGCCCGGCGCAGCCGCGAGCGGCGGCGGGAGCCGCTGGCGCGGGCGGAGCTGGAGATAGCGGGTGGCCGACCGCAGCGAAGGGAAGGGCCGGCCGGGAGGCCGGGGGCGCCGCCCCGGACAGGAGCGCAGGCCGCCGCAGGCGCAGGTGCGCATCGACTCCATCGCGGCGGGGGGCGAGGGCGTGGGGCGGCTCCCGGACGGGCGCGTGGTGTTCGTGCACCGCACCGCCCCCGGCGACCTGGCCGAGGTGGCGCTCACGGAGCGGCGCGACCGCTGGGCCCGCGGGCGGCTGCTGCGCGTGCTGGAGCCCTCGCCCGAGCGGCGGGAGGCGCCGTGCCCGTTCTACGCCGAGTGCGGCGGGTGCACGCTGGAGCACATGACCTACGCGGCGCAGCTCCGCGCCAAGGGGCGCATCGTCGCCGACGCGCTCACCCGCATCGGAGGGGTGCCGACGGAGCCGCCGGAGGTGGTCCCCTCGCCCGCGGAGCACCGCTACCGCAACCGCGTCTCCTTCGCGCTGCGGCGCACGGGGCGCGGCGGGGTGGTCGCCGGCTTCCACGCGTTGGGCGACCCCGAGCGCATCGTGGACCTGGACGGCCGCTGCCTCCTCCCCGAGGAGCCCATCTCCCGGGTGTGGGACGCCATCCGCGCCAGCTGGGGCCCCGAGGCCTTCCGCCTCCCCTCCGGCGACCGGCTGCGGCTGACGCTGCGGGCCAGCGCCGGGGGCGAGGTGTCGCTGCTGGTGGAGGGCGGCTACTCGCCGGGCCGCCCCGAGGAGCTGCTGGACGCCGTGCCGGGCCTGGTCGCCGTCTGGCACCGGCCGGGCGCGGCGCCGCCCTCGCTGATCGGCGGGGCGCCCGGGCTGCCGGAGACCTGGGGCGACGAGACGGTGGAGCTGAGCGGCGCCGCCTTCCTGCAGGTGAACCGCGGGGCCGCCGCGCTGCTGGAGGCGCACGTCATGGAGCGCATCGGCGACGCGGCCGGGCTGCGGGTGGTGGACGCGTACTGCGGCGTGGGGCTGCACGCCCGGCGGCTGGCCCGCGCCGGGGCCGCGGTCGTCGGGATCGAGCTGGACCCGGAGGCGGTGGCCGAGGCGCGCCGCAGCGCCCCGGAGGGCACCGAGTTCGTGGAGGGCCCGGTGGAGGCCCACCTCCCCGCGCACCTCCCGGCCGACCTGGTAATCCTCAACCCGCCGCGCGCCGGGGTGGCCGCGGAGGTGGCGGACGCGCTGGCGGCCTCGCCGCCGCGCCGCATCGTGTACGTGTCGTGCAACCCCGCGACGCTCGCCCGCGACCTGAAGCGCCTGGGCGGCGGCTTCCGCCTGGAGAGCGTCCGCTCGTTCGACCTGTTCCCCCAGACGGCGCACGTGGAGACCGTCGTGGTGCTGTCCTCACAGGAAACCTGAATCACGCTGATGCGCTACTTCGTCACCATCGCCGGCCGCGAGGTCGAGGTCGACCTCACCGGAGCCACGCCCGTGGTGGACGGCACGCCGGTGCACGCCGAGCTCGCCGCCCTCCCCGGCACCCCCGTCCGCACGCTGCTGGTGGACGGCCGCTCGCACCAGTTCACGGCCCACGCCGGCGAGCGCCGCGGCCGCTGGGAGATCTCCATGGGCGGCAGCCGCCTGGTCGCCGACGCCGTGGACGAGCGCACCCGCGCCATCCGCGAGATGACCGGCGGCGGCGACGCGGAGACCGAGAAGACCGTCGCCGCGCCGATGCCCGGCCTGGTGGTGCGCGTGGAGGTGGAGGTGGGCCAGCAGGTGCGGGCGGGGCAGGGGGTGGTGATCGTGGAGGCGATGAAGATGGAGAACGAGCTCAAGGCCCCCGCGGACGGCGTCGTCGCCCGCATCGAGGTGCAGCCCGGCCAGACCGTGGACAAGGGCGCCACGCTGATCGTGCTGGAGTAGCTCCCGTCCCGGCCTCCGGTGCATTCCATGCGTCTCACCGCGCGCGCCCTGCTCGGCAACCCGAGCTTCCTCTCCGGTCTCCTCCTCGCCGCCCTGCTCGCAGGCGCCGCCCTCGTGGTGGAGGCAACGATTCCGGCGCCCGGCATCGCCGTCGCCCTGAACGGAGGCCTCAGCGCGGTTCAGTCGAAGCAGATCGAACTCGTCGTCGATCTCACGACGCTGTTCATCAACTGGGGGTTTGCGGTCATTGGAGCGAACGTGTTCTTCCTGGTGTCGACGGTCGAATCCAAGATCCGGCTCAGGAAGATGGACCTCGTGATCATCGAGCTCGCGATCGGCTGCACCCTTCTCAGCCTCCTCTTCGGACACCTCGTGATCACGAACACGGTCAAGCTGCTGGAGCTGGACCAGTTCAGCGCTGCCGACACCCTCGTCAACCGGTACGTGGAGCTGCAGTACTGGGCCCTCGTCGTCGGGCTGGTCGTCACCACCCTCCTGGTTCACGGCTTCTTCTGGAGGCGGCAGAATGAAAGCGAGTAAGCTGTTCCTTCGGCTGGTCTGGACCGCGTGTGCCCTCTCCGTCGCGGCGCTCGGGGCGGCCATGCCGGCCCGAGCGCAGGAGGTCGCGACCCTGAAGGTCGAGAGCGCCTTCAGCGGCGGTGCGGAGATCGACGGAGAGCCGATCGCGCTGATCGGGGAATACCTGGAGTTGCCGGTCGGCAGACACCGGCTGACCCTGCGGGGGCCGTACGCCTCCGCGCTCTGGGTCGACTTCGCCGTAACGCCGGGCGACCTGAAACTCGAGGCAGTGGAGCCCGTTCAGAACTGCGTCGAGTACCCCGACGAGTCTGTTGCTTCGTTCCAGGTGACCCGCTGGACGGCCGAGGTCGTACGCGATCCCGTGCACGACCACGTTCCCGTGATCCTCGTCCACGGCCCGACGCTCGGACGGCGTGACGAGCCGCTGCTCCAGTGCCCTCTCCGGTGCTGCGGGTGGGACGAGCATCGGAACTGGAACCTCTCGGTGCGCTCCGATCCCCAGGGAGCGATGGTGCTCGCCAAAGGGAAGTACGTCACCAGCACGAACAAGGACATCTCCGTACCCTACGGTGTGATGAGGGCGGGGGGAGAGGAGGACGTAAGCGTCCTCGTGACCCGGCGGAGCTACATCGGCTGCAGGTACTCCCTGGCCAGGCTGCGGGAGGCCGGCGTCAACGCCGTGGAGTGCAAGCTGCGCCGTCCCGACTAGCGGGGCGACATACAGGCGGACGCACGCGCCGGCGGATGCCCCGCGCATCCGCCGGCGTTATCTTGTCGCGCGGCACGGCGGACGGGGGGCGGCCGTACTTTCGCACTCCCGCACTTTCGCACTCTCGCACCGTCTTCCAGGATATGAGCGACACGCAGGTGGCGGCCAACATCGGCGAGGACTCCGGGGCCACGGGCCCCGCGAACGACGGCAAGGCGGCGTGGACGGAGCGCGCCGTCGCGCCCGCGCTGGCGAAGCACCCGGAGCGGCGCGAGCGCTTCGAGACCACCAGCGGGGTGGAGGTGGAGCGCCTGTACGCGCCGGACGACGTGGCGGCGCTGGACTACGGGCGCGACCTGGGCTACCCGGGCGAGTTCCCGTTCACCCGCGGCATCCAGCCCACCATGTACCGCGGCCGCTTCTGGACCATGCGCCAGTACGCGGGCTTCGGCACGGCGGAGGAGACCAACACGCGCTTCAAGCTGCTGCTGGAGGCCGGGCAGACGGGGCTCTCCACCGCGTTCGACCTGCCCACGCAGATGGGGTACGACTCCGACCACGCCATGGCGCAGGGCGAGGTGGGGCGCGTGGGGGTGGCGATCGACACGCTGGGCGACATGCGCAGGCTGCTGGACGGGATCCCGCTGGACCGCGTCTCCACGTCGATGACCATCAACGCGACGGCGAGCACCCTGCTGGCGCTGTACATCGCGGTGGCGGACGAGCGGGGGATCCCGCGCGGCAAGCTGTCGGGGACCATCCAGAACGACATCCTCAAGGAGTACATCGCCCGGGGGACGTACATCTACCCGCCGGAGCCCAGCCTGCGCCTGATCACCGACATCTTCGCGTTCTGCAACGCGGAGGTGCCCAGGTGGAACACCATCTCCATCTCCGGCTACCACATCCGCGAGGCGGGGTCCACGGCGGCGCAGGAGATCGCCTTCACCTTCGCGGACGCGGTGGAGTACGTGAAGCGCGCGCTGGACGCCGGGCTGGAGGTGGACCGCTTCGCGCCGCGGCTCTCCTTCTTCTTCGCGTCGCACAACGACCTGTTCGAGGAGGTCGCCAAGTTCCGGGCGGCGCGCCGGCTGTGGGCGCGGGTGATGAAGGAGCGCTTCGGCGCCTCGGACGAGTCGGCCAAGCTGCGCTTCCACACGCAGACCGGCGGGGTTACGCTGCAGGCGCAGCAGCCGCTCAACAACGTGGTGCGGGTGACGGTGCAGGCGCTTGCCGCGGTGCTGGGCGGCACGCAGTCGCTGCACACCAACGGCTACGACGAGGCGCTGGCGCTCCCCACCGCGCAGGCGGCCACGCTGGCGCTGCGCACGCAGCAGGTGCTGGCCTACGAGTCGGGCGCGGGCGACACGGTGGACCCGCTGGCCGGCTCGTACTTCGTGGAGGCGCTGACCACCGCGGTGGAGGACAAGGCGCGCGAGTACCTGGAGAAGATCGACGAGATGGGCGGCGCGGCGGAGGCCATCGCCTACATGCAGGAGGAGATCCACCGCGCGGCGTACGCGCACCAGATCGCGGTGGAGGAGGGCGACAAGGTGGTGGTGGGCGTCAACAAGTTCGTCACGGAAGACGTGCCCGTGGAGCTGGGGCAGCCGGACTTCTCCTCGCTGGAGCGCTCGCAGCGCGCGCAGCTGGCCGAGGTGCGCGCGAGCCGCGACGACGCGGAAGTGGCGGCCCGGCTGGAGGCGATCCGCTCCGCCGCGCGCGGCACGGAGAACCTGATGCCGCGCATCATCGACGCGGTGAAGACCAGCTGCACGCTGGGCGAGATCAGCGACGCGCTCCGGGCGGAGTGGGGCGTGTACCGGCCGGCGTAACCACTAGGATACGGAACAAGGATGAAGGGAGAACTCCCGCTCCAGAGTTTCGAGGTCGATGGCTTTCGAGGAATCCGCGAGCTGTCGCTTCCCGCGCTGGGGCGAGTTAACCTCCTCGTAGGGAAGAACAACGCGGGGAAAACGTCGCTCCTCGAAGCCGTAAGGCTCTTCCTCTATCGAAACGAGCGCTCGTTGCGTTTGGTACTGTTCGAAATCTTGCGGGACCACTCGGGCTTCCGGCAGCCCGGGTTCTCACGTCGCGGAGCAGATCCACAGGTCGAGGACTTGGAGGCTGCAGCCGATGCAGCGGAGGCGCTTTTCTTTGGCAGTTTCGGCGAGGGGCTGGTGGGCCCGATCCGGATGCGGCCGGAACCTATGCCTTCGACAGAGTTGACGATTCGTCTGCCTTGGCTCAAAGAAACCGGCTTCGGGGCAGCGGAGCTGGATGAGAGTTCGCGCGCACTGTTTCTCGCGCCTGACACGGCCATTTTAGAAATGGAGAGCGAGCAGGTCTCGACAGAATTTCCACTTGACTGGTTTGTACGACGGACTCCGATTTACAGGCCTGGAGCTCGCGATCCCGCTTTGATGATCCCAGCCTCCGGAATGGAACCGTTTCAGATCAGGAGGATGTGGGACCAGGTAGCCGTCGCCGGACAGGAGGGATTGGTGGAGGAGGCGGTCCGGACTATCGTCCCCGATCTTGACCGGGTCCTGCTCGTCGGAGAATCCGGCCGCCGCTCTGTTCTGTTCAAGCTTTCAGGACTCGCTCGTCCCGTGCCGATAGAAAGCATGGGCGATGGGGTCAACCGTGTTTTCGCGATTGCAGTCGCAATGGTTTTGGCGAAGAACGGGGCGCTTCTGGTGGATGAGATCGACAATGGGCTGCACTTTACGGTGCAGGATGAAGTTTGGCAGGCAATTTTTTCGTTGGCGGTGCAGTTTGACGTGCAGGTCTTCGCGACGAGCCACAGTTGGGATACACTGGTAGGGTTCCAATACGCCGCGAACCAAAGCCCGGCAACTGGAATGCTTTACCGGTTGGAACGCCGACCCGATGGGCGAGTTGATGCGATTCGCTTCTCCGAGGAGGAGGTGGAGATCGCAGCCGAGCAACAGATCGAGATTCGCTGATGCCGTCCGCTCCCCTGGGATTGCGCGCACCTCGCCATCTGCTGTGGGTCGAGGGAAAGGACGACCGTGCGGTCGTACAGAGTCTTTGTGCCCGACACCAACTTCCCGAGGTGTTCCGAGTCAAATAGAAAGAGGGAATTGGCGAGGTCTTCCGAGGCTTACCAGTCGAACTTCGGGCGACGGCACTGGAGCGGTTCGGGGTCGTGGTAGACGCGGACGACGATGCACTCGCCCGGTGGGGTGCCGTGCGTGACACCCTCTTGCGAGCCGGATACGTCGATGTGCCGGCACGATTGGAACCTCAGGGGGTGGTCGTCAGCCACGCTGGTAAGCTCCCGCGTTTCGGGGCTTGGATCATGCCCGACAATGAGGCGCCTGGAGTGCTGGAAACCTTCGCCGCGTCACTGGTTCCGCCGGGTGACTTTCTCTGGACGCATGCCGACAACGTGCTGAACGGCATTCCCGTGGAGTACCGGCGGTTCCGGGAGGTGGAGTGGCCGAAGGCACACATTCATACCTGGCTTGCATGGCAGGAGGGCCCCGGTTCGCCCATGGGCCAGGCAATCACCAAGGGCGACCTGAACGCACAGGCACCCGCAGCGCAGCGGTTTGTCGCCTGGCTGCGGCGGCTCTTCGTGGACTGACCCACCCCGTTCCCTCACGAGCGTC
Source organism: Gemmatimonadota bacterium (assembly GCA_040752145.1). GTDB lineage: Bacteria > Gemmatimonadota > Gemmatimonadetes > Longimicrobiales > Longimicrobiaceae > JAFAYN01. Next base: position 23,735 of record JBFMFL010000029.1, read on the forward strand.
CCCCGCTCTCTCCTCGGCGGCCTGATGTACTCCACCTGCATCTTCTGCCACGCGCCGCTCGGGGCGAACGAGGCCATCGAGCAGTTTCCGGTGGGGCGGCGGCTCGCGTTCGACGGGGCGAAGGGGCGGCTCTGGGTGGTCTGCCGCGCGTGCGGGCGCTGGAACCTGTCGCCGCTGGAGACGCGCTGGGAGGCGGTGGAGGCGTGCGAGCGAACCTTCCGCGACACGCGGGTCAGGGTGTCCACCGAAAACGTGGGGCTGGCGCGGCTGCATGAGGGGACCGAGCTGGTGCGGATCGGGGCGCCGCTGCGCCCGGAGTTCGCGGCCTGGCGCTACGGCGACCAGTTCGGGGCGCGTGCCCGGAGGATGTGGACGCGCGGGATCGGCGTGGGCGGCCTGGGAGCGGCGGCGGCGGGAGCCGCGCTCGCCGCGAATCCCATGCTGCTCCTGCTGGCGCCCACCTGGCTCCTGCTCCTGAAGGTGTTCCGCGACCATTATTCCCGGCCGTGGAGCCGCGCTTCGGGGGCGTACCGGGCGCTGCGTACCACCGGCGGCAAGCCGCTGCTCCGCCACCGCGACGAGGCGGTGGTCGGCGCCCGCGTGCTGGCGGACGCGGAGAACCGCGCCGGGTGGCAGCTGGAGGTGAGAACCGATCGCCTGCACACCCTGGACGTCGGGTACAGGAAGCACCGGCTCGTGGGGCCCGCCGCGATGCAGGCCGCGTCGGTGATCCTGGCCCAGGCCAACGCGTGGGGAGCGTCCCGGCAGCGCGTGCAGTCCGCGGTGGCGCACATGGAGGAAGCGGGCGACCCGGAGCGGTACATGAAGGCGATCGGGAAGCAGGTCGGCAAGGCGGGCCGGGGCGGCCGCGACCTCTGGAAGCTGCCGCAGCAGCTCCGCCTGGCGATGGAGATGGCCGTACACGAGGACGCCGAGCGCCGCGCCATGGAGGGTGAGCTGGCCGAGTTGGAGCGCCGCTGGCGCGCCGCCGAGGAGATCGCCTCCATCGCGGACCGCCTGGCCGTTCCGCCGGAGGTGGAGAGCCGCCTGGAGCGGATGAAGCGCCGAAAGCCGAAAGCATAGCGCGCCCCCCGCGTGAGGGATTTCGGCCCGAAGGGGCGAGACCCGCGGGCAGTTTCGCGGGGCTCGACTCCGTTGCAGACGGTCGTATCGTCTGCTACGGAGCCGAAGCCCGACCCCGGCGCCAGCCGGGGGCACGCCCGAACCCGCAACTCGAAGCAGTTCCTAAAAAGCCAGGAACGAGCCCGAAACCAGATCCGCCCGGCGTTGCCCCGACGGGAGCGCCGGGTTATTTTACGCGGGTTTCCCACCAGAATGCAGAACTGAATCCGGATCGTAGCACACGCGACGTATGCCTACGTACGAATACCGCTGTCCGTCCTGCGGAAACGAGTTCGAGAAGTTCCAGCGGATGTCCGACGAGCCCGTGGCCGAGTGCCCGGGCTGCGGCGCCAACTCCGAGCGCAGGCTCTCCGCCGGGGCCGGCCTGCTCTTCAAGGGCTCGGGCTTCTACATCACCGACTACCGCAGCGACAGCTACAAGAAGGCCGCCTCCTCCGAGGGGGGCAGCTCCTCGTCGTCCGGGGGCGGCGAGTCCAAGCCGTCCTCCTCCTCCTCCGACAGCAAGCCGGCGGGCGGCGGCTCCGCGCCCAAGGCGGCCGACTAGATGCCCACGGAGAAGCTGCGCCGCGAGATCGCCCGCGTCCTGGCCGGGATGGGCGTCGAGGACGCCCAGGTGGGCCTGGACCGCCCCCGCAACCCCGAGCACGGCGACTGGGCCAGCAACGTCGCCCTGACGCTCGCCAAGCCGCTCGGCCGCCCGCCCCGGCAGATCGCCGAGGAGATCGTGCAGCGGCTGGACCGCGACGCCGCGGGGGTGAGCGCCACTGAGGTGGCCGGGCCCGGCTTCATCAACTTCCGCCTGTCGCAGGAATACCTGCACCGGGGCCTCGCGGAGATCGTCTCGCGCGGCGACGACTTCGGCAGGAGCGAGGCGGGGCAGGGCAGGGCCGTCAACGTGGAGTTCGTCTCCGCCAACCCCACCGGGCCGCTGCACATCGGCCACGGGCGGCAGGCCGCGCTGGGCGACGCCGTGGCCGAGCTGATGGCGTGGGCCGGGTGGACGGTTCACCGCGAGTACTACTACAACGACGCCGGCGAGCAGATCATGCGGCTCGCCCGCAGCGTGTGGGCGCGGTACCAGGAGCACCTGGGCGAGTCCGTGGTCTTCCCCGAGGACGGCTACCACGGCGGCTACGTGCGCGAGATCGCCGCGCAGATCGCCGCCGAGCACGGCGACCGCTTCCGCGGCGACGGGGGCGAGGAGGCGCTGGACGCCATGCGCCGCTACGCCGTGCGCGTGCTGCGCGAGGAGCAGAACCGCGACCTTGCCGACTTCGGCGTCCGCTTCGACGAGTTCTTCCTGGAGTCGTCGCTGTACGACTCCGGCCGCGTGGAGGACACCATCCGGCGGCTGCGCGAGACGGGCCTCGCCTACGAAAAGGACGGCGCCCTCTGGCTGCGGACCACGGAGTTCGGGGACGACAAGGACCGGGTGATGGTCAAGGGGACCGGCCACCCCACCTACTTCCTCCCGGACGTGGCCTACCACGTCACCAAGTGGGAGCGCGGCTTCCGCAGGGCCATCAACGTGCAGGGCTCCGACCACCACGGCACCGTGGCGCGCGTGCGCGCCGGGCTGCAGGCGCTGGGGCTCCCCGCCGGCTACCCGGAGTACGTGCTCCACCAGATGGTGCTGGTGATGCGCGGCGGGCAGGAGGTCAAGTTCTCCAAGCGGGCCGGCGACTACGTCACCCTGCGCGACCTGTACGGCGAGGCCGGCGTGGACGTGACCCGGTACTTCTTCTTGATGCGCCGGCCGGAGTCGCAGCTCACCTTCGACCTGGACCTGGCGCTGGAGCAGTCGGACCGCAACCCGGTCTACAAGGTCCAGTACGCCCACGCCCGCATGGCCTCCATCTTCCGGCGCGCGGAGGTGGAAGGCGCCTCCATCTCCGCCGGGTGGGCCGACCTGGCGCTGCTGGCGCACCCCGCGGAGATCGACCTGGTCAAGCTGCTGCTGCGCTTCCCCGAGACCCTGGAGGCCGCGGCGGAGGGGCACGCGCCGCACGCCGTCACCGAGTTCCTGGAAGAGGTGGCGGGCGCGGTCAACTCTTGGTACCACGCGGGGAACCGCGACCCGCAGCTGCGCGTGGTCGGCGTCCCCGAGGAGCTTTCCCGCGCCCGGCTGGTGCTGGCGCGCGCCATACAGGTGGTGCTCCGCAACGGGCTCGCCGTGCTGGGGATCGGTGCCCCGGAGCGGATGGAGCGCGCGGAGACGGAAGAATCGCAGGAATCCACCCTCGTTCCCTGACAACCGGTTTCCCCATGTCCCTTCTCGTTGTGGGCAGCGTGGCGCTCGACACCGTCGAGACGCCCTTCGGCCGCGCGGACGACGCCCTCGGCGGCTCCGCCACCTTCTTTTCCGCGGCGGCGTCGCTCTTCTGCCCCGTCCAGCTCGTCGGCGTGGTCGGCGACGACTACCCCACGGAGGCGCTGGGCTTCCTCGCCGACCGCGGGGTGGACCTGCGCGGGCTGGAGACGGCGGCGGGGGAGAGCTTCCGCTGGTCCGGCGTCTACAGCTACGACCTGAACAGCCGCGAGACGCTGGAGACGCGCCTGGGCGTGTTCGCCGACTTCGCCCCCAAGATCCCGGCGGAGTTCCGCGACGCGGAGTGGGTGTTCCTGGGGAACATCGACCCCGAGCTGCAGCTGGGCGTGCTGGACCAGGTGAAGAGCCCCCGGTTCGTGGCGTGCGACACCATGAACCTGTGGATCGAGATCAAGCGCGACCGCCTGCTCGACCTGCTCAAGCGCGTGGACCTGCTGTGCGTCAACGACGCCGAGGCGCGCCAGCTCGCCGGGACCCACAACCTGGCTCGCGCCGCCCGCTGGATCCAGTCGCAGGGGCCGCGCTACCTGATCATCAAGAAGGGGGAGCACGGGGCGATCCTGTTCACCCCCAACTCCACCTTCTTCGCCCCGGGCTACCCGCTGGAGGAGGTGTTCGACCCCACCGGCGCCGGCGACTGCTTCGCGGGCGGCTTCATGGGGCACCTGGCCGGCTGCGGCCGCACCGACGACAACGACCTGCGCCGCGCGGTGATCTACGGCTCGGTGCTGGGCTCCTTCGCCTGCGAGCGCTTCTCGGTGGAGCGCCTCAAGGACCTGACGCCGGAGGAGGTCGAGGAGCGGGTGAGGCACTTCCGCGAGATGACCGTCTTCGAGCTGCCGGTGGAGGCGGGCGCCGGTGTCTGAAGCCGGGCTGTCGTACCGCGACGCCGGCGTCGACATCGACGCCGCGCACCGCGCCATGCGCGGCGTCGCGGAGCTGGTGAGGTCCACCGCCACGCCGGACACCCTGTCGGAGCTGGGCTCCTTCGGGGGGCTGTACCGCGTGCCCGGCGACGTCCGGCGCCCGGTGCTGGTGGCCAGCACGGACGGGGTGGGGACCAAGCTCAAGATCGCCTTCCTGGCGGGCCGCCACGGCACCGTGGGCGAGGACCTGGTCAACCACTGCGTCAACGACATCCTGGTGCAGGGCGCCCGGCCGCTCTTCTTTCTGGACTACGTGGGCGTGGGGCGGCTGGAGCCGGGGACGGTGGAGGCGGTGGTGGAGGGCGTCGCCCGCGGCTGCCGCGCCAACGGCTGCGCGCTCCTGGGCGGGGAGACGGCGGAGATGCCTGACTTCTACGCCGCCGGCGAGTACGACATCGCCGGGACCATCGTGGGCGTGGTGGAGGAGGACGGAGTGATCGACGGCTCCGGGATCCGGGCCGGCGACGCCCTGGTGGCGCTGGCTTCCACGGGGCTGCACACCAACGGCTACTCCCTGGCCCGCCGCGTGGTGTTCGAGCGGATGGGGCTCACGGTCGATTCCGAGTTCCCCGGCGAGGGCGGCCAGAGCGTGGCGGACGTGCTGCTGCGCCCGCACCGCTCGTACCTGCGCCCGCTCACGCCCCCCATCGCGCGGGGCGAGGTCCGCGGGCTGGCGCACGTCACCGGGGGCGGGCTGGTGGACAACGTGCCGCGCGTGCTCCCGGCCGGGCTGGACGCCCGCTTCGACACCTCCTCGTGGGAGGTGCCCAACCTGTTCCGCGTCCTGCAGCGCGAGGGCGGGGTGGAGCGCGGGGAGATGTTCCGCGCCTTCAACATGGGCGTCGGGATGGTGGCCGTGGTCGCCGCGGAGCGCGCGGACGGGCTCGTGCGGGAGCTGCGGGAGGCGGGGGAGGAGGCGTGGGTCGCCGGGGAGATCGTCCCGGGCGAGGGCCGGACCGTCCTGGACTGATGCGGAGCGAAATGACCAAGGTTTTCGGCTGGACCGCGGCGGCGCTCGCGCTCTCCGCGGCCCCCGCGCTGGCGCAGGGAGCGGCGGCGCCCTGCGCCGAGTTCTCGGACCCGTCCGTCAGCTCCACCTGCTACACGGTGGCGCAGGCGGTGGAGTCGGCGCAGCCGCAGCTGGGGATCGTCCTCACCGGCGGCAACCCCACCCTGGGCACGGCGAGCACCGGCGGGATCCGGCTCGGCATCCTGCCGCGGGTGAGCGCCACGGCAAAGGCCAACCTGGTGTTCGTGCGCCTCCCGGACATCCTGGCGGAGAGCGCCGGCGAAGCCGCGCAGACGCTCAACGACGCCACCGGGATCCCGGTCCCGGCGCTCTCGGGCGCGGCGTCGGTGGGCGTGTGGCCGGGGATCAGCCTGGCGCCCACCGTGGGCGGCGTGGGCGCGGTGGACCTGCTGGGGAGCGCCACCTGGCTCCCGCTGGGGACCTTCGACGTGGAGGGCTTCTCCGAGGACACGCCGGACTTCTCCTACGGGGTGGGGGCGCGGCTCGGGCTGCTGCGCGAGTCGTTCACCATGCCGGGGATCTCCGTGTCGCTGATGTACCACCGGCTGGGCACTGTCTCCTACGGCGACGTGTGCGACGAGCCGCTGCTGGGCGGCGTCACCCAGGAGCGCAACGGCTACATCGTGGCGGCCGGGCCCTGCGCGAACGACCAGGGCGACCCCGGCGAGTTCGCGGTGGACCTGAGCAACTGGAGCACCCGCGCGGCGGTCAGCAAGCGGCTGCTGGGGCTGGGGCTCACGGCGGGAGTGGGCTACGACCGGTTCTCCAGCGACGCCGCCTTCGGCTTCCGCGCCCGCTGCCCGGTGGCCGGCCAGGCCGACTGCTACGCGCGCGTGTCCGACCTGGAGGTGGACAACGGCCGCTGGTCCGGCTTCGTGGACGGCTCCTTCTCGCTGCTGGTGGCCACCTTCGCCGCCGAGATCGGCTGGATGCAGGGCGACGACCCCATCCGGGGCTTCCCCTCGGCCAGCGACTTCGACCCGCGGAGCGGCACCTTCTTCGGGAGCCTGGGCTTCCGGCTGGCGCTGTAGGGAACGGGTGGCGCCGGACGCGGGGAGGCCGGAGGACGGGGAATTCATGCGGCGGGCGCTGGAGCTCGCCGCCCGGGGGTGGGGCCGCGTGGCCCCCAACCCGCTGGTGGGCTCGGTGGTGGTCCGGGACGGACGGGTGGTGGGCGAGGGGTGGCACACGGAGTACGGCCGGCCACACGCCGAGGTGGAGGCGTTGCGCGCGGCCGGCGAGGCGGCGCGCGGCGCCACCCTGTACGTGACGCTGGAGCCCTGCGCGCACCACGGAAAGACGCCGCCGTGCACCGACGCGATCCTCGCGGCCGGTGTGCGGCGCGTGGTTTTCGCGGCCTCCGATCCCAACCCCAGGGCGGCGGGCGGGTGCGCCGTGCTGGAGGCCGCCGGCGTGGAGGTGTCGCGGGGCGTGGAGATGCGGGCGGCGCTGGACCTGAACGCCCCCTTCTTCCACGGCATCGCCGGGCCGGAGCGCCCCTGGACCGAGCTCAAGCTGGCCCTGTCGCTGGACGCCCGCGCGGCCGACCGCGACGGCCGCTCCGCCTGGATCACCGGCGAGGAGGCCCGCGCCGAGGTGCACCGCATGCGCGCCGGCTTCGGCGCCGTGGCGGTGGGGATCGGCACGGCGCTGGCGGACGACCCGCGGCTCACCGTGCGCGGCCCGGTGGAGCCGCGCGTCCCGCCGGTCCGGGTGGTCTTCGACCGGCGGCTGCGCCTGCCGGCGGACGGCGGGCTGGCCCGGACCGCGCGCGAGGTGCCGGTGTGGGTCGTCGCGGCCCCGGACGCCCCGGCGGAGCGCCGCCGTGCGCTGGAGGCGCTGGGCGTCCGGGTGCTGGTGGCCGAGACGCTGTGGGACGGGCTGGGGGAGTTGCGCCGCGCCGGGATCGGCTCCCTGTTCTGCGAGGGCGGCGCGGTGCTGGGCGGGGCGCTGCTGCGCGCGGAGTGCGTGGACCGCATGCACCTGTTCTACGCGCCGCTGTTCCTGGGGCCCGAGGGCGCCGCCCCCTTCGCGGCGCTGGACAGCCCGCCCATCGGCGAGGCGGAGCGCTGGCGCCGGCTCAGGACGGAGGCGTTCGGGCCGGACACGCTGGTCACCCTGGCGAAGGAGTAGCGCGTGTTCACGGGGATCGTGGAGGAGGTCGGCGTCGTCGCCGCGGTGCGCGAGGTGGGCGGCGGCGTGGAGATGGACGTCCGCGCCCGCACGGTGCTGGAGGGGATCGCCCTGGGCGACAGCATCGCCATGGACGGCGTGTGCCTCACCGCCACGGCGTTCGGCGCGGAGGGCTACACCGTGCAGGCGGTGGCGACCACGCTGGGGCGCACCACCTTGGGCGAGTTCGCGCCGGGCCGCCGCGTCAACCTGGAGCGCGCCGCAGCGCTGGGCGCGCGGCTGGGCGGGCACCTGGTGCAGGGGCACGTGGACGGCGTGGGCGAGGTCCTGTCCGTGGTCCCCCAGGGCGAGCTGGTGCTGATCGACTTCACCCTGCCGCGCGAGGTGGACGAGGTCACGGTCCTGCACGGCTCCATCACCCTGAACGGCGTGAGCCTCACCGTCAACGCCCTCCCCGGGCCGGGGACGGCGCAGGTGTCCATCATCCCCTTCACGTGGGAGCACACCAACCTGGCCGACCTGCGGCCGGGCTCGCGGGTGAACCTGGAGGGCGACCTGATCGGCAAGTACGTGCGGCGGCTGCTGGACCGGCCGCGCGAGGCCGGGGGCGGCGGGGGAGGGGCGGGGGACCCGCGCGACTCATCGGGGTACTAGTTGCGAGCCGCCGGGGGACCTATCTTCCCGGCGGCCCTTTCTTTTTTCAGCGGCGACACCATGGCTTTCGATCGCGTCGAAGACGCTTTACAGGACATCCGCGACGGCAAGATGGTCATCGTCGCGGACGACGAGGACCGGGAGAACGAGGGCGACCTCGTCTGCGCCGCGTCGGCGGTGACCCCGGAGATCATCAACTTCATGGCCGTGCACGGGCGCGGGCTGGTCTGCGTGGCGCTCACGCAGGAGCGCGCGGACGAGCTGGACCTGCGCCCCATGAGCGAGTTCAACACCGAGGCGCAGGGCACCGCCTTCACCGTGTCGGTGGACGCCGCGGCCAAGTTCGGGGTGACCACCGGCATCAGCGCCGCGGACCGCGCCAAGACCATCCAGGTGTGCATCGACCCGGAGGCGAAGCCGTCCGACCTGCGGCGCCCCGGGCACGTCTTCCCGCTCCGCGCGCGTCCGGGCGGCGTGCTGCGCCGCGTGGGGCAGACGGAGGCTTCCGTGGACCTGGCGCGCCTGGCCGGGCTCCCCCCGGCCGGGGTGATCTGCGAGATCCTCAACGACGACGGCAGCATGGCCCGCCGCCCGGAGCTGGAGGTGTTCGCGCAGAAGCACGGGCTGAAGTTCATCACCGTTGCGGACATCGTCGCCTACCGCCTCCAGCGCGAGCGGCTGGTGCGCCGCGAGGCCGAGGCCGTGATCCCCACGCCGCACGGCGACTGGAAGATCATCGCCTACCGCAACGAGCTGGACCAGTTCGAGCACGTGGCCATGGTCAAGGGCGAGGTGGCGGGGGAGCAGGACGTGCTGGTGCGGATGCACTCCGAGTGCCTCACCGGCGACGTGTTCCACTCGCTGCGCTGCGACTGCGGCGAGCAGCTGGACGCGGCCATGCAGGCCATCGACCGGGAGGGGCGCGGCGCCATCGTGTACCTGCGCCAGGAGGGGCGGGGGATCGGGCTGGTGCACAAGCTGCGGGCCTACGCCCTGCAGGACGAGGGGATGGACACGGTGCAGGCCAACGAGGCGCTCGGCTTCCGCCCGGACCTGCGCGACTACGGCATCGGCGCGCAGATCCTGCTGGACCTGGGGCTGTCGTCCATCCGCATCCTGACCAACAACCCCAAGAAGATCGTGGGGATGGACGGGTACGGGCTTTCCGTGACCGGGCAGGTGCCGCTGCGGGTGGAGCCGAACCCGCACAACGAGTCGTACCTGGCTACGAAGCGGGACAAGCTGGGGCATCTGCTGCCGGCTTGAGACGGAACGGCGGGTTTGGGCGTGCCCCCGGCTGCGCCGGGGTCGGGCTTCGCGCGGAGTAACGCACGATACGACCGTGCGTAACTCCGGCGAGCCCCGGCAAACTGCCGCCGGGTCTCGCCCCTCCGGGCGCGAATCCCTCACGCGGGGTGGAGCTGGCGTCCGCGAGGGTGGGCCCCCTCACCCCCCGACCCCCTCTCCCCCGCAAGCGGGGGAAAGGGGGAGGACGGCGGAGGACGGGTGGCAGGATGCTCGCAGGGAGGGTGCGGGGGTGGTCGGAGGAAAGAGTTTGGGGTGCGGCCGGGGCGGGGTGGCATTAACTCTTTCCGTAGAGCACCGCCGCGCCCGACCCCACGCGCAGAGCCCCGGCAGTTCCTCCCCTCTCCCAGAATTGGGAGAGGGTGGCGAGCCTCAAGCGAGCCGGGTGAGGGCCAGGGTAGACTTTTTCGGGAGCGAAGATGATCGAGCACTCCGGGATGCTGCGGGGCGAGGGAAGGCGGTTCGGGATCGTCATCGGCAGGTTCAACGAGCTGGTGACGCGGCAGCTCCTCATGGGCGCGCGCGACTGCCTGCTGCGCCACGGCGTGGCGGACGACGACATCGAGGCGGTGTGGGTCCCCGGCGCCTTCGAGATCCCCTCGGCGCTGCGGCGGCTGGCGCGCATGGAGCGCTTCGACGCGCTGATCGCGCTGGGCGCGGTGATCCGCGGCGGGACGCCGCACTTCGACTACGTGGCGGGGCAGGCGGCCAGCGGCGTCTCGGCCGTGGGCGCCGCCACCGACGTGCCGGTGGTGTTCGGGGTGCTCACCACCGACAGCATCGAGCAGGCGATCGAGCGGGCGGGGACCAAGGCCGGCAACAAGGGGTGGGACGCGGCGATGACGGCGCTGGAGATGGTGGACCTGTTCGCCCGGCTGGAGGGGCGCCCGTGAGGTCGCGCAGCCGGGCCCGCGGCTGGGCGCTGCAGGCGCTCTACGCCTGGGAGGCGCGCGGCGCCGACCCGGAGGCCGCCATGCGCACCGTCCAAGAGCTGTTCGCCAACCTGCGCGTGTCGCCGCAGAACCGGCCGTACGCGGAGGTGCTGGTGCGGCTGGTGGCCGTGAACCAGCAGCGCATCGACAAGCTGCTGCAGGACTCGCTCACCAACTGGCGGCTGAACCGCCTGTCGGTGATCGACCGCAACGTGCTGCGGCTGGGCGTGGCCGAGATGCTGTACGTGGACGACGTGCCGCCGCGCCTCTCCATCCGCGAGATGGTGAAGCTGGCGGAGAAGTACAGCACGCACGAGAGCCCGCGCTTCGTCAACGGCGTGCTGGACGCCGTGATGCGCGCCGTCCTCCCGGGAGAGGCGACGGACGGGCGGTGAAGCTGCTCGTCCTGAACTGGCAGGACCGGCTCAACCCGCAGTCCGGGGGCGCCGAGATCCACGTCCACGAGACCTTCGGGCGCCTCGTGGAGCGCGGGCACCAGGTGTCGCTGCTGGTCTCCGGCTTCGCGGGGGCCGCGCAGCGCGAGCGGCTGGACGGCATGGAGGTGCACCGGGTGGGCGGACGCCACACCTACAACGCCCTGGCCCCCGGCTACTACCGGCGGCACCTGGCCGCGGAGCGCTTCGACGCGGTGGTGGAGGCGCTCAACAAGGTGCCCGTGTTCTCCCCGCTCTGGGCGGGGCGCCCCACCGTGCTGCTGGTTCACCACCTGTTCGGCGCCACGGCGTTCCGGGAAGCCTCGTTCCCCGTGGCCGCCGCCACCTGGCTGCTGGAGCGCCCCATCGGCCCGGTGTACCGCCGCGTCCCGGCGCAGGCCATCTCCCGCAGCACCGCCGAGGACCTGGTGGACCGCGGCCTGCACGCGGGCGAGATCCGGGTGATCTACCCCGGGGTGGACCTGGGCTTCTACACGCCGGACCCGGGCGCGGCGCGGATCCCCGAGCCGACCTTTCTGTACCTGGGCCGGCTGCGGCGCTACAAGGGGATCCATTTCGTGCTCCGCGCGGTAGCTGTCCTGCGCGACCGCGGCACGCACGTGCGCCTGCTGGTGGGCGGCAAGGGCGAGTACGAGACGGAGCTGCGCAGGCTGGCCGCGGAGCTGCGCCTGGAGGACCGGGTGGAGTTCCTGGGGTTCGTCAGCGAGGAGCGCAAGCGCGAGCTGTTCCGGATCGTGTGGGCCAACGTGTTCCCCTCGCCCAAGGAGGGCTGGGGGATCACCAACCTGGAAGCCGCCGCCTGCGGCACCCCCACCGTCGCCAGCGACGCGCCCGGCCTGCGCGAATCGGTGATGGACGGCCGCACCGGCACCCTCGTGCCCCACGGCGACGTGCCCGCCCTCGCCGCGGCGCTGGAGGCGCTGGCGAAGGCGCCGGAGCGGGTGGAGGCGCTGGGGAGGGAGGCGCTGGACTTCGCGAGCCAGTTCACCTGGCAGCGCACGGCGGACGAAACGGAGGCGCACCTGCTGGCGGTGACGGCGGAGTAGGGGAACGGCAGGGAACAGGGAACAGCCTGCAACGACAACTGCAACCCCCTCCCCCGGCCCCTCCCCGCAAGGGGGAGGGGAGCACGACGGAGTGCCGAAGCGGGTTCCGGCGCGAGGGGCTACCCCTCATCCCCCGGCCCCCTCTCCCACAAGGGGAGAGGGGGAGAACGACAATGCTCAGGTCGAGCATGGTACAGAGGGTCAGGAAGCCCTCCCCCAGAATTGGGGGAGGGTGGCGAGCCCAAGCGAGCCGGGTGGGGGCCCCAGCGGACGCCAGCGCGAGCCCCGACCCCGGCGCAGCCGGGGGCACACCCAGATCCAGAGCAGTTGAAAGACCGTACCATAGACACGACGGAACGATGACCAGGCACGGGAAACCCGCATGCGTCCGTTGACGGTCGAGGAGCTGCTCCGCATCAAGAAGGAGCCGCTCGCCCTGGAGCTGCTGACCGACGAGCGCGGCCTGGAGCGCACCATCGGCGGGCCCGACATCTCCAGCCCCGGCCTGGTGCTCACCGGCTACACCGAGCGCTTCCCGGCCGAGCGCATGCAGGTGCTGGGGGAGACCGAGGTGGCATTCCTGGAATCGCTGGACGAGGAGCGCCGCCGGCAGGCCATCGAGGTGTTCTTTTCCTTCAACCTGCCGGTGGTGTTCGTCACCAAGGGGCAGGTCCCGCCGGAGCCGCTGCTCGCCATCGCCAACGACCGCGGCACCCCGGTGATCCTCACCCAGCTCAAGACCGCCGACTTCTACTCCCGCATCAAGCCCTTCCTGGAGGACCGCTTCGCCCCCACCACCACCATGCACGGCTCGCTGGCCGACGTGTACGGCGTGGGGGTGCTGTTCGTGGGGCGCAGCGGCATCGGCAAGAGCGAGACGGTGCTGGACCTGGTGGAGCGCGGGCACCGGCTGGTGGCCGACGACATGGTCATCATCTCGCGCCGCGGCAACGAGGTGCTCATCGGCCGCGGGCACGAGCTGCAGCGGCACCACATGGAGATCCGGGGGGTAGGCATCATCGACGTCCGGGAGCTCTTCGGCATCCGCGCCATCCGCCAGCAGAAGCGGGTGGAGGTGGTGGTGCAGCTGGAGGTGTGGGACGAGAAGGCCCACTACGACCGGACCGGGCTGGAGCCGCAGTCGCTGGACATCCTGGGGGTCTCCATCCCCCGGGTGGTGGTGCCGCTGGTGCCGGGCAAGAACATCACGGTCGTGGCCGAGGTGGTCGCCATGAACCACCTCCTCAAGTATTCCGGCGTGGACTCCGCGGCGCTGTTCAACCGGCGCCTGCAGGACCGCATGCAAGTGTCCTCGGACTACCTGGAAGAAGACTATGAGTGAAGAGGTCCGCGGGCTGATCGTGGCGCACTCCAGCCTCGCCGACGGGATGGTGGCGGCGGTGCGGCAGATCTCGGGGGTGGGGGAGGAGGCGCTCCGCGCGCTCACCAACGAGGGGAAAGGGCCCGAGGGGCTGATGGAGGCGGTCGACCGCGAGCTCGGCGACTCCCCCGCGGTGATCTTCACCGACCTCCCCAGCGGGAGCTGCGCCTTCGCGGCGCGCAAGCTGTCGCTGTCGCGGCCCGGGACGGGGCTGGTGTGCGGCGTGAACCTGGCCATCCTGCTGGACTTCGTCTTCCACCGCGACATGCCCCTGCCGCAGCTGGTGGAGCGGCTGGTGGAGAAGGGGCGCGCGGGGATCAACGGCACGTACAAGGAAGGGGCCCCGCATGCCGATCGTGCTCTTTCGCGTTGACGAGCGCCTGATCCACGGGCAGGTGGTGGTGGGGTGGGGCGGGCCGCTGAACGCCGACCGCATCGTGGTGGTGGACGACGACATCGCCGACAGCGCCTGGGAGCAGGAGCTGTACTGCCTGGGCGTGCCGCCGGAGATGGAGGCGTCGTTCGTGGGCGTCCCCGAGGCGCGCCGGCTGCTGGCGGGCTGGCGCGGCGACCCGCGCCGCATCGTGGTGCTGGTGCGCGGCGTGGCGACCGTGGCCAGGCTCGCCGAGGACGGGCTCCTCCGGGGCGAGGACGTCAACCTGGGGGGGATTCACCACGCCGTGGGGCGCGACCGGGTCCTCCCCTACCTGTTCCTGAACCCCGAGGAAAGGACGCAGCTGCGCGCCCTGGCCGACCGCGACGGGGTGCGCCTCTCCGCCCGCGACCTCCCGGGGTCGCGGCGGGTCCCGCTGGACGAGCTGCTGGCGGCGGGGTAGATGATCCCGGACGCCGTCCCCCTGGTCCTCCTGGTCCTGTTCGGCGGGGTGGCGGCCGTGGACGGCACCTCGCTGGGGCAGTTCATGCTGTCGCGCCCGGTGGTGGCCGCCACCCTGGCCGGGTGGATCGCCGGCTCCCCGGAGCACGGCGCCCTGCTGGGGCTGATGCTGGAGGCCTTCCACCTCACCGTCCTCCCCGTGGGGGCGGCCCGCTACCCGGAGGGCGGCCCCGCCGCGGTGGCCGCGGGCGGCGCCTACGCCGGCACCTCCCACTCCTACTCCGCGCTGCTGGTGGTGCTGATCTTCGCCCTGCTCTGGGAGCGGCTGGGGGGCGCCAGCGTGGACCGGCTCCGCCAGTTCAACGTGCGGCTGTGCCCGCCGCCCGGGCGCACCAGCATCCGCTCCGGCCGGCTGGAGCGGCGGCACCTGCTCGCCCTGGGGGTGGACTTCGCGCGGGGGATGGCGCTCGCCGGGGCGGGGACGCTGCTCCTGGGGTGGGTGCTGCAGGAGGGCTTCTTCCTGCTCCCGCACGGCTCCGTGGCGCGGCTC
>JBFMFL010000290.1:0-8960 GCA_040752145.1 Gemmatimonadota bacterium
ACGGTCGCGGAGTGAGCGCGGCGCCCCTGCCGCCGCCGCACGGCCGGCGGAGGGGCCGGCCGGTGCCCCTCGCGGGGGCGGGAGGCGCACCTCGAGGTTCCGGCCGCAGGGGCAGTGCAGCACCCGCCCCACGTGCGCCTCGTCCGCGTGGTACAGCTCGCCGCAGCGGCAGCGGATCACGGCCGGGGGCGGCGCGCGGGGGCTCCGGCCGGGCTCACCCGCCGAAGCCCTGCTCCAGCATGGGGATGCGCACGCCCTTCGCGCGGGCGGTCTCCACGGCGACGTCGTAGCCGGCGTCGGCGTGGCGCGCCACCCCCATCCCCGGGTCGTTGGTGAGCACGCGCTCCAGCCGCTCGCGCATCTCCGACGTGCCGTCGGCCACGATCACCTGCCCCGCGTGCAGCGAGTTGCCGATCCCCACCCCGCCGCCGTGGTGGAACGAGACCCACGACGCGCCGCTCGCCACGTTGACCAGCGCGTTCAGGATGGCCCAGTCGGCGATGGCGTCGCTGCCGTCCTTCATCGCCTCCGTCTCGCGGAAGGGCGAGGCCACCGAGCCGGTGTCCAGGTGGTCGCGCCCGATGACGATGGGCGCCTTGAGTTCGCCGCTCGCCACCAGGTCGTTGAGCGCCACCCCGAACCGGGCGCGCTCCCCCTGCCCGAGCCAGCAGATTCGCGCCGGGAGCCCCTGGAAGGCCACCTTCTCCCGGGCGTGGGTGATCCAGCGGCGCAGGTGCTCGTCCTCCGGGAACAGCTCCAGCACCAGGTCGTCCGTGCGGTGGATGTCGGCGGGGTCGCCGGAGAGCGCCACCCAGCGGAAGGGACCCTTGCCCTCGCAGAACAGGGGGCGGACGTACGCCGGGACGAAGCCGGGGAAGGCGAAGGCGTCGGCGAAGCCCGCGTCCAGCGCCTGGGTGCGCAGGTTGTTGCCGTAGTCGAAGGTGACGGCGCCTCGCCGCATCATCTCCACCATGGCCTCGCAGTGCACGCGCATGGACTCCGTGGAGCGGCGCACGTACTCCCCGGGGTCGCGCTCGCGCAGCTCCGCGGCCTCCGCCAGCGACAGCCCCGCCGGGACGTAGCCCACCAGCGCGTCGTGGGCGCTGGTCTGGTCGGTGAGCGCGTCCGGCACCACCCCGCGCCGCAGCAGCTCCGGCAGCACCTCCGCGCAGTTCCCCACCAGCCCCGCCGAGAGCGCGTCACCGCGGCCGCGCGCGTCCAGGACCCAGCCCAGCGCCTCGTCCAGGTCGTGCGTCATGCGGTCGCAGTAGCGCGTGTCCAGCCGCCGCCGGATGCGGGTGGGGTCCACGTCCACGCACAGCACCGCGCCGCCGTTCATGGTCACCGCCAGCGGCTGCGCGCCGCCCATCCCGCCCATCCCGCCGGTCAGCGTCCAGGTGCCCCGCAGCGTCCCGCCGAAGTGCTCCCGCGCCACCGCCGCGAAGGTCTCGTACGTCCCCTGCAGGATCCCCTGCGTGCCGATGTAGATCCACGAGCCGGCCGTCATCTGGCCGTACATGGTGAGCCCCTGCCGCTCCAGCTCGCGGAACGTGTCCCAGTCGGCCCAGCGCGGCACCAGGTTGCTGTTGGCGATCAGCACCCGCGGCGAGTGCCGGTGCGTGCGGAACACCGCCACCGGCTTGCCGGACTGGACGATCAGCGTCTCGTCGTCGGCGAGCGTGCGCAGCGTCGCCACGATCGCCTCGAACGCCTCCCACGAGCGCGCGGCCCGGCCGGTGCCGCCGTAGACCACCAGGTCCTCGGGGCGCTCCGCCACCTCCGGGTCCAGGTTGTTCATCAGCATCCGCAGGGCGGCTTCCTGCTGCCACCCGCGGCAGGAGATCTCGCTGCCGCGGGGCGCGCGGATGGTGCGGGGCTCGGCGATGGTGGTGCTCATGGTGTCGAGACGGTTGGTGGCTGGCGTGAGTCGGGCCGCTACGGAGCCCGGCGGTACCGCTGCCGGTCTCCTCCGCGGGCTCGGCGAGCCCCGGAAACTGCCCCGGGTCTCACCTCGCCGGAGGGAGCCAGCCGAAACCGCCCGGCTGTCTCCCTCCGTTCAGGTTCATATGGATACCGCTGAACTGCAAAACGGCGGCAGCCGGGGATCCAGCCGCAGTTCCGTACTCCGCACTGCCGTTCACTCCCTCAGGAGAAGCCCTTCAGCGCGTCCGGCACGTCGATGCGGAGCGCGGGGCCGCCGGGGACCGGACTCCAGGTGAGGACGTCGCGCACGACCTCGGGGCGCGACGGATCGACCAGCATGCGGTACACCTCCACCAAGCGCGCGTCGGCGTCCACCACCCAGTATTCCGGCACCCCGAACCGGGCGTACCGCTCCCGCTTGATCCCCCGGTCCGTGCGCGCGGTCGAAGGCGAAGCAACCTCCACGACCAGGTCCGGCGGGCCCTCGATCCCGCGCTCCGTGACGATCTGGAGCCGCTCGCGCCGGACGAAGACCAGATCGGGCTCCAGGTATTCGCCCTCGGCGAAAAGGACGTCCACCGGGCCGGGAAGGATCCAGCCGAGGTCGTTCTCCCGGGTGAAGCCCTCCAGGGCAAAGCCGAGCCGGGCGATGATACGCTGATGCGCGGGACGGGGCGCGGGAGTCACGTGAAGCTCTCCGGCGATGACCTCGTAGCGGTTCCCATCGTCGGGGAGCCGGGCGAACTCGGCATAGGTCCACCTCTGCGCGAAGGATCGGGACGCTTCCATCGGGGCCTCCGGTTCGTTGCCTCCGGCCGGCCGCCACGCGCGACGGCCTCGGATCCAAGATAACGGGACGCTGCGGCCTGGCCACGGGTTCCGCCGACCGGCCCCCCACTCCCGCCAGAGCTCCGCCGGAGTCCCCTCCCGCACCAGCACGGTGGCGGCCTCACCGTCCTGCGCCAGGATCCAGTCACCGACCAGCGGCGGAATGCGCTCGCGGACGGCGTGGGCGGGGATCAACAGTCGCCATCGGCTTCGTGAAGGACGAGGTGGTTGGCCCGCATCACCAGGACGGGCTCCGTCAGGCCGGTGCAGATCTCGGCGAGGGCGCCGCTGCGCACCAGCTCGGTCGCGGCTTCGATGTCGGGTGCGAGGATGCGGTCCCGGGTGAGGCGGGGGACCCGCTCGCGCAGCAGGTCGTACGCCTTCTCCACGCCGCGCCCCGGGCGGAGCGGCTTCAGGAACTCCAGCGCCTGCGCTGCGCAGAGCAGCTCCACGGCCAGCACCGCCTCCACGTTGCGCACCACCCGGCGCGCCTTGACCGCGGCGTGCGCGCCCATGGAGACGTGGTCCTCCTTGCCGGCGCCGGTGGTGATGGAGTCCACGCTCGCCGGGTGCGCCAGCACCTTGTTCTCGCTCACCAGCGCCGCCGCGGTGATCTGCGGGATCATCATCCCCGAGTGGACCCCCGGCTCCTCGGTCAAAAAGGCCGGGAGGTGGTCGGAGAGGTCGGGGTTCACCAGGCGCTCGATGCGCCGCTCCGACACCGAGGCGACGTCCGCCATGGCAAGGGCGAGGAGGTCCAGCACCTGGGCCACCGGCTGCCCGTGGAAGTTCCCCCCGGAGATCACCAGCCCCTCCTCCCCCTCGTCCGGGAAGATCAGCGGGTTGTCGGTGGCGCTGTTGGACTCGGTCTCCAGCACCGAGCGGACGTACGCCAGCGCGTTGCGGGCGGCCCCGTGGATCTGCGGCATGCAGCGCAGCGAGTACGCGTCCTGCACGCGGGGGTCGTTCTCGCGGTGCGACTCGCGGATCTCGCTGTCCGCCAGCAGGGCGCGCAGGCGGCGCGCGCTGACGTCCTGCCCCGGGTGCGGGCGGGCGCGCTGGATGGCGGGGTGGAAGGCGTCCGGCGTCCCCCGCAGCCCCTCCAGCGTCATGGCGCCGATCACGTCCGCCGTGTCCATCAGCCGCTCGGCGCGCAGGAGGGCCAGGGCGCCGATGCCGGTCATGAACTGCGTGCCGTTGTTGAGCGCCAGCCCCTCCTTGGCCTTGAGCGTCACCGGCTCCAGCCCCACCCGGCGCAGCGCCTCGGCCGCGGGGAGGCGCTCGCCCCCCAGCTCCGCCTCCCCCTCGCCGATCAGCACCAGCGCCACGTGCGAGAGCGGCGCCAGGTCCCCGGAGGCGCCCACGGAGCCCTGCTCCGGGATCACCGGGGTGACGCCGCGGTTGAGCAGCTCCAGCAGCAGCTCCACCACCTCGGGGCGGATGCCGGAGAAGCCCTTGGCGAGCACGTTGGCGCGCAGCAGCGTGACCGCGCGCGCCTCCTCGCGCGGGAGCGGCGCGCCCACCCCGCAGGCGTGGCTGCGGATCAGGTTGACCTGCAATTCCTCCAGCCGGTCCAGCGGGATGGCGACCTCCGACAGCCGGCCGAAGCCGGTGGTGAGGCCGTACACCACCCGCCCCTCGGCCACGGCGCGCTCCACCACGGCGCGCGAGCGGCGCATCCGCTCTACGGCGCCCCCGGTGAGCTCCACGGGCGCGCCCTGCCGCGCCACGCGCTCCACGTCCTCCAGGGTGAGGCCGTCCCCATCGATCCCGATCCGCTCCGCTGCTTGCATCGTCGCTCCGCGTTGAAGGCCCGGAAAAGATACCAGCCCGCTCTGTAGCGAACAACGGAGCGAGCCGGAAAAGGAGCGGGCCGCCCCCGGGTGGGGGCGGCCCGCGTTCCTCGTGCGCCGGGCGGAGCCGGTCAGGCGGGGTTCCGGCTCAGGCGCGGCTCGTCCGGGCGCGCCTGGTACGCCCAGTCGAAGATCATCAGCGCGTTGCCGCCGCTGCTCCCCAGGATGGAGGCGCGGACCACGGCGTAGTGGGTGCGCCCGTCGCTCCCCCGCACCCGGAACACGTAGCTGAACTCCGGGTCCACGGCGATCGGGTTGCGCGAGTACCCGGTCGTGGGTGCCTGGAACGTCGCGCGGCACCCCGCGTCGCGCCCCGGACCGCAGACCAGCGCCGTGGTCCGCCCCGCGCTCACCACCTCGGTGTCGCCCAGGGGGCGGATCTGCCAGCGCCCGCCCGCGATCTCCAGCCGCCACTGCGCCTGCGGCGAGTCGCCGGAGAGGATGGGGTCCTGGTCGTCGGCCGTGGGGAAGCGGAAGCCGCTGCGCGCGGTGCTGTCGCCGTACGCGTACACCAGCTCGCCGCGGTAGTCCGGCCGCGGCACGCCCGTGATCACCGGGCTCAGGTCGCTCACCTGCCCCAGCTTGTCCAGCGCGGCGACGCGGTAGCCGTAGACGGTGCCGTTGCGGGCCCGCAGGTCCAGGAAGCCCGTGGCGTCCGTCTCGCCCACGTGGTAGAAGGGGTCCACCGGCTGGCCGTTCAGGCTCACCAGCACCACCTGGTACTTCCAGAAGTCGTCGCCGGAGCCGCCGTCGCGCCAGCGCACGTACAGCGAGTTGTCCAGCGCGAACACGCTGTCCGCCCGCGGCGCCGGCGGCGGGGAGAAGGTGGGGACGTCCACCTCCACGCGGTAGCCGGAGGGGGCCTCCCCGCCGCTCCGCTCGTCCGCCGTGGACACGAAGTACTCGTACGAGCGCCCGCCCACCACGTTGATGTCCACGAAGCGGCACTCGCCGTTCTCGCAGCTGGTGGTGGTGCCCACCAGCGCGAAGCTCCCCTGCCCCGAGCGCCGCCCGTAGACCCGGAACGGCTCGCCGTTCCAGCCCGCGGGCAGGTCCCACTCCACCAGCACGGACGGGTGCCCCACCGGGCGCGCGGACTGCTGGTTCCACCCGGTGAAGATCCACTCATACCGGGCATCCAGATCCTCGGGCCGGTCGATGTCTGGGGTGAAGAAGTCGTCGTCGTCGCACCCGGCCAGGACCAGGGCGGCGAGGAGCAGCGGAAAGCGGGCGCGCGTGAGCATGGTGTGGTTCCTCGGTGGTCCGGTGCGGTCGCGGAAGCCGGCGCGGCATCCGCGGCCGGGGAAAGGGCAACTGTCATTCCGGGAGGACACCGCATCCGGCGACGGACAACAAGACGATGCACCGCAATCGATTAGGCGCGAATACAGGGGCAAGCGCCTCCGGGGCGCCGCCCCGCCGGTGTCCGCGCGGGAGGAAAAACGGTGTCGCTCCCGTGAGACAAGCCGCGCGAGCCGTTCAGCCGTCCGCAGTTCCCGCAGTATCCCCCAAAGTCTGTCACGGAGGGAGACCCGCCGGCAGTTTGGCGGGGCTCCCTCCGGCGCAGCGAGACACGGGGCAGTTTCCGTGGCTCGCGGAGCCCGCGTAGGAAACAGGCCGGTAGTTTGGCCTGGTTCCGGAGCGGACCCAACGCAGAAGGCCGCCCCGACACCCGGAGCGGCCCTCGCGAATCAATCGGAACCGAATGAACTCACTGACGACGGTCCACGCCGATGTCCCGCTCGTTGTAGTCCACCTTGAGGTCCGGCAGGTCCTTGAGGTGAACCGAGAACTGGAACGACGTGTTCCCCACCGGCGTCCGGTAGAAGCTGAAGTTTGCCTGCCACCGGTACAGGTCGCGCACCAGCGTCAGCGAGTGCGCCCCGAACTCCGCGTCGGTCACGTTGTAGCTGGTGGCCCAGTTCACCGCCCAGTTGGCCGTGGGCGAGAACGACAGCGTCCCGTTGAGCGTCTGGTTCTCGCTGGAGCCGAATCCGCCGAACGCGGTGGGCCGCGGCCGCACCAGCTGGTAGTTGACGTTCATGCTCCACGGCCCGCCCCCCGCCTGCTGCGGGTTGGCGGTGGAGGTGGTGGTGGAGGGCCGCGCCCCCGGCGCCTGCGCGGAGTCGCCCGGAACCATCCCGACGCGCGGCGTCATGGACTCGTCGGCGTCGCCGCGCCGCCCGAAGCCCAGCCAGCGGAAGACGGCCGAGTTCTGCCCCAGCGTGAACCCGGTGCTCAGCGTGGAGAGCTGCGGCGCGAACCCGCCCCGCGCGAACGGGTCCTTGGTGATCTGGTTCTCCAGCGAGTCCCGCCGCGTGGGATCGCCGAACAGGTCCACCCCGAACTGGACGGTGAGCCCCTGCAGGAAGTCGGAGCGGAAGCTGCCGGAGACCTGGTCCGTGGTGAAGCCGTTGAGTCCCCGCGACGCCCGCGCGAAGTCGTACTCCAGCGCGCTCATGTTGACCGCCAGCAGCGTGACCTTGCGTGCGTCCTGCGGCGTGGGCGGCGCGGCCCCGGCGGCGCGGGTGCTGTCGGACGCCGTGTCCGGCTGCTGCGGCCGCGAGGGGGAGCGCATGCGCGCCTCGAACGTCTGGTCCAGCGTGAGGGAAAGGCGGTTCTGCGTCTCGCCCACCTGCGTGCCGAAGATCTGCCGCTGCACCTCGTCGGCCACCACCCGCGGCGAGTACGTGTACGACAGCCCCGGCCGGATGTGGTGCCGGATGCGCTCGATGCCGCCGACGCCCGGGAAGAAGCCGAACAGGTCGGTGTTGAGCTGGGCGCCGAAGTTGGTGCGCATGGGCCCGGCCACGTAGCCGTCGCCCAGCAGCCTCTGGCTCGCCGAGTCCTGCCGGATCTCCTGCGACAGCGACAGGTTGGGCGCGATGAAGGTGGAGCCGATCAGGTTCTGCTGGTAGCTGATGGCGGAGCTCCACTGCCCCACGTCGGTGTTCAGGTCGAGCGTGTCCGTCCCCGGCGAGAGGAGGAGCGAGCGCTGCTGGAAGCCCGACTGCACGTTGCGGTTCAGCGACGCGCTGTTGCTCAGGCTCAGGTTCCCCACGCGGATGGAGTTGCTGAGCTGGAACTGCCCGCGGTTCTCCTCCGTGCTGAGGAAGGTGCGGGAGAGCGACTGCTCCTCGAAGGGGAGCCGGACGCCGCTCAGCGAGCCGGTGGCCGCCAGCGTCACCGTGACGTCGTTGTACCAGCTCGCCAGCTCCGGCGAGCCCGAGCGGAAGAGCGTGACCGTATTGGGCGTGATCCCGAAGCTGGGGAAGGTCCACTCCACCCGGTCGTTGCCCAGCGACTGGCGGCGCTGGGCGCCCAGGTTGGCCTGCCCCCAGTCGAAGCGCCGGTCCAGCGAGAAGCTGGAGTTGAGGTCCTGCGTGGCCTCCAGCGGGTCGATGCTGCGCCGCCGCACGTACTCGGACGAGGAGGCGTAGCTCCCCTGGAAGGCCATGTTCGTCCGCTCGTCGGGCTTCCAGCTGACGTTGCCGGCCAGGGTCCGCTGCTGCGCGCCGTCGTCCGGGAAGTACTGCCGCCAGCTGGCGCTCCCGTTGAGGAAGCGGCGGCGCACGTTGAAGTCCAGCGTGCCGGTGAGCGAGGTGTACGAGTTGCTCCGCCACTCGCCCGCCACCTGGCCGCCCATGTACTGGTTGATGGCCCAGTAGTAGCCGACGTTGGAGATCTGCCGCTGGTAGCCCGAAGAGGTGCGGACGATGTCGTTGATCCCGAAGCGCGGGGTGAGGATCCCGCTGCGCCGGCCGCGCTCCATGTCCTGCACGATGAAGGGGAGCCAGGCCACGGGGACGTTGCGGAAGTACAGCACCGCGGGCCGCCCCACCAGCAGGCGGTCCTTGATCACCATGGTCCTGCCGGCCTCGAAGTGGTACTGCGGCTCCTCGCGCTCGTCCGAGGTGAAGGTGCTCCCCTGGGCGTAGATGCGGTTGGTCTCCTGCTCGGCGGCCACCTTCCGGCCGCGCACGTACCAGGTGGCCCCGGAGGCGTACTGGGTGCGCCCCCCCTCCACCAGCGCCACCCGGCGCTCCAGGTCGTAGACCAGGACCTCGCCCTCCAGGTTCTGTCCCTCGCCGCTCACCTTGGGGTCGCCCAGCGCCGTGGCGACGTTGGTGCGGTCGTTGTAGAAGATGGTGTCGGCGTTGAGCGTCTGTCCGGCGCGCGTCACCTCGGCCTCGCCGCGCAGCACCAGCACGGCGGAGTCGGCGGTGAACTGCGCGTCGGTCCCCTTGTACTGCACGGGGGTGTAGCCCTCCAGCTGGAGCAGCTGGTCGAAGACCGGATCGGGCTCCTGCGCGGCCGCGGGCGTGGTGTCGCGCCCGGCGCCCGGGGCGCCGGGCG
>JBFMFL010000291.1:0-8885 GCA_040752145.1 Gemmatimonadota bacterium
CCCGTCAGCGCCAGCGCCTCGTGCGCAAACTGCACAAGCGAGCCGAGGCCCTCGGTTACGCTCTGGTCGCCATCGAGACCGGCGAACTCGCTTCGGGAGGAGTTTCTTAGGAGGGATGCGCGCCCGGCAGGGCCGAGACCCCGCGGCAGTTTGCGGGGGCTCGGCTGCGTTGGGAACGGTAGTATCGTTCCCTACGCAGCGCGCAGCCCGACCCGAGCGACAGCGAGGGGCACGCCCAAATCCGCCGTTCGGTGCCGTTCCGGGCCCCGATCAGCCGCCGGACGGCTCGGCGGCACCGATCGGCATCACCAGCACCTTGTCCACGCGGTGGCCGTCCATGTCCACCACCTCCACCCGGAGCCCGCCCGCGTCGAAGCGGTCCCCGGCGGCGGGGACGCGGCCCAGGTGCGTGAGCACGAAGCCCGCGACGGTGCGGAAGTCCTCGCGGTCGTCCTCCCTCCGCTCGGGCAGCCCCAGCGCCTCCCGGAACTCGTCCATCTGCACGGCGCCGTCCACCAGCCACGAGCCGTCTTCGCGCCGCACCACGCCGGGGTCCGTCTGCGCCCCCGCCACCGCGAGCTCGCCCACGATCTCCTCCAGCACGTCGTTGAGCGTCACCAGCCCCTCGATCCCGCCGTACTCGTCCACCACCAGCGCCAGGTGGGTGCCGCTCTCCCGGAACAGCTCCAGCACCCGCAGGGCGCGGGTGCTCTCCGGGACGAAGAGCGGCTTGCGGAGCAGGGCGCGCAGGTCGTCCACCGGCTCGCCGGCCAGCCTGCGGGCCCACAGGTCCTTGACCTCCACCATCCCCAGCACCCGGTCCAGCGTCCCCTCGCACACCAGGAAGCGCGAGAAGCGGTTCCGCGCCATGACCTCGCGGTTCGCCTCCGGCGGAGCGTCGGCGTCCAGCCACACCACCTTGCGGCGCGGCGTCATCAGCGAGGCCACCCGCTGGTCGCCCAGCCAGAAGACGCGCTCCACGATGTCCTGCTCGGCCTCCTCGAACACCCCGGCCTGCGTGCCCTGCTCCATCAGCATGGAGATCTCCGCCTCGGTGACCGGCGGCTCCACGGCGCGGCGGACGCGGAGCAGGCGGAGCACCACCTCGGTTGAGAAGCTGAGCAGGCTCACCAGCGGCGAGGACACGCGGGAGAGCACGTTCATCGGCCCGGCCACGGCGGAGGCGATCCCCTCCGGGTGGTTCAGGCCGATGCGCTTGGGGACCAGCTCCCCCACGATCAGGGTGAGATAGGTGATGGCGAGCACCACCACCCCCAGCGCGACCCCCTCCGCGTACGGGGCGACCGCCGGGTAGCGCCGCAGCGACTCCGCCAGCGGCTCGGCGATGGTGGCGCCGCCGAAGGCGCCGGCCAGGATCCCCACCAGCGTGATCCCCACCTGCACGGTGGACAGGAAGCGGGTGGGGTCCTCGGCCAGCTCCAGCGCGCGCCGGGCCCCCGTGTCCCCCCCTTCGGCGCGCTGCTGGAGCCGCGCCTTGCGTGAGGAGACCACGGCGATCTCCGACATGGCGAACACCCCGTTCACCACCAGGAGCAGCAGGACCAGCAGGATCTCGGTGCCTACTCCGCCCATGCGGCGCCCCCGGGGTGCGGGCGGGGTGTTCGGCCGTCGCTCATCGCTCCACCTCCGGGGGGATCGGGGCGCGGTGCGGCTCCGGGGTCTCCTGGAGCGGGTCGTGCTCCACGGGGTCGTGCTCCGCGGCCGCCTTGGGGAACAATAGCGACGCGGCCACGGACGAGGCCAGCACCAGCGCGATCACCCCCAGCGACGCGGCGACGGGGATCTTGAACACGTCCACCAGCAGCATCTTGGTGCCCACGAACACCAGCACCACCGCCAGCCCCAGCTTGAGGTAGTGGAACTTGTGGATCACCCCCGCCAGCAGGAAGTACAGCGCCCGGAGCCCCAGGATGGCGAAGACGTTGGAGGTGTAGACCAGGAACGGGTCGCGGGTGACCGCGAAGATCGCCGGGATGGAATCCACCGCGAAGATCAGGTCGGTGGTCTCCACCAGCACCAGCACCACGAAGAGCGGCGTAGCCATGAGGCGCACCACCCCGCCCGGCTCCGCGGCCTCGCGGATGAAGAAGCTCTGCCCGCGGTACTCGCTGGTCACGGGGATGAAGCGGCGCACCAGCCGGATCACCGGGTTGCTCTCCGGCTCGATGTCGTGCTCGTCCTGCATCGCCATGCGGATGCCGGTGAACACCAGGAAGGCGCCGAAGACGTAGATGATCCAGTGGAAGCGCTCGATGAGCACCGCCCCCGCCGCGATCATCGCGCCGCGCATCAGGAGCGCCCCCAGGATCCCCCAGAACAGCACGCGGTGCTGGTAGCGGGGGGGGACCTGGAAGTACGAGAAGATCAGGACGAAGACGAAGATGTTGTCGACCGACAGGGCCTTCTCGATCAGGTACCCCGTCAGGAACTCGAGCCCCGCCTGCGGGCCCATGAAGTGGTAGATGCCGTAGTTGAAGACGAGGGCGAGCGTCACCCACAGCGCGCTCCACCCCGCGGCCTCCTTCATGGAGACCACGTGGGCCTCCTTGTGGAACACGCCCAGGTCCAGCGCCAGCATCGCCAGCACGAACACGTTGAACCCGACGTACAGCCAGAGCTGGTCCATTTATGTGCAAAGGGTAAGGGACGGCGGAGGATGCGCCCTCCGCCCGGGCGGGCGCCGCGTCTTCGCGGCACCCGTGCTCGCGCCGCGGCTACCGGCCGGAGGCCAGCGCTTCCAGCCGCGCGACGCGCTCCTCCGTGGGCGGATGCGTCGAGAACATCTTCGCCATGCCGCCGCCGTACGCGGCCAGCGGGTTGACCTGCGCAAGCGGCGCCGCGGCGGGCGAAACGTGCATGGGGATGCGGTGCGCGTACGCCTCCAGCTTGCGCAGCGCCCCGGCGAGCGCCAGCGGCCTGCCGCTGATCTGCGCGCCCACGGCGTCCGCCTTGAACTCGCGCTGCCGGGAGATGGCCATCTGCACCAGCGAGGCGGCGATGGGGGCCAGGATCATCATGGCGAGCCCGCCCGCCATGCCGCCCTCCTCCTCGTCGTCCCCGCCGCCGAAGATGGCGCCCCACATCGCCATCTGCCCCAGCTGCGACACGGCCCCGGCCAGGGTGGCGGTGACGGTCTGGAGGAGCATGTCGCGGTTCTTGATGTGCGCCAGCTCGTGGGCGATCACCCCCTCCAGCTCCTCGGCGCTGACCAGCCCCACGATCCCCTCGGTGACGCACACCACGGCGTGCTCGGGGTTGCGCCCGGTGGCGAAGGCGTTGGGCTGGGCGTGCGGCGCGATCGCGACCGTGGGCATGGGGAGCCCGGCGCGCTGCCGCAGCCGGTCCACCATGCGGTACAGCTCCGGCGCCTCGCGCTCGGACACGACCTGCGCGCCGTACATGCGCAGCACCATGTCCGCGGACTTGTAGTACATGAAGAAGTTCATCCCGCCGGCCAGCAGCAGGGCGATGACCACCCCGCCCTGGCCGCCGAGCGCGAACCCCACCGCGCCGACCAGGCCGGTGAGGAGGGCCATGAGGCCGAATACCTTGACGTTGTTCACGAGAGTTCTTCGCTTGGCCACGTTGCTTCCGCGGCGCCGGAAGGTGCCACGGCGCGAGCTCCCGGCGCGAACGCGCGGGGAGCCGCCTGTTCCACTGTGATGGCGGTGGGGGCTACGCGGGCGGGCCGCGCGGGTACGCGGAGGGGAGTGCGGCGGAGCGGGGCGTGGTCTCGCGCGCGGGCACGGCCACGGGCACGCGGGCCCAGGTGTCGAGCGCGGGCAGCTCCAGCGCCACCGCGGGGAGCGCGGCGGGCCCGTACGGCAGGTCGGGGAGGACGCGGCCGGGGGCCTGGCGCGTGCCGGAGTGGCGCACCCACGCGTGCCCGGTCTTCCCCTCGTGCCGCAGCTCCTGGGCGAGCGCGACCCCCTGGTCCACCCCGAAGGCGAGGAGGACCCAGAGCAGGAGGCGGAGCCGTGGGTGCAGGTGTGCGCTCATGCCCGGGAATCTACTGCGATTCGCAGGCCGTTCAAGGTGCGCACAGCGTGTCGCACAGGTGACGGACGGGTGGCGCATGTACGGCTACGCCAGGTCGTGGATGCGGCCGCGCTCCAGCGCCGCGGCGGCCATGCGCCCGCAGGCGCGCACCACGTGGACCAGCCCGCCGAAGCGCGGGTCGCGCGTGTGCCCGCGGAGGAAGCGCGCGTAGATCTGCTGGGCGATGACGGCCACCTTGAACAGCCCGTACACGTAGTGGAAGAGGATGCCGGACACGTCGCGCCCGCTGCGCTCCGCGTACGCCTCCGCCACGCCGCGGCGGTCCAGGTTGCCCGGGAGCCAGGTGACGCCGAACCGCCGCAGCTCGGGCGGGTCCCCCGCCTCCGCCCAGTAGCCCAGCGCGGTCCCCAGGTCCAGCAGCGGGTCGCCCACGGTTGCCATCTCCCAGTCGAGCACCGCGCGCACCCGCGACGGGTCCGCCGGGTCCAGCACCAGGTTGTCGTACTTGTAGTCGTTGTGGACCAGCGCCGCGCCGTCCTCCGCCGGGACGCTGCGGGCCAGCCACGCCGCCGCCTCGTCCAGCTCCGGCACCTCGTCGGTCCGCGCGCGGAGCCAGCGCCCGGTCCACCCCTCCACCTGCCGCGCGGCGTATCCCTCCGGCCGCCCCAGCCCCTCCAGCCCGGCCGCCGCCGGGTCTATGGCGTGCAGCTCCGCCAGCGTGTCCACCAGCGCCAGGCAGGTCGCGCGCATCCGCTCCGGCCCCAGCTCCAGCCCCGCGGGGAGGCGGTCGCGGAGGATCACGCCCGGCACCCGCTCCATCAGGTAGAACGGCGCGCCGAGGACCGCCGGGTCCGCGCAGAAGGCCAGCGGCCGGGGCACTTTCGGGTAGCCCGGCCGCAGCCCGGAGAGCACCCGGAACTCGCGCTCCACGTCGTGCCCGCCGCGCACGTCCGCCCCGTGGGGCGGGCGCCGCAGCACCATCTCCCGGCCGCCGGCGCGCAACAGGTAGGTGAGGTTGGAGAACCCGCGCGGGAACTGCTCCACGACGACGGGCCCGGCGACGCCGGGAAGCGCGTCGCGGAGGTACGCCTCCAGCGCCGCGGCATCCAGCTCCTCGCCGGGCCGGACGGCGGCCGCGCGGTCGGCGGAGTCGTTGTCGGTCACGCGCGCCTCCGCGTGAAGGTCAGGGAAAAAACGCCGTTGCGTGAGGGATTTCGGCCCGAAGGGGCGAGACCCGCGGGCAGTTTCGCGGGGCTCGACTCCGTTGCAGACGGTCGTTTCGTCTGCTACGGAGCCGAAGCCCGACCCGAGCGCCAGCGAGGGGCACGCCCGAACCCCGCCGTAGAAGAGCAGTTCAGGACCGCACCCCGTACTCGCGCAGGATCTCCCGGGCGACGAGCGACTTGTGCACCTCGTCCGGCCCGTCGTAGATGCGCGCCCCCCGCTCGTGGCGGTACCAGAACGACAGCAGCGTGTCGTCGGTGATGCCGAGCGCGCCGTGCGTCTGGACGGCCCGGTCCAGGACGCGCTGGAGCACCCCCGCCACGAAGAACTTGATCGCGGACACCTGCACCCGCGCCGCCCGCGCGCCCCCGCGGTCGATGCGCTCCGCCGTGTCCAGCGTCAGCAGCCGCGCCGCGTCGATCTCCGCGCGCGACTCGGCGATCCAGTGCTGCACCGCCTGCCGCGACGCCAGCGGCTCCCCGGGCGCCAGCTCCCGCTCCGCCGCCCGCCCGCACATCAGCTCGAACGCCCGCTCGCAGATCCCGATCCAGCGCATGCAGTGGTGGATGCGCCCCGGCCCCAGCCGCTCCTGCGCCAGCCGGAACCCCGAGCCCTCCTCCCCGATGCGGTTCTCCACGGGCACCCGGCACCCCTCGAAGACGACCTCGGCATGGCTGAAGTAGTCCTCGCCCGCCTCGCCCATCACCGGGATGTTGCGGACGACGCGGAAGCCGGGCGTGTCCGCGGGGACCAGGATCTGGCTGGCCCGCGCGTGCAGCTTCTCGGCACCGGGATCGGTGACGGCCATGACGATGGCGAACGCCGCGCCGTCGGCCGACGAGGTGAACCACTTGTGCCCGTCGATCACGTACTCGCCGCCCTGCCGCACCGCGCGCGTGGACAGGTGCACGGGGTTGGACCCGGCGTGCTCCGGCTCGGTCATGGCGAAGCAGCTCCTCACCTCGCCGCGCACCAGCGGCTCCAGGAAGCGGCGCCGCTGCTCCTCGCTCCCGTGGGCGTGCAGCAGCTCCATGTTGCCGACGTCCGGCGCCTGGCAGTTGAACGCCAGGTGCCCCAGCGGCGAGCGCCCCAGCTCCTCGCTGACCCGCCCGAACTCCGCCAGCGACAGCCCCAGCCCGCCCAGCTCCCGCGGCAGGTGCGGCGCCCACATCCCCAGCTCCCGGACCCGCGCGCGCGCCTCCGCGAGCGCCGGCAGCAGCGCGCGGAAGGGCTCCGCGCGGAAGCGGTCTTCCAGGGGACCCAGCTCCTCGCGGACCAAGGCGCGGACGCGCCGGAGCAGCTCCTCCACCTGCGGCGTGGGCTCGTGCATGGAAGCGGTCCCGGTGTGCGGCGGACTCCGAGTGTCGGGGGTGCGCGGCTCAACGTACTGCACGAAAGGCCCCTCCGACACGGGTCGGTTCACCCAGACGTGAGGCAGCGCGGCCCGCGCGGGGGGGCGGCGCCGCCCCGCGAGAATGTACCTGCCGTGCCCCAAGAAGCAGGGGCGCGAGAAAGTTTCAACCGTCCGAAAATGGTTCAAGTGGCTGTCAAGCAACAGCTTGGGTGAAATGCTGAACGATTTCGCGAACCTGGCCTTGCGGTTGCCTTGAGGCCAGGCGTCCCGGCGCGGATGGTCGTGGCGGCGGGACGCAGAGGAGAGGCTGGGCCCACGGGCCCGTGACAGCCATACATCCAGGAACGCTCAGCGAAAGGCCGGCAGACCATGCTCCCCAACCAGCAGCAGACCGTCACCCGCGGCGTCCGCCTCGTCGGCGCCGGCGCCTACGTCCCCGAGCGCGCGGTGGACAACGAGCGCATCGCCGCGGCCATCCCCGGCTGGACGCCGGAGCGGATCGAGGAGAAGACCAGCATCCGGGAGCGCCGCTTCCTGTGGGACTTCGACGCCGAGACGGGGATGACCATCGCCCCCGCCGCGGTGTCGGACGGCCCGGCGAACAACAGCGACATGTGCGAGATCGCGCTGCGCAACGCGCTGGTCATGGCCGACCTGCCGGCCCGGGCGCTGGACGCGGTGTTCATGGTCACCTGCACGCCGGACCGGCTGAACTTCAACCACGACGCCATGGAGGTTCACCGCCGCCTGGGGTGCCGCGGCGACGCGTACGCGCTGGTGATCGACGGCGGCTGCGGCGACACGCCGTACATGCTGGACATGGCCTTCCGCATGATCCGCAGCGGGGCGCTGCGCACGATCGCGGTGATCGGCTCGGCGTTCACCTCGCCGCAGCTCAACCGCGACGTGTTCACCGGCTGGGTGCAGCCGGACGGCGGGCGCAAGCCCATCAGCGCCTTCCTCAGCATGTACCTGTTCGGCGACGGCGCGGGGGCGGTGATCCTGCGCGGCGAGGGCGGCCCCGGCGATGGCGTCGTCTCCTCCATGGCCGGCAACGACTACGCGGAGCTGGTGCTGCGGCGCGCGGGCGGCGTCCTCCAGCTCCCGCACCAGGGGATCGAGAACCCCGCCGAGGGCGTGTTCGTGGTGGACGGCCAGCTGGTGGCCAGGTCGTACCCGGTGTTCATGCAGAAGACCATCGACGCGCTCCTCGCCGAGCACCGCGAGCTGGCCGGCGAGGTCAAGCGCTACTACTTCCACCAGCCCAACAAGCGGCTGATGTTCCGCTTCATCGAGGAGGCCGGCATCGACCCGTCGCGCGTGGCCTACAACGTGGACCGCTACGGCAACACCTCGGCCGCGGGGCCGCTGATCCTGCTCACCGAGGACCTGGAGGCGGGCGTGGTGAGCCTGGGGAGCGGCGACCTGGTGATGATCGCCGGGGTGGGCGCCAACGTCCACTACGGCGGCCAGCTCCTCCGCCTCTGAGCCGGAGCCGGCGATGACCGACAGCCCGAAGAACGCCGGACGCCTCCTGCGCTTCCGCTCGCAGGAGGACCCGTCCGTGGAGCCGGACGCCGCGGTGATCGCCGCGGCCCCGTTTACGCCGAACCTGCGCCTCGGCGCCCTCCTCTGGTCGGTTCCGGGGGCGGGCGGCGGGTCGCCCCGGCGGATCGGCACGGCGACGGCGTGCGCGCGGATCACGGATCCGGCGTTCACCCCGGACGCGAGGTTCGACTTCCACGTGCGCTTCGACCTGCCCGAGGGGCCGGTCACCGCGACGGGCGGGTGCACCCTCATCAGCAACGACCTGCCCGTTCGCGGGATCGTGCTCGCGGCCTGCCACCTTCGCGTCGTCGAGGGCCCTGCCGGATGTCTCGGGGGCGCGGCGGCCAGCTTGAGCATCTTCAACCCGGGGCAGGTTCCGGGTTTTTCCACCGGGTCGTACTGGACGCTCCAGCTGTACGAGGAGGAACGGACGGACGGCGTTTGACGGAAGGTTTGGGCGTGCCCCCGGCTGGCGCCGGGGTCGGGCTGCGGCTCCGTAGCAGACGAAACGACCGTCTGCAACGGAGTCGAGCCCCGGCGGAAACTGCCCCGCCGGGTCTCGCCCCTTCGGGCCGGCATCCCTCACGTGGGGGCTGGTGCTGGCGTCCGCAGGGGCCCCCACCCGGCTCGCTTGAGGCTCGCCACCCTCCCCCAATCCTGGGGGAGGGCTGTCCGGGAGGCGGGATCGGTACGCCGTGGCGGGCCCCCTCCCCCCGGCCCCCTCCCCCGCAAGCGGGAG
>JBFMFL010000292.1:0-8851 GCA_040752145.1 Gemmatimonadota bacterium
CCGCCGGCCCGCGCGGGAGCCGAGGTGTTGCGCCGCGGTCTGCGGGGTAGACCGCGGCGCGGTGGGCGAGGGGGCGTAGCCGGCGTCCCTCTCAGCGCGGCTTGCCGCGCCGCGCCTGCTTCTGCGCGTTCTGGATCTGCCCCTGCACGTGCTTGAGCGCCTGCTGGCGCTGCTCCAGGTGCCGCTTGGCCAGCTCGGCCTGCTTGAGCTTGGCCCCCTCGGCGCCCTTGTAGCGCGAGCGGCTGAGGAACTTGTTCATCAGCCGGAGCAGGGGAGCCCCCACGTACCGGAGCATCAGCGCCTTGCCCCGGTTCCCCTTCTGCTCGTGGTCGGCGAGGGCGTAGGGGAGGGCCTGGAGCGAGTCCTGGATCTGCCGGTGCATCTGCGCGGGATCGCGCTTCTTTTTCTTCTGGTTCGCCATGGTTCCGGTCGGCGCGGTCGTGGGCGGTGCCGGGTCTTTCGGGGTATCAGGGGGACCTCCCGGGGATGCCGGAAACGGCGCCCGCTGATGCTGACAAGCTAACGGTTGTACACCGATTTATGAAGATTGTCCACCTGGCCGACCTGCACCTGGGCTTCCGCGCCTACCACCGCGTCACCCCGCGCGGCGTGAACGTGCGCGAGGCCGACGTGGCGGACGCCTTCCGCCGGGCCGTGGCCCGCACGGTGGAGCTGCGCCCGGACCTGGTGCTGGTGGCCGGGGACGTGTTCCACACCGTGCGCCCCTCCAACGCCTCCATCGCCGAAGCGTTCCGGCAGCTCTCCGTGCTGTGCGAGGGGCTGCGCGACGTGCCGGTGGTGGTGATCGCCGGCAACCACGACTCGCCGCGCTCCTCGGACACCGGGAACATCCTCGCCCTGTTCCGCGAGATCCCCGGCGTCACGGTGGTGGCCGACGACGCGCGCGCCGTGCTCCTCCCCCAGGTGGAGACCTCCGTTCTCTGCCTCCCCCACAACTCGCTCGCTGTGGAGGACGCCGGCCCGGTGCGGATGGACCCGGACCCGCGCGCCCGCCACAACCTGCTGATGCTGCACGGCACCGTGGGCGGCAGCGTGGCCGAGCAGAAGCTGCGCTACGTCACCGAGTACGGCGGCGCCGTCGTGGCCGACACCGACATCGGCCCGGAGCGCTGGGACTACGTGGCGCTGGGCCACTACCACATCGCCACGGAGCTGGCCCCCAACATGTGGTACGCGGGGGGGATCGAGCGCACCTCCACCAACATCTGGATGGAGGCGGACGGCCCCAAGGGCTTCCTCTCCTACGACACGGAGCGGAAGCGCGCCGAGTTCCACGCGGTGGAGACGCGCCCGGTGGTGGACCTGGACCGCCTGTCGGCGAAGGGGCTCACCTCCGCCGAGGCGGACGAGCGGATCCGCGCGGCGGTGGAGGGGGTCCCCGGCGGGATCGCCGGCAAGATCGTCCGCCTGGTGGTGGCGGACATCCCCCGCGCGCAGGTCCGCGAGCTGAACCACAAGCGGATCCGCGAGTGGAAGGCGGAGGCGCTGCACTTCCACCTGGACGCCCGCCCGCCGGAGATCCGCCGCCGCGCGGCCTCGGGCGCGCCGGTGCGCCGGCAGACGCTGCAGGAGCAGGTGGCGAGCTACCTGGGGAAGCACTGGACGCTCAGCTCGGAGACGCTGGAGCGGGCGCGGCTGGTGGAGCTGGGGACGGCGTACGTGGACCGCACCGAGGACGCCTGAAGCCATGCGCCTGATCCGACTGCGCCTGCGCAACTTCCGGCAGCACGCCGACACCGAGGTCCACTTCCGCCCCGGCCTGACGGGGATCATCGGGCCCAACGGGGCGGGGAAGTCCACCATCCTGGAGGCGATCGCCTGGGCCGTGTACGGCGCCCCGGCGGCCCGCGGCACCAACGACACCATCCGCTTCAACCGGGCCGGCGCGCGCACCCGGGTGGAGGTGGAGCTGGAGTTCGGGCTGGGCGGCCACGAGTTCCGGGTGGTGCGGACGCTGAGCAGCGCCGAGGTGTACCTGGACGGCGGCGCCGCGCCGGTGGCCGCGACGCTGGGCGGCGCCACGGCGTACCTCCAGGCGCGCATCGGCATGTCGCGCGAGGAGTTCTTCAACACCTACTTCACCGGGCAGAAGGAGCTCCAGTTCCTCTCGGCCATGGGCCCGGCGGAGCGGGGGCGCTTCCTGTCGCAGGTGCTGGGCTACGAGCGGCTGCGGCGCGCGCAGGACCTGGCGCGCACCCGCCGCAACGAGCTGCGCCACGAGATCAAGGGGCTGCGCACCGCTCTGGGCGACCTCGACGAGATCGTGGCGGAGCGCCTGGCCGCCGAGCAGCGCGTGGGGGACGCGGTGGCGGCGCACCGGGCCGCGCGCGAGGCGCTGGAGGACGCGGGGCTGGTGGTGCGCGAGCTGGCGCCCCGCTGGCAGCGGGCGCAGGCCACGCGCGACCGGTTCCGCGAGCTGACGCACGCCGCGGAGACGGCGGAGCGGGAGCGCGAGGCGGCCCGGCGCGACGTGCTGCGCGCGGAGGGGGAGCTGGAGTCGGTGGCCAAGGCGGAGGCGGAGCTGGCGCCGCTGCGCCTCCAGCTGGCGGACCTCCCCGCGGTCACCACCGACTGCGAGCGGCAGGCGGAGCTGGCCCGCAAGGACGAGAAGCGCAAGCAGCTGGTGAAGCAGCTCGCGGAGCTGGACGCGGAGCTGAAGCGCACGGGTGAGCGGCTGGAGAAGCTGGAGCAGGCCCCGGAGCTGGAGCGGCAGTACGGGGAGGAGCTGGAGACGCTGCGCGCCGAGCGCACCGCGGTCGAGGCGGAGCTGGAGGAGAAGAAGACGGCGTGGCTCCGTGACCGGCAGGACGCGCAGACCAAGCTCCAGACCCAGCGCGACGAGGGTGCCGCGCTGAAGGAGCAGATCCGGCAGATCGAGGAGCTTGGTGCAGAGGGGCCGTGCCCCACCTGCGGACGTCCGCTGGGCGACGACTACGAGCGCCTGCTGGAGGAGCTCCGGGACCGCTGGGTGGAGGTGGTGCAGGACGGAAAGTGGCTGAAGAACCGGACCGACCAGCTCCAGGACAAGCCCGAAGACGTGACGGAGCTGGAGCGCCGTTCGCGCGAGCTTTCGGAGCTGGTGGACGAGAAGGCTCGCAAGCATACCCGCTGCAAGGCGGCGGTGGACGAGCTGAAGACGGTGCGGGGGGACCGGGCGCAGCGCGAGGAGCGGCGCACCTCGCTGGCCGCGGAGGTGGAGTCTGTCCCCGCAGGCTACGACCGCGCGCAGCACGACGCCGCGGAGGCGCGGCTCAAGGGGCTCCGCGAGACGGAGAAGCGCGCGGCCCGGCTGGAGGAGGCGGCGGCGCGGCGGCCGGCGTGGGAGCGCGACCGGCTGGACGCGCAGGCCCGCGAGACGGCGGCGGCGGAGCGGGGGCGGGCGGCGGCGGAGGAGCGCGCGGCGCTCGCCTTCTCGGAGGACGCGTTCGTGGCGCTGCGCACGGAGCACGAGGCGGCCAGCGAGCGCTTCCGCGCGGCGGAGCTGCGCGCCACGGAGCTGCGCGGGCAGATCAACACCGCGGAGCAGGCGCTCCAGGGGGCCCGCCACCGCGAGGCGGAGTACCACCAGCGCGCCGGCGAGATCGTGCAGCGGGAGCTGGACCTGCGCTACCACGAGGAGCTGGACCTGGCCTTCTCGGAGCTGCGCGCGGAGCTGAACGCGCAGGTGAGGCCGGAGCTGTCGGAGATCGCCTCCACCTTCCTGGCGCAGCTCACGGACGGCCGCTACACGGCCATGGAGATCGACGACGCGTACAACATCCTGGTGCTGGACGAGGGGGAGGAGAAGCCGGTGATCTCGGGCGGCGAGGAGGACGTGGCCAACCTGGTGCTGCGCCTGTCGCTGTCGCAGATGATCGCGGAGCGGGCGGGGCACCCGCTCTCGCTGCTCATCCTGGACGAGGTGTTCGGGTCGCTGGACGTGGCCCGCCGCGACAACGTGGTGCAGCTGCTCCACCACCTGGAGGACCGGTTCGAGCAGGTGATCCTCATCACGCACATCGAGGGGATCCGCGAGAGCCTGGACCAGGTGCTGCGCGTGGAGTTCGACGAGCGCACGGGCACCGCCGTGGTGCGCGAGGAGTCGTTCAGCGGCGACGACCCGCTGGAGCCCGGCCTGGCGGCGGATTGACGCGCCTGCGGCCAAGAAACCCGTTCAGCGGAGCCGCCGGATGACTTACAACGTCGAACTGCGCCGGTCGGAAGAAGGCTACAGCGTCCGTTGCCCGGAGCTTCCCGGGTGCTGGTCGCAGGGGGATACGGCTGAGGAGGCGCTGGAGAACATCCGCGACGCGATCCGGGAGTACCAGACCGCGGCGGGCGATCTCGCGAGTGGCGGAGACGTGGGCCCGCACCGCTGATGCTCTTCGAGTTTCCCTTCGCGGTCCGGACCGAGCGGCGCACCGTGCCCGTCATCCAGACGCCGCACGGCGCCTTCCGCCTTCAGGCGCGGTTCGGGCGGGAGCCGCTTTCCGCGCTTCCCCACGCGGTGTACGCGCAGCCCTCCGGCGACGCCCGGCTGCTGCACTGGCGGACGCCGGCGCTTACGGCGGAGGCGCTGGTCTGCCGGCCGGAGCTGTCGCTGCCGGAGGGGATGCGGGTGGACGGCTGCCTGGCGGTGCTGTGGCGGGTGCGGGCCGTGGAGCCGGTGAGCAGCTGCGCGTTCGACTGCACCTGGCAGGAGCGGCAGAGCTGGCTGAGCGTGGGGGCGGAGAACGGGCAGTTCCTGGAGGCGTTCACCTGGAGCGACGGCCGGGTGACGGTCTCGGCGGGCACGGAGGACGGGGAGTCGCTGCTGGTGCGGGCGTCGCGGGGGCGGGGGCTCCCCCTGCGCTGGGCGGACCCGGCCGTGCTCGGGTGCTCGGAGCCGGACTGCATCGACCGGGTTCACGCGCACCAGGACGGGCTGCACCTGGTGCTCCCCGACCTGCGGCCCGGCGAGACCTGCCAGGTTCACTTCGCCGTCGCGTGGGCGCCGGCCTCGCAGAACGGCGGCGAGGCGGCCTGGTACGCGGTGGACTGCACCCCGCGGCAGATCCTGGACGGCGCGCACGCGGGCTGACGGGTATGCGTGGTGCGACGGGTGAACGAGCCTACCCCCAAATCGAGGAGGGTGACGTTGCTTACAAGACTTGAGGTGGATGGGTTCAAGAACCTGCTCGGGTTCACTGTAGATTTTGGGCCATTCACATGCATTGCTGGACCTAATAGCGTTGGCAAGTCCAACGTATTCGACGCAATCCGTTTCCTATCACTGCTTTCAGATCACACGATCATGGAAGCAGCGATGCTTATTCGCGGCGATGTAGAGACGAGTGACGTTCGAGATCTCTTCTGGACGCAAGGAGAGAACCGCCTTGATCATTTCACGATAGCCGCGGAGATGATCGTCGATCCTACCATTGAGGACGAATTTGGGCGCCCTGCGGAAGCAACCTCAA
Source organism: Gemmatimonadota bacterium (assembly GCA_040752145.1). Classification (GTDB taxonomy): domain Bacteria; phylum Gemmatimonadota; class Gemmatimonadetes; order Longimicrobiales; family Longimicrobiaceae; genus JAFAYN01. The sequence continues at coordinate 5,460 of JBFMFL010000292.1, forward strand.
CATACCTTCGGTATGAGATTGAGATTGGGTACGAGCCAGCCATGCACCGCCGTGCTTCGGGTCGGCTCGTTCTACTATCAGAGTCTCTGAACTATATCACTGAAGGGGAGGCTACAAAGAGACTCGGATTCCCTCATAGTGCCACACACTTCCGCCGTACCGTCGTGCATAACAAGCGGCGTAGTCAGACAGGATTTATTTCTGTCCGGGAGTTTGAAGATGGACCAACGCAGATCATCGTGCATCAGGATGGTGCTGGTCCGAGTCAGATAGCGCCAGCAATGAATGCACCAAGGACGATCATCGCAACATCAACTACCATTCTGACTCCAACAATTGTTGCAGCGCGACGCGAAATGCAGCGATGGAGGCTCCTTACACTTGACCCGGCCGCTATGCGGAAACCAGATCGATTTCAAACAGATCCGTTTGTCACGGCAACTGGTGGCCACATTCCGGCAACCGTGAATCGGCTTCTAGCTGAGGCGGAAGCTGCGGGTGCCGATCCACACGACATTTATGCAGCGATTGCGTCGAGAGTAGCAGAATTAGTCCCTGTTACGAACGTCGAAGTAGATGTAGACGAGATTCGCCAGCTCCTAACCCTTTTCGTTCGTGAGCAGAGCGGCGCTCGCCTTCCAGCGGCCTCTCTCTCTGATGGTACCTTACGATTCATTGCGTTGTCAGTGCTTCTGGCAGATCCCTTTGCGGAAGGAGTGATTTGCGTCGAAGAACCTGAAAACGGGATCCATCCAGCCAAGATGGCCGAAATGCTGAACCTACTGCGGGATTTAGCAGTTGACTCGTACCGAGCTCCGGGTATTGACAACCCGTTCCGACAGGTCATTACTGCGACGCATTCGCCGTTTTTTGTTCAGCTTCAGCGACCTGACGATTTACTCGTCGCGGTAGAGGCTCGAGTGAAGGGTCCGTATGGACTCCCGGCGCGGACTCTGCGTTGCCGTCCGCTGCACGACACGTGGCGCGCACAGGCCGGTGAGCAGGCTGTTGGGCCGGCGACAATTCTCGCATATCTGTCATCACCACCTGGAGCACAACTCGAAGTTCCTGAGCTGCAGGGCGTATGACAATTCATTTTGTTCTGGTCGGCGAGGGTACCTCGGACGACGGTTTGATTCCCCACTTGGAAACGTTGTGCATCCACTTGGGAGCGGACGAGGTCACGGGTACTGCGATCGATTTTCGGCGGCTTGACCAGCCGGTCGGTCATTCTCTACAGGCCAAGCTTGGGGCCGCTGTTCAGCTGGAGCCGGCGGCCAACCTTTTCTTCTTGCACCGGGATGCCGACAGTCCTGACCCCGCACCTCGGCGCGCTGAAATCGTGGATGCAGTCGGAGCAGTGGGGCTGCCTCAGGCGTGGGTGGCTATCGTACCGGTCCAGGAAACAGAGGCGTGGCTTCTTCTGGACGAAGCTGCGATCAGGATGGTCGCAGGAAAGCCACGGGGGCGAGTTCCCCTGAACCTGCCGAGAGCAAACCAGGTGGAAAGTGTAGCCAATCCAAAGGAACGGCTTCAGGACGCCCTTGTGACTGCCTCGGAGGCGACGGGACGCAGGCTCGCGAAAACTCGGCGCGACTTCCCGGAACATCGGCGCATACTCTTGCAGCGCCTACCAATCGGTGGACCGCTCCGCGAAGTGCATTCCTGGGTCCTGCTAGAGTTCGACCTGACAGCGGTAATCGCCAAGCTCTGACAGTCGGACATGCGGGACGCCATATACGTAATCAAGGCGGCCCGGCGGGATTTCCGCCGGGCCGCTCTTCGTCCGGGCTGGGCCAACCGCCCCGCCGGCCGTCAGCCCGCCGCCCCGCCGCTCTCCTCCGCCGTAGCCTGCGCCGCCCGCAGCTGCGACAGCTTCCCGGCCATCCACAGCACGTCGCGCGGGCTGAACGCCACGTCCTCGAGGGTGGCGGACCCGGTCGCCAGGCGGAAGCTGGCGCGCAGGGCCAGCGACTCGATGCGCTGGAGCCGCGCCCCGTCGCGCAGGAACTTCTTGCGGCCGCGCACCACCGCACCCTCGCGGGTGCCGGCCGCGCGCAGCGCCGCGTTGGCCCGGTTCAGCTCGCGCACGGCCACCCGCAGCTCGATCTCCGTGAGCACCGACGCGGCGAGGTCCTTGACTGTGAGGATCTCGTCCTCCTGCCAGCGCCGCGGCTGCGTATCGATCACGCAGAAGCTCCCCAGCTCGAATCCCCCCGAGGTGATGAGCGGCACCCCCAGGTAGGCGACGACGCCCAGGTCGCGGATGGCGTCGTTGTCCCGCACCAGGGGGTGCTCCCGCGCGTCCTCGATCACCAGGGGCTCGCGCGAGGCCACCACGTGCTGGCAGAACGAGTGCGACAGCGGCGTCCCCCGGCGGCTTGCCCACGGCTCCGGCAGGCCGATGCAGCTCTTGAAGAACTGGCGGTCCTCGTCCACCAGCGTGACCAGCGAGATGGGGGCGGAGAGCAGCCGCGCGGCCAGCTGCGTGAGCCGGTCGAAGCCCTTTTCGGCGGGCGTGTCCAGCAGCGCCGCGTGCCGGAGGGCGGCCAGGCGCGAGGGGTCGCGGACGAGCGCGGGGGCGGCGGAGGCGGGCGCGGCGGTCCGGGGCATGGCGGTGCTCCTCGGTTGAGCGTCGAGGGTGATGCGAAGACGCGGGCCGTGCCGCCCGAGCCGTTCCATTGATGTTAACTGAAAGCGCCGCTTGCGCAAAGCATCTGTTTCCGTGGGCGCCGGTCCGGGGATTGCACCGCGGCGCCGTCCGCCCCGTCACGGACCCGCCGTGCGGGCGAGGCTACACGCGAGCAGGGGGACGACGATGAGGCAGATCAGCAGCTCCGGCGAGGTGGATTCCGCCGTTTCGGGCGGCACCGCCATCCTGTACAAGCACAGCTTCACCTGCCCCATCAGCGCCGCCGCGCACAAGGAGATGGAGAGCTTCCTGGGGCGCAACCCCGACGCCCCGTTCTTCATGGTGGACGTCAACGGCTCCGCCGACGTGTCCGGCTACGTGGTGGAGAAGTTCGGCATCGACCACCAGTCGCCGCAGGTCATCGTCTTCCGCGACGGCGAGCCCGCCTGGCACGCCAACCACTACGACATCACCGCCGACGACCTGGAGCGGCAGCTGGGGAGCGCGCGGGGCTGAAACGGCTCCGAACGGCGGGTGCGGGCGTGCCCCCGGCGGGCGCCGGGGTCAGGCTGCGGCTCCGTAACGCACGATACGACCATGCGTAACGGAGTCGAGCCCCGACGATACTGCCGTCGGGTCTGAGCAGCCGGGAAGATACTTGACACTTTGGACCGGGATGATGCTTGACACTTCCTTCCGCTTGGGAGAAACAGACTTAGCCTGAACAGGGCCGAGACAAACCCTCACTCCCAGGCGAGGT
>JBFMFL010000293.1:0-8814 GCA_040752145.1 Gemmatimonadota bacterium
CTCCCAATGCTGGGAGAGGGGGAGCACGACAAAGCCGGTGCAGTTCTCCCCTCCCTCGCTTGCGGGGGAGGGGTGGCGCGCAGCGCCGGGGTGGGGGGCCCCCGCGGACGCCAGCAACAGCCCCGCGTGAGGGATGCCGGCCCGAAGGGGCAAGACCCGGCGGCAGTTTGCCGGGGCTCGACTCCGTTGAGCAGCGTTGTTTGCTGCTCTACGGAGCCGCAGCCCGACCCCGGCGCAGCCGGGGGCACGCCCAAACCCGCAGTCCAAAAAAGCCGTTGCAGACCTCACGGCTGGCGCCAGGCACGCCCCTGCCCCAGCAGCCGGTGCGCCCCCTCGGGCCCCCAGCTCCCCGCCGGGTACGGCTCCGGCTCGCCCTCCCGCTCCCACGCCTCCAGGATGGGCGTCGCCAGCGTCCACGCCGCCTCCACCTCGTCGCGGCGCGCGAACAGGGTGGCGTCGCCCAGCATGGCGTCCAGCAGCAGGCGCTGGTACGCCTCGGGCGACTCCGCGCCCGGAAAGGCGCTGCGGTAGTCGAAGTCCATGCTCACCGGCTGGAGCCGCCCCAGCAGCCCCGGCACCTTGGCCTCGAAGAACAGCGAGATCCCCTCGCGCGGCTGGATGCGCAGCACCAGCGCGTCCGGCGCCGGGATCTCGTTGTCCACCAGGTCCATGACCGGGTTGGGCGCGGGGCGGAACTGGATCACTACCTCGCTGGCCTTGGAGGGGAGCCGCTTGCCGGTGCGCAGGAAGAAGGGGACGTCGGCCCAGCGCCAGTTGTCCACCCAGATGCGCAGCGCCGCGAAGGTCTCCACCCGCGAGGCCGGGTCCACCCCCTCCTCCTCCCGGTAGCCCGGCACCTGCCCGCCGTCGTGCAGCCCGGCGGCGTACCGGCCCCTCACCGTCTCGTGCAGCACGTCCTCGCCGCGGATGGGGCGCACGGAGCGGAGCACCTTGACCTTTTCGTTGCGGATGGAGTCCGCGTCGTACGAGGCGGGCGGCTCCATCGCCACCAGGGTGAGCACCTGCAGCAGGTGGCTCTGCACCATGTCGCGCAGCGCCCCGCTCGTCTCGTAGTAGCCGGCGCGGCGCTCCACCCCCACCGTCTCGGCCACGGTGATCTGCACGCTGTCCACGTGGGCGCGGCTCCACAGCGGCTCCCACACCGTGTTGCCGAAGCGGAAGACCATCAGGTTCTGGAGCGTCTCCTTGCCCAGGTAGTGGTCGATCCTGAACACCTGCCGCTCGTCGAACACCTCCAGCAGCGTGCGGTTCAGCTCCCGCGCCGATTCCAGGTCGCGCCCGAAGGGCTTCTCCACGATGATGCGGGTCCAGCACGGGCACTCCGCCGGGCACACCAGCCCCGCCCGCCCCAGGTCGGCGGTGACGTTGCGGAGCACCTGCGGGGGGACGGCCAGGTAGAAGAGCCGGTTGCCGGGGAGCCCCAGCCCGCGCTCGATCTGGACCAGCTGCCCCTTGAGCCGGTCGAACCCCTCCTCGTCGTCGAACACCTCGCTCCCGAAGAACAGCCGCGGCCCGAACGAGGCCCACTCCTCGGGCGTGGGCGCCGCGGCGAACTCCGCCAGCGCGGAGCGCATCAGCTCGCGGTACGCGTCGTCCGTGAACTGCTCGCGCGCCACCCCCACGATGGCGAAATTCTCCGGGAGCAGCTGGTGCTGCCAGAGGCGGAACAGGGCCGGGAGGAGCTTGCGCCGCGCCAGGTCGCCCGTCCCCCCGAAGATCACCAGGGTGACGGGCTCCGGGGTGCGGGGGGTGGAGAGGGTGTTCCGGAGCGGGCTGGGCGCCGGCGCCCGGACGACGTGCGCCGTGCTCAAGCGCCGCCTCCCCCGCCCCCGCTCTCCTTCACGGCGTGCCCGCCGAACTGGTTGCGGAGCGCCGCGATCACCTGCGCCGAGTACGACTGCTCCTGCCGCGAGCGGAAGCGCGCCAGCAGCGACAGGGTGATGACCGGCGCGGGGACGTCCAGGTCCAGCGCGGTCTCCACCGTCCAGCGCCCCTCGCCCGAGTCGGCCACCCAGCCGCGGATCCGCTCCAGCTCCTGCCCCTCGGCGGCATAGGCGCGCTCCAGCAATTCCAGCAGCCAGGAGCGGACCACGCTGCCGTGGTTCCACAGCCCGGCGATGGCCCCCAGGTCCAGCGGGTAGTCGGAGGCGTGCATGATCTCGAACCCCTCGGCGTACGCCTGGAGGAGCCCGTACTCGATGCCGTTGTGGACCATCTTGGTGAAGTGCCCCGCCCCGCTGGGGCCCACGTGCAGGTAGCCGTCCTCGGGCGCCAGCGTCCGGAACGCCGGCTCGCACAGCGCCACCGGCCCCGGGTCGCCGCCCACCATCAGGCAGTATCCCACCTCCAGCCCCCACACCCCGCCGCTGGTCCCGGCGTCCACCAGGCGGATCCCCATCTCCGCCAGCTCCGCCGCGCGCCGCTTGGTGTCGTTGAAGTTGGAGTTGCCCCCGTCGATGAGCACGTCGCCGTTGAACATCTCGGCGGCCAGGCTGCGCAGCGTCTGCTCGGTGGGCGCGCCCGCGGGCACCATCACCCACACCACCCGCGGCCCCGTGAGCGCCCCCACCATCTCCGAGAGCGAGCCCACGGCCCGTGCTCCCTCCTGCGAGCCCACCTTGCGGGTGAGCTCCGGGTCCAGGTCGAACACCACGACCTGGTGGCCGCCCCGGAGGAGCCGCGTGACCATGTTCCCGCCCATCTTCCCGAGCCCCACCATCCCCAGCTGCATGGCGCGCCTCCCCTGGCTGTACGTCCCCGAAATACGTCCCGCGCGGGTGATGCAAGTTGGGCGCCGGGAAGCGCGAAAAGAACGGCGCCGTTACAGGAAAACCGCACCCGCGGGTGCGGTTTGGCGGAACGTGCCTTGCGTCGCCGCGGGAACACTAGAATCCGACGGAGGGCGGGCCCTCACCCGGCGGCCCGAGAGCCGCCACCCTCTCCCAATGCTGGGAGAGGGGGAGCACGACGGAGCGGAGGTCAGGGATTCTGCCGACCCTCGGACCCCCCTCCCCCCGGCCCCCTCCCCCGCAAGGGGGGAGGGGGAGAACGACAAATGCGAGGCCCGGGCAGCCCTCCCCCGGCACGGGGGAGGGTGGCGAGCCTCAAGCGAGCCGGGTGGGGGCCCCGCGGACGCCAGCACCAGCCCCGCGTGAGGGATGCGAGCGCGAAGCGGCGAGACCCGCCGGCAGTTTGGCGGGGCTCGCCTCCGTTAGGCAGCGTTGTTTGCTGCCTTACGGAGCCGCAGCCCGACCCGAGCGCAGCGAGGGGCACGCCCGAACCCGCAGCAAAGGCCGTTGATCCGGTTCCACCAGGAAGCGAGACCGAATGATTCGAAAGCGGTGGATCGCTGCGACGGCGGCGGTGCTCGTGGGCACGGCGGCGGGGCTGGGGGCGTTCACCTTCGTGTACGCCAAGGGCTACTCGTACCTGGGCACCGACCCGGCGGCGTGCGCCAACTGCCACATCATGGACGAGCACTACGACGCCTGGCTCAAGTCCAGCCACCGCGCCGTGGCCGGGTGCAACGACTGCCACACCCCGCACGACCCCGTGGGCAAGTACGCCACCAAGGCCAAGAACGGCTTCTGGCACTCCTTCTACTTCACCACCGGCGGCTACCCGGACCCGCTGCGCATCACCCCGGGCAACCTGGAGATCGCGGAGAACGCCTGCCGCTACTGCCACGCGCAGATCACCGACGCCATCGAGCACGGCACCGACCCGCCGGACGAGAAAGAGCGCCGCGCGCGGGGCGAGGAGGCGTTCTACTGCACCCGCTGCCACTCCGACGTAGGCCACTGGACCCGCTAGGGGCCGCTCCACCCACCCGCATCGCGACCATCCGATGACCGATCACGTGGATCCCGACCGCGCTCCCGAGGACCGGCCCCGGCGCCGCCGGACCGGCTGGTGGCTGGTGGCCGCCGCAGTGGGCGCGGGGCTCGCCACCCTGGCCGTGGCCGCCCTGCTCACCAACATCTTCGAGCGCCGGGCGGAGGCGCGGAACCCCTTCTACCGGGTGGTGGAGCTCACGGACACCACGGTGGACCCGGCCACCTGGGGCAAGAACTTCCCGCTCCAGTACGACGACTACCTGCGCACGGTGGACATGACCCGCACCCGCTACGGCGGGAGCGAGGCGCTGCCGCGGCAGCCCACCGAGCTGGACCCGCGCGACACGGTGGCCGTGTCCCGGCTGGTGGAGGACCCCCGGCTGCGGCGCTTCTGGGCGGGGTACGCCTTCGCGGAGGACTTCCGCGAGGAGCGGGGGCACGCCTACATGCTCTCGGACCAGGTGTTCACCCGCCGGCAGGTGGTGGCCAACCAGCCGGGGACCTGCCTGCACTGCCACGGCTCCATGTACGTGCCCTACATGCGGGCCGGCAACGGCGACCTGATCGCCGGCTTCGAGAAGCTCAACCAGATGCCGTTCGCCGAGGCGTTGAAGGCCGGCAACGTCACCCACCCGGTGTCGTGCATCGACTGCCACGACTCGCAGACCATGCAGCTGCGGGTGACGCGGCCGGGCTTCATCGAGGGGATCCGCGCGGTCAAGGCGGCGCAGGGGGTGCGCGGCTACGACGTGAACCGCGACGCGTCGCGCCAGGAGATGCGGACCTACGTGTGCGGGCAGTGCCACGTGGAGTACTACTTCAAGGGCCCGGAGAAGCGCCTCACCTACCCCTGGGCCAAGGGGCTGCTGGTGGACAGCATCATGGCCTACTACGAGGAGACCGGCCACAAGGACTGGACCCACGCCGTCAGCGGCGCGCCGGTGCTCAAGGCGCAGCACCCGGAGTTCGAGCTGTACAACCAGGGGGTACACGCGCGCTCCGGGGTGGCCTGCGCGGACTGCCACATGCCGTACAAGCGCGAGGGGGCCATGAAGATCAGCGACCACTGGGTCCGCAGCCCCCTGCTCAACGTCGACAAGGCGTGCCAGACCTGCCACCACTGGTCGGAGGAGGAGCTGCGCTCGCGGGTCCACACCATCCAGGACCGCACCTACCAGCTGCGCAACATCGCCATCGACGCCACGCTGCAGCTCACCGACGAGATCGCCGCCGCCGCGCGCGCGGACAGCACCAGCCCGCGCCTCCGCGAGGCCCGCAACTACCAGCGCAGGGCGCAGTTCTACACGGACTTCATAGAGGCGGAGAACTCCATGGGCTTCCACGCCGACCAGGAGGCGGCGCGGATCCTGGCCAACGCCATCAACTTCGCGCGCCTGGGCCAGGCGGCGCTGCGCGGCACGGCCGCGCCCCCGTCCACCCGCCCGGTCGCCCCGCCACAGCTGGTGACGCCGCGGCCGGAGGGGCGCGAGGGCGCCGGCCCGCTGCGGTACTGACCGTCCGTGCGCCGGGGGCGGGACAGTCCCCCGGCGCGCGGTGAACTGTACGTTTCCCACCCGCGACCTCGCACCCCGTTTGCACCCCCCGCGTGCCTCCGGGATCCCGCCGTGCAGCGGCGGGATCCTCCTGCAACCCTGGACAGGAGACACGACATGCGTACGAGATGGTTCCTGGCGCTCCCCGCCCTCGCCGCGGCACTGCTCGCGGCCGGCTGCGGCGCGGAGGAGGAGGTCGGCGAGCAGGTCGCCGAGGCGCCGGCGGCGGAAGCCGGCGTGGCCGCGGGCGGCCTGGGCGAGTGGGACACCGACCGCGACTCGCGGCTGGCATCCGACGAGTTCGGCGGCTGGGTCGACCGCGGCGGAGTCTACAGCCGCTGGGCCGGCGCCACCGAGGGGATCGACAACAACGAGTTCGGCACCGGCGCCCTGGGCATCTGGGACCGGGACAACGACAACCGGGTCAGCGAGGCGGAGTGGGGCGAGGGGACGCGCGGGTGGTTCGGCGAGGGCGAGAACGCCGGCGCCTTCGGGGAATGGGACGCCAACCGCGACACCTTCCTGGACTCCGGGGAGCTGGGCGAGGGGTTCAACCGCACCGGGCTGTTCGGCGAGTGGGACCGGAACGACAACAACCTGCTGGAGGAGAACGAGTTCGGGGAGGGCGCCTTCGGCACCTGGGACGCGAACCGGGACTCGTACGTGGACGAGTCGGAGTGGGGCGCCGGGTACGGCGAGTGGGGCGCCTGACGCGCGCGCCCCGGGGGCGGAACGCAGCCGCCCCCGGGGGTCATCTCTTTACGAAGACTGAACATGCGCGCCCGCCGCGGGTATTGTGGTGCGACTCTCGACCCGGAGGCGTTGGAATGACCCGCAAGCAGTTCCTGGGAGGCCTGCTCGGCCTGGCCGCGGCCCCGCTCGCCGTTCGCCTGGAGGCGGACGAGGTGGACCGGCAGGGGATCCCGAAGCTGAGAAAGTCCGAGGCGGAGTGGCGCCGGCTGCTCCCGCCGGCCGCCTACGCCGTGCTCTTCGAGGAGGACACGGAGCGCGCCGGCACGAGCCCGCTGAACGCCGAGAAGCGCGCGGGCACGTTCGTCTGCGCCGCCTGCTTCCTCCCGCTGTTCTCCTCGGCCACCAAGTTCGACAGCGGCACGGGGTGGCCCAGCTTCTGGGCGCCCCTGTCCGGGCGGGTCGCCACCAAGCGCGACTTCAAGATGATCCTGCCGCGCACCGAGTACCACTGCGTGCGCTGCGGCGGGCACCAGGGCCACGTGTTCGGCGACGGCCCCGCGCCCACGGGCAAGCGCTACTGCAACAACGGGGTGGCGCTGCGCTTCGTCCCGGAGGGCGATCCCCTCCCGGCGCTGAGGAGCTGACGTGCGCAGGCACGTGACCGCCGCCGCGGTGCTGCTGGCGGCGGCCTGCTCCGGCGGGTCGGACGCCGAGGCGCGGCAGAGCGCCCCCCCGGGGCAGGGCGTCCCCGCGGCCGCGGCGCTGGACACGGCCACCTTCGCGGGCGGCTGCTTCTGGTGCGTGGAGGAGGCCTTCGACAAGGCCGCGGGGGTGGTGGAGACCACCTCCGGCTACACCGGCGGCCGGACGCGGAACCCCACCTACGAGCAGGTCTCGGCGGGCGGGACGGGGCACGCGGAGGTGGTGCAGGTCGTCTTCGACCCGCGGAAGACGAGCTACGCCAGGCTCCTCGACGTCTTCTGGCGCAACGTGGACCCGCTCACGCCCGACCGGCAGTTCTGCGACGAGGGCGCGCAGTACCGCTCCGCGGTCTTCTACCACGACGCGGAGCAGCGCCGGCTGGCCGAGGCGTCCAAGCGGGCGCTGGACGGGCGCTTCCGGGAGCCCATCGTCACCGAGATCGCCCCGGTGGGGGAGTTCTGGCCGGCGGAAGAGTACCACCAGGACTACTACCTCAAGAACCCGGTGCGCTACCGGTTCTACAAGTTCACCTGCGGCCGCGCCCAGCGCCTCGCGGAGGTCTGGGGGAAGTAGCCCGGCGCCCGGTCAGCCCCGGCGCCGGACCAGCGAGGGGAGCTCCTCGTAGTCCGGCGCGCGCGGCAGCGCCAGGAGCACGGCCGCGAGCTCCGCGGGCGGCGCCACCGGCCTGCGCGAGTCCAGGTCGATCCACCCGCCCTGGATGGTGAGCGCCGCCGCCTCCCTGCCGTCCGAGCGCAGCACGCCCTGGTGCACCCGCCAGTGCGAGCCGTCCGCCGAAAGGCCCGCGCAGCTCACGTCCACCCGCAGCGCGTCGCCGAGGAGGACTTCGCGGCGGTAGCGGATCTCCTCCCGCACCATCACCGGGCCGAAGCGGAGGGCTTCCAGCCGGGCCTGGTCGAACCCGTGCGCGGCCAGCAGGCGGAAGCGCGTGTGGGTGGCGTACTCGCTGAAGGCGGTGTTCCGCACGTGCCGGTTCCCGTCCAGGTCGGCCCAGCGCACCTCGAAGCTGCACTCGAACGCCGCGCCCTCGCGCACCCCCCGCTCCTCCGGGCTCAATCGCAGGCGTCGGCCAGGCGCCTCGCCGCGGCCGCGTTCGGATACAGCTCGTGCGCGGCGCGGGCGTGCTCGCAGCGCGACTCGCGGGTCCGCCCCCCGCTGCCCCGCGCCAGCCGCAGGCGGATGCGGTAGCTCCCCGGGTCCAGCCGCGCGGCCCGCTCCAGCGACGCGCGCCCGCCGCCCTCCGCGTAGATGGACATGGCCACGAGCTGCGCCGCGCTCCTGGCCGCCCCCGCGCCGGCGGCGAGCGTCACCAGCAGCACCGCCGCCACCCGCACGCCGGGCGCGGACGGGGCCGGGCGCAGGTCCTCCGGCCGCGACAACGCACCCAGCGCCGTCCACACCAGCAGCGCCGGCAGCCCCAGCAGCAGCACCGCGTCGAACGCCCCCACCACGGCGACGGCGGCCAGCGTGGCGAGCAGGGTGAGCGCCACCAGCCCCTCGTCCGCGTCGCGCGCCGCCCGCATCCGCCGCCACGCCCCCAGCGCCAGCGCCGCGAACACCCCCACCAGCAGCGCGAACGCCGGCAGCCCGCGCTCCGCCAGGAATGCCACCCAGTCGCTGCTGGGCCACGGGTTGGAGGTGGTCCCCGGCTCGTCGCGCGACAGCGACGGGTCGCGCCGCCCGGCGTGCTCCGGGTACTCCACCGGCCAGTTCCCCGGCCCCACCCCCAGCAGCGGGTTCCGGAGCGCCATCATCGCGCTGCTGCGGTACTGGATCAGCCGCCCGCGCCCGCTCCCCTCCTGGTAGTTCACCAGCCCGCGGGCCGACTCCAGGTACGGGTTCTCGCTCTTCCAGCGCAGCCGGTTGGGGAGCAGCAGCGCCGCGCCGACGCCCGCCCCGGCCAGCAGCAGCAGCGCCGCCAGGCGCCCCAGCGTGCGCCCGTGGCGCCGCAGCGGCGGCACCAGCGGCAGCCCCACCACCAGCACCACCGC
>JBFMFL010000294.1:0-8785 GCA_040752145.1 Gemmatimonadota bacterium
GCCACCCTCCCCCAATTCTGGGGGAGGGCTTCCTGTGCCTCGGGTTTTGTCGTTCTCCCCTCCCCCTTGCGGGGAGGGGCCGGGGGAGGGGTCGCCGTCGCAGTTCGCCGGCTGTCCCCTGTAACCTGTCCCCTGTAACCTGTCCCCTGTAACCTGCCGTTCCCCTTACATCCTGCTCCGCGTGTACAGCAGCATCTCGCGGGGGCGGGCCCTGCCGGTGTGCTCCGCGGGGTGGGCCACCTGGAGGACGTCCTCGGCCTCGATCAGCTCGGGCTCCACGCGGATGGCGAAGAGCACGGTGCCCTTGCCCCCCACCAGCCCCAGGTCGCCCACGGTGTCGATGCGCTTGCGCTCGGCGCCGCGGATGCGGCGCTCGCGCACGGACTGCATCCTGCCGCGCGAGGCGATGCGCGTCTCCTCGAACCAGGCGGCCGCTTCCGCTTCCGACATGCCGGCCTGCGGGACCACGCCCACCACCAGGGTGCGGGCCATCCACTCGGGGCGGAGCGCCAGGCCGAAGGCCCCGTCGTCGAAGTGGAACGGGGTGGCGGTGTAGGTCTCCTGCACCGCGTCCAGCATCCGCCCGCAGAACTCCAGCACCGGCGCGAAGGTGGCGCGTAGGTCGTCGTGGTCGTAGGCGCGGAACTGCGGGGGCACCTGCATCGCCAGGGGGCCCAGCCGCCCGGCCAGCGAGCAGAGCGCCAGGTACAGCTCCAGCGGGTGCGACACGCCGGTGGCGAGCAGCGCCTCCAGGCGCGGGAGCTCGGCCGTCATCGCGGCCACGGCCTGCTGCATGTCGGCGACGGAGGCGCTGCGGGTGCCGGAGGCGTTGGCGCGCACCTTGTCGCACAGGTACACGGCCTTTTCGCGCACCCGGGTAGCCAGGCGGGCGCAGGCGTCGCCCAGCCCGGAGGCGTGCGCCACGCCCAGCTGCGGCGGGACGAAGTCGGTGCGGGCGAAGGTCTCGTCGTTGAACGAGACGCGGGCCAGCGGGAAGCTGACGTACTTGTCCGGCGGCGTCTGCGTCACCAGCAGCGACACCCGCGGGCGCAGCCTGGGCACCGGCATGGCCCCCTCGCCGGTGTTCTCGTCGGCCACCTCGCGACCCTCCACCGACTCGTGGCGCGCCAGGCTCCCGGCGAAGGGCTCGCCCTCGCGGCGGCGGGCGGGGACGGCCAGGTGAACGCGCAGCGGGGCGCGGCGCGCCTCCTCGGCGTAGGTCCCCAGGTCCACCTCCAGCGGAGCGCCGCGGTCGGGGCCGTGCACCACCAGCAGCCCGTCCGGCATCACCGCCTCCAGCTCCGTCACCCGCAGCGTCCCGCCCACCAGCAGCGAGTCGTCGAACACCACCCGGCGCACCCCCCAGTGGAAGGGGGAGGCGGCGCGGACGTGGTAGTGCACCAGCTCCTCGGCGCGCGTGGCGGCGAGCTGGAAGTGCTGCGGCGCGAGGAGCATCCCCTCGTGCCACTGCACCGCGTCCGGCACCCTGCGTCCGGGGATCATCGAGCGGCTCCCGGGAGCGCGGCGTCAGGTCGGGTCAACGGAAAAGCCATCCTCGCGGAGGGTGAGCAGGATTCGCTTGAAGGGGTCCACCCGCACCCGGTGGTCGCCCGGCGCGTAGAAGTCGGCGAAGACGAAGGCGCCCTTGGCCTTCTTGCGGGGGACGCGCAGCGGCTGCAGGGGCACGCTCTGCCCGGGGACGAACTCCCAGGCAAGCGTCCGCAGCCCGCGCGGGTTGTCCTGCCGCAGCTGCGCCCGCTGCCGGAACCAGTCGCGCGCCGTCATCCCGGCCAGCACCTTGACCAGCTCGTCGTCGTAGGCCACCACCAGCTCCACGGGCACCGGGCTGGTGTTGTTGGCCTCGGGCGCCACGTACACGGCCATGGAGCCGGTCTTCACCGCCGGACGGCAGCTCCCCGCGGCGAGCAGCGCCAGGGCGCACAGCACGGCGAGGGCGCGCGGGTGCGCGGGGGCCCGCCTCAGGGGACCAGCTCCTCGGCCGGGACGACGGCGGCGGCCAGGCCCTCGCGCGCCGCCACCTCGTCCGCCGCCAGCCGCGCCTCGTCGGCGTCGTCGTACGCGCCGAACCTCACCTGCATCCGCAGCCGCCAGCGCGAGTCGTAGCCGGAGACCAGGAACGCCTCGTAGCCGCGCGCGCCCAGCCGCTCCAGCAGCGCCAGCGCCGGCTCCTCCCGCGCGAACTCCCCCACCTGCACGGCGTACAGCGGCTCCTCGCCCGCCGGCCCGCCCGTCGCGCCCTCGTCCACCGCCCCGCCGTCCGACACCATGCGGGTGTCGGCGCTCTCCACGTCCGGCTCGTCCATCCCGTCCGCCGGCTCCCCCGCAGACGCCATGGCGCCGGGGTACCGCGCGGGCGCGGCGGCGTCGGGGAGGCTCGCTCCCACCCCCACCAGCACGCCGGTGAAGAAGAGGAGCACGCCCACGGCGGCCAGGCCGGCGACCACGGTCGTCAGGCCCCTGCGGTCCAGCGAAAAGGTGTAGGCGCTCATCGCACGCGGTCCTGGGCGCGGGGGGTCACGGCACCTGCGTGGTCACCTGGCCGGGAAAGGTGAGCTGGATCACCCCTCCCCAGCTGCACATCAGCTTGGACGTGCCGTTCAGCGCGGGCATGTTGCCGATCAGCACGGTGGGCGCGCCCACCACCCAGGGCGCCGCGGTCACGGGCACGCACGGCATGGGGGTGAGCACCCCCAGGGCGGCGGCGGTGGCGGCGGCCACGGTGGGGTTGGACGGCGAGCTGCACATCCCGAAGGGCGGCACGTTGACGATGGGCGCGTGGTCCATGATGGTGGCCGCGGGCGGCCCCCCGATCATCACCCGGTTGGCGGGGAGCACCACCAGCGAGCTGGGCGCCACCCCGAAGCTGCACATCATCATCCCGCCCATGCACGCGGCCTGTCCCACTTCACTTGCCTCCCGTGAGGGTCTTGAGCGCCGCGGCGAGCAGGCCCGCACGGTCCCTGAGCCCGCCGCCCGCGCCGCCGCCCGCCGGGCCGTCCAGCGGCTTGCCCGCGCGGAAGCGCTTCACGGCGACGACTTCGCCCGCCTCGTCGAAGGTGACGACCTCGCCGTCCAGCAGCCCGGCCACGTAGGTGGAGGTCTCGCGGACCTGGCCGCCGGGAAAGAACTCGCGTGCGGGGCCCTCCGGCCGGTCGTCCACGTAGGCCACGCGCCGCAGCACGCGCCCGCCGGCGTCGAACCAGGCCGCCTCGCCGTTCAGCTTTCCTCCCCTGTAGGGAAGCCGGGCCGAGGTCTCGCCGCCGGGGTGGTACGCCGTGGTCTCGCCCTCCAGCACGCCGGCCGCGTACCTCATCACCATCTGCACGCGGCCGTCGGCGTACACCGTGGAGTCGCCGTCGCGCTCGCCGTCCAGGTACCCGGCGCGCAGAAGCTCGCCGCCGTCCTCGCCGTAGGTGACCACCGTGCCGTGGAGCTTCCCCTCGCGGAAGTCGGCGCGGGAGCGGACGGCGCCGTCCGGGCCGTAGACGACGGTCTCGCCGTGGGGGACGCCGTCCCGCATCCAGGCGCGCTGGAGGACGTTGCCCGCCTCGTCCGTGACGACCTGCTCGACGGCGTCGGCCATGGTCAGTTGAGCTTCACCAGGCCGCCCTTGACCGTCAGCATCCCGCCGCCGTCCACCGTGCCCATGGCGCTCCCCTTCACCTCGAAGGTGGTGCCGGCCTCGATGGCGACGCTGGTGCTCGCTTTCGCCTTCACGCTCAGCCCTTCGAGGCCAAGATCCAGGCCGGCCTTGGCCTTGAGCGAGGTGCCGGCCTCGGCGCCCAGCTCCGTCCCGGCCTTGGCCTTGAGCGCCGTCCCCGCTTCAATCCCGAGGTCGGTGCCGGCCTTGAGGGTGAGCGCCTGCCCGGCCTTGATGGTGATGTTTCCCGTGGCCTCGATGACCAGGTCGCCGGTGACCTTGAGGGTGTAGTTGCCGCCGGTCTCGTGGGTGAACTTGGCGTCGTTCTTGTGCGTCTCGTCGCCGCCCACCTTCACGTCCCGCTTCCCCGCGGTGACGGTGTGCGCCTCGTCCCCCTCGCTCACGGTGACGGTGCGCTTCCCCTTGCTCACCGTCACCGTCTGGTCGCCCTCGCTCACCGTGACCGTGCGCTTCCCCTTGGTCACGGTGAGGGTGTCGTCCGCCTCCTCCACCGTGGTGGTGCGGGCGTTCTTGACCGACACCGTCATGTCCTTGGCGGCGCGCAGGTACACCTCCTCCGAGTCCTTCTTGTCCTCGAAGCGCAGCTCGTTGGACTCTTCCCCGGCCTTGGACGACTTCCCCTTGATCGTGCTCTTCGTCTGGTCCGCCGGCAGGGTGTAGGGGACGGTCATGGTGGCGTTGTAGACGCACCCGCTGACGATGGGGCGGTCCGGGTCGCCCTCTAAAAAGGAGACCAGCACCTCCTGCCCGATGCGCGGGAGGAAGAATGCGCCCCACCCCTTGCCGGCCCACCCCTGCGCCACCCGGATCCAGCACGACGAGCTCTCGTCGTTCTTGCCTTTCTGGTCCCAGTGGAACTGCACCTTCACGCGTCCGTACGAGTCGGTCCAGATCTCCTCGCCGCTCTTTCCCACGACGACTGCCGTCTGCGCGCCGGGGATGGACGGCTTGGGGGTGACGCGGGCGGGGCGGAAGGGAGTATCGGCAGGAAAGGCCTCGAAGCTGTTGGAGTAGCTTTCCTGCGAGCCGGAGTGGGAGACCGAGCGCAGCACGTACGCGGCGTTGGCGTCCTCGCGCTCGTGCCCCTCCAGCGTGAACTTGTAGCCCGCGGTGAAGGCCCGGCAGAAGCTGTCGCCGCGCAGCGTCTTCGCGGGCACCTCGGCGGCCTCGATGCGCAGCTTGGCGATGCGCTCGCCGTCGGAGGTCTGGGCGAAGCCGCCGGGGTAGTCGTAGACCCGCAGCGTCCCCCCGCTCCCCTCCACCGTCACCACCAGGTCGGTGGACGGGGTCTCGAAGCTGTAGTCGTCCAGCGCCACCTTGCCGGTGGTGACCTGCCGCTCCAGGGTGCAGCGGGTGACCACGTCGCCGTACTCGGCGGTGGTTGCGGTCTGGCGATAGCGCGCGGTGGCCAGCCCCGGGCAGGCGGCGTGGGCGTCGGCGTCGTCGGCGAGCACCAGGGTGTGGGCCCCCTCGGCGTGCTCGAAGAAGTAGAAGATCCCCTCCTCCTCCATCAGCCGCGACACGAAGGCGAACGCCGTCTCCCGGTACTGCACGCAGTAGTCGCGCGCCGCGTAGGTGCCGGTGAGCGCGTTGCGGAAGTCGGTGAAGCCCAGCTCCCCGAACAGCGCCTCCAGGATCTGCGGCACCGTCTGCGCCTGCCAGATGCGGCAGTCGGCGGTCAGCGTCAGCATCCACAGCCAGGGGCGCAGCTCGGCGTGGTACACCGTGGTCCGCCCGTAGCCCCCCGCCTGCGAGAAGCGGGTGACGAGGCCGTGGAAGTACCGGCTGCTCCCGTCCGGCAGCTCCAGCGCCACGGTGAGCCCCTGCCCCACGATGTCGTCGAAGGCCAGGGCGGCGTTCTCGGACACCATGCTCACCGAGAAGTGGAAGAGGCCGGAGATGCGCTCCTCGCCGTGGAAGTCGCGCACGACCAGCACGTCCTTGCCCAGCGGCGAGGAGACGGTGAGCTGGTGGGCGGTCTGCGCCAGCGTCACGCGAGCACCGCCAGCTGCGGGGTCCGGGACGACGCGCCGTCGGCCACCCGGTACGCGAAGCCGCCGCCGGGGCCCAGCGACAGGTGCACGGCGGACACCGCCTCGCCGCGGGACATGCGCTCCAGCACCAGCGTGGAAAGCTCCGGCAGCACCGAGTGCGAGACGATGTGGTCCACGTTGCGGGCACCGGCGTCGGTCTCGGTGCAGCGGCGCGCCACCGCCTCGGCCACGGCGTCGTCGTAGGTCAGCTCGGCGCCGTGGCTCTCCCAGAAGCGGCGCTGCACCTCGGCCAGCTTGAGCTCCACGATCTCGCGGATCTCGGCGTCGGCGAGCGGGAAGTAGGGGACCACGGTGAGCCGGCCCAGGAAGGCGGGCGGGAAGCAGCGCAGCAGCTCGGGGCGGATCCGCTCCTCCAGCTCCTCCGGGCCGGGGCGGCGCCCGTCGCGGCAGGCGTCCAGCACGGTCTCCGAGCCCACGTTGGAGGTGAGCAGGATGAGGGTGTTGCGGAAGTCCACGGACACGCCCTCGCCGTCCTCCATCCTCCCCTTGTCGAACACCTGATAGAACAGCTCCATGACGTCCGGGTGGGCCTTCTCCACCTCGTCCAGCAGCACCACGCTGTAGGGCCTGCGCCGCACCGCCTCGGTGAGAATCCCGCCGCGCCCGTAGCCCACGTAGCCCGGGGGCGCGCCCTTGAGCGCGGAGACGGTGTGCGCCTCCTGGTACTCGCTCATGTTGACCGTGACCAGGTTGCGCTCGCCGCCGTACAGGTGGTCGGCCAGGGTGAGCGCGGTCTCGGTCTTCCCCACCCCGCTGGGGCCCACCAGCAGGAACACCCCCACCGGCTTGCCGGGGTCGTCCAGCGAGGCGCGGAAGGTCCGGATGCGCCGGGCGATGGTGTCCAGCGCCTCCGGCTGGCCGATCACCCGGTCGGCCATGCGGTGGCGCAGGCCCAGGACGGTGCGGATCTCGTCCTTGAGGATCTTGCCCAGCGGGATCCCGGTCCACCCGGCGATCACCGCGGCGACCACGCGCGAGTCCACGCAGCTGGGGACCAGCGGCTCCTCGCCCTGGAGCGCTTCCAGGTCCGCCTCCAGCGCGGCGACCTCGCGGGCCAGGCGCCCGTGCGCGTCGCCGCCGGCCTCGGCCTCCGCGCGCAGCCGGACGATCTCGCGGACCCGCTCCAGCTCGGCGCGCCAGCGGTCCTCCAGCAGCGCGCGCTCGGCGCGGGCGGCGTCCAGCTCGTCCTCCAGCGCGGCCAGGCGGGCGGCGTGGTCGGCCCCGGCGGCGGCCTCGCGGCGCAGCCCGGCCAGCTCCAGCGCGGCCTGCTCCATCCGCCGCGCCGCGGCCTCCACCGCCACGGGGGCGCCGTGCTGCGCCACCGCGACGCGGGCGCAGGCGGTGTCCAGCACGCTGATGGCCTTGTCGGGGAGCTGGCGGCCGGGCATGTGCCGGTGCGACAGGCGGACCGCGTCGCGCAGCGCCTCGTCCAGCACGCGCACGCCGTGGTGCCGCTCCAGCTGCGCGGCCACGCCACGGAGCATGTCGGCGGCGGTGGCCTCGTCGGGCTCGTCCACGCGCACCACCTGGAAGCGGCGGGCGAGGGCGGGGTCCTTTTCGACGTAGCGCTTGTACTCGGACCAGGTGGTCGCCGCGATGGTGCGGAGCTCGCCGCGGGCCAGCGCCGGCTTGAGCAGGTTGGCGGCGTCGCCCTGCCCCTCGGCGCCCCCCGCGCCGATCAGCGTGTGCGCCTCGTCGATGAACAGGATCACCGGCGCGGGCGACGCCTTCACCTCCTCGATCACGGACCTGACGCGGTTCTCGAACTCGCCGCGCACCCCGGCGCCCGCCTGGAGCGCGCCCAGGTCCAGCGCCAGCACCGCCGCGTCGCGCAGCGCCGGCGGGACGCTCCCCTCGGCCACGCGCAGCGCGAACCCCTCCACCACCGCCGTCTTCCCCACGCCGGCCTCGCCGGTGAGGATGGGGTTGTTCTGGCGGCGGCGCATGAGGATGTCCACGATCTGCCGGATCTCGCCGTCGCGCCCGCGGACGGGGTCGATGCGGCCGGCGCGGGCCTGGGCGGTGAGGTCGACGGTGTAGCGGGCGAGGGCGGAGCCGGCGGGGGCGGCGCGGGGCGTGTCGTGGGGGGCCGGCGGGGCGGCGGAGGGCGGGGCGGAGCGGGAGGAAGGGGCCGCGGCGGGGGCGCCGAGCAGGTCGCGCAGGTGGTCGCGGAGCCCGTCGCGGGGGATGCGCCCCAGCGACGGGGCGGAGTCCAGGACGGCGGCGCGGAGCAGGTCGTCGTCCAGCAGCGCCAGGAGGAGCGCCCCGGGCCGGACCGCGTCCTCGCCCAGCCGGAGCGAGGCCACCAGCCACCCCCGCTCCAGCCAGCGCAGCAGGTGCGGCGAGAGCGAGGGGGTGCGGCCGTTGCCGCGCTGGAACTTCTCCGTGGCCTCCGCCAGCTCGGCCAGCGGCGCCGCCGGGTCCACGTCGTACTGCCGCAGCACCGCCAGCACGTCGCCGCCGGGCGACTCCAGCAGCTCGGCGAGCAGGTGCTCGGTCTCCACCCCGTAGTGCGTGCGCCGGACGCAGACCGCGGCGGCCCTCTCCAGCGCGCCGCGGCACGCCGGGTTGAGCTTGTCGATCAGTGTCCTGGGGTCTGCGACCATCGGGCTGCGACGGGGAACGGCGGGACGGCGGGAAAAAAGCCGAGCGGGAAGCTCCTTGCGGAGCCCCCGCGGGATGGGGCGGGCGGTGAACAGGTGCTCCGGCGTGGCGGGAAAGGGTGCCACGGAAGCGGCCGGCGGTTGAGGGGTGCAATATGGACCCGGTGCCGGGGCGCGTCAAGCACGCTGCGGCTGCACGACTTGCGCGGGCTCCACGTGGCGCGTGAGGCCCGCCCCGTTCCCGCGCCGGAACACGACTGCCTTGACATGCAGCCACCAGGCTGCATATTGCGAACAGGCAGCCGCGGGGCTGCGTGAGGGCGGCCCTCACCCGGCCCCTCCCCCTTGCGGGGAGGGGAGAACGGCAGGGCCCTCACCCGGCTCGCTTGAGGCTCGCCACCCTCTCCCAATTCTGGGAGAGGGGACAACTACAGGCGCACCAAGCG
>JBFMFL010000295.1:0-8768 GCA_040752145.1 Gemmatimonadota bacterium
TGGGGAAGAGCACCGTGGCGTCGGCGGTGGCGGCGCGGCTGGCGGAGGAGGGGCGGGGGCCGGTGCTGCTGATGAGCACGGACCCCGCGGGGTCGCTGGGGGACGTGTGGGGGGGGGAGGTGGGCGCGGCAGCGACGGAGGCGCCCGACGCGCCGGGGGTGCGGTTGCGGCAGGTGGACGCGGCCGGGGCGTGGGAGGCGTTCCGGGGGGAGATCCGGGCGCAGGTGGAGGCTTGGTTCGCGGGAATGGTGGGGCGGGGGATCTCGGCGGCGGCGGACCGGCAGGTGGTGGAGCGGCTGGTGGAGCTGGCGCCCCCGGGCGTGGACGAGGTGATGGCGCTGGGGGACGTGATTGACTTGCTGGAAGGGGCGGAATACAATGCGCTGGTGCTCGACACCGCCCCCACCGGCCACCTGCTGCGCCTGCTGGAGATGCCCGCCGTGGCGCTCGACTGGTCGCACGCCCTCCTCCGCCTGCTCCTGAATTACCGCGAGGTGGTGGGGCTGGGGGAGACGGCGGAGCGCGTCCTACGCTTCGCGCGCACGCTCCGGGGCCTCCGCGCCCGCCTGGAGGACCGCGATCACACCTTTTTTCTCGCCGTCGCCCTCCCCGAAGCGCTCGCCGTCCCCGAGACGCGGCGGCTCGCGCTCCGGCTGGGCGAGCTGGGGACCGCGCCCGGCGCCCTGCTGGTGAACCGCGCGCTCGCGGGCGGCGCCGTCCAACCGGACCGCGTGGAGGCGGCGGTGCGCCTGCTCAGGGTCCCCGGCATTCCCGAGGCCGCCGTGGCGCCGGAGTGGGGCGGCGGGGGCCCGCGCGGCGCGGCGGAGCTGCTCCGCTTCGCGCGCGCCTGGCGGTGCGCGGAGCCGGCGTGAGCGCGGTGGACACGCTGACCTACCTGTACGCCGTCGTCCCGGCGGACGCCCCGGAGATCCCGGAGGGCGTCGCGGGGATCGACGGCGCGCCCGTCCGGCTGCTGCGCGCGGGCGGCCTGGCCGCCGTGGTCTGCGAGCTGCCGGCGGAGGAGTACGGCGAGGCGGCGCTGGACGCGCGCACGGCGGAGCTGGCCTGGGTGGGCGAGCGCGGCGCCGCGCACGAGGCGGTGCTGCTCTGGCTGGCGGACCGCGGCCCGGTGCTCCCGCTGACGCTGTTCTCGCTGCACGCGGGGCCGGAGCGGGTGCGGGCGCTGCTGGAGGGGGAGGGGGAGCGCTTCCGCCGCGGGCTGGCGCGCGTGGCCGGGCGGCGGGAGTGGGGGGTGCGGCTGTGGCGGGTGGACGCGCGCGTGGCGGAGCACCTGGACGAGCTCTCGCCGCGGCTGCGGGAGCTGGCGGCGGAGATCGCCGCCGCCGCGCCGGGGCGGCAGTTCCTGCTGCGCAAGAAGGCCGCGGGTCTGCGCGCGGAGGAACTGCGCGCGGTGGGCGCGGATGCGGCGCGCCAGGCGTACGCGGCGCTCGCGCCGCCGGCCGCGGAGGCGCGGGCGCTCCCCCTGGCCGGGCGCGGCGGGGAGGAGGGGCGCGCGCTGGTGCTGGACGCCGCCTTCCTGGTGGACGAGGCCGCCTTCCCGGCCTTCCAGCGCGCCGTCACGGAGGCCGCGCACCGCTGGGGCGCCGCCGGGTTCGAGCTGGAGTTCACGGGCCCCTGGCCCCCCTACCACTTCGCCGCGGATGCATCCTGAGCGCGAGGACGCCCCGGGCGGGCTGGACGTGACGCCCGCCGGCGACGAGTGGGAGGTGTGGACCCCCGGCAGCGGCGAGGAGTGGTCGCTGGTGGACCTGGTGAACCGGGTGCTCGACAAGGGCGTGGTGCTGACCGGCGAGGTCACCATCTCCGTGGCCGGGGTGGACCTGGTGTACCTGGGCCTCAACGCCGTGCTGACCTCCGTCTCCACCGCGCGCCGGACGCTGGGCCGCCCCGTGGGGCGGGACGCCGCGGACGGGGGATGATCCTGCACGCCTACTGCATCCGCGCGGCCGGGGAGCCGCCGCCGGGGCCGGACGTGCGCGGGATCGGCGGGGCGGAGGTGGGGGTGGTGGAGGCGGAGGGGCTGTGCGCCTGGGTGTCCCGGCTGGACGCGCGCCCCGAGCCCGCGCCGGACCGCCTGCGCGAGCACGACGCCGTGGTGCGCGCGGCGCTCCGCGCAGCCACCCCGCTCCCCCTGCGCTTCGGCGCCGCCTTCGCGGACGAGCAGGCGCTGCGCGCCGTGCTGGCGGAGCGCGCGGACGAGCTGCGCGCCGGTCTGGAGCGCGTGCGCGGCCGCGTGGAGATGGCCGCCACCCTGGCCTGGGACGCGGCGGCGGCGCGGGAGCGCCTGCTCGCCGCGCGGCCGGAACTGCGGCCCGCGGCGGAGAAGCCGGCGACCGGGCGGGCCTACCTGGAGGCGCGGCGGCGCGAGCACGGCCTGGAAGCGGCGCTGCGGGACGAGGCGGAGGCGCTGGTCGAACGCGTCTCGCGGGCGGTCGCGGCGGCGCTGCCCGGAGCGGAGGAGACGCGGACGATGCTGCCGCGGCCGGAGGTCGCCGGGACGCTGGCCCACCTGGTGCGCAGGGAGGACGTGGCCGCGTACCGCGACGCCGTGGGGCGTGCCGGGGAGGGGCTGGCGGGCGCCGAGGTGCGGGTTTCGGGCCCGTGGGCGCCGTACTCGTTCGTGTAGCCGGCTCAGAAGGCCCTCACCCGGCTCGCTTGAGGCTCGCCACCCTCTCCCTTCATCCGGTTCACGCGCAGCGTGAAGCGCCATTCTGGGAGAGGGGGCAACTGCGGGATCCCGAGGCTGGGCAAGAAGTTGCATGAGGGATGTCGGCCCGGAGGGGCGAGACCCGCGGGCAGTTTCGCGGGGCTCGACTCCGTTGCAGACGGTCGTATCGTCTGCTACGGAGCCGCAGCCCGACCCCGGCGCCAGCCGGGGTCATGCCCGAACCCGCAGTCCGGAGCCGTTCCGAAGCATGCCCAACGACCCAGACAGGAAGAACACGCAAATAGACCTGCCGCTGGCGGAGATCGCGGAGCTGGCGAACACGCTGCCGAAGCAGATAAACGTCGATCCCGACACGGTGCAGCAGGACCTGGCCCGTCTCGTGCTTACCCTGGTGGAGCTGCTGAGGCAGGTGGTGGAGCACCAGGCCGTCCGCCGCATGGAGGACCCCGACCTGAGCGAGGAGCAGGTGGAGCGGATGGGCACGGCGCTGCTGCTGCTGGAAGAGAAGATGCAGGAGATCAAGGGGGTCTTTGGCCTTGCGGGGGAGGACCTCAACGTCGATCTTGGGCCGCTGGGGAAGCTGCTCTAAACCGGGACCCGCACACGACAAGGCGCATTGGCCGATCTCGCTCCCCTCGCCCCCACCCGCCCCCAGGGCCTGGTCGACATCCTCGACCGGATCCTGGACAAGGGGCTGGTGATCGCGGGCGACATCAAGATCAACCTCGCCAACGTCGAGCTGCTCACCGTGCAGGTCCGGCTGCTGGTGTGCTCCATCGACAAGGCGGAGCAGATCGGGCTGGACTGGTGGCGCTTCGACCCGGCGCTGAGCGGCGGCGCGTCGCGGGCCGCGGTGGAGAACCGGGAGCTGCGCGAGCGGGTGCGGCTGCTGGAGGAGCGGCTGGAGCGGCTGACGGCGGGGGACGCCGGGGAGGAGTGAGCGCGGGCGCGGGACGGGGCGGAGCGGGGGCGGACGACCGGGGGGGCCTCCCCATCCTTCTGATTCGGAGAAGCAACCGATGGCCGTAGAACGTGCGCCGGGCGGGACCAGCCTGATCGACGTCCTGGACCGGGTCCTCGACAAGGGGATCGTCATCGACGCCTACGTGCGGGTGTCGCTGGTGGGGATCGACCTGGTGACCGTCGAGGCGCGGATCGTGGTCGCCTCCATCGACACCTACCTCAAATACTCCGAGGCGGTGGGGATCACCGGCCCCTCGCGCCCCCGGGAGATCGCGGCTCCCTCCCCCTCCGCGGCCGAGATGGACCGCCTCGTCGCCGAGAACGCCGAGCTGAGGCGAAGGCTCGACGCGCTGAGCTGAACCCGTGGGCTCCTTCCCCCCCGACACCGCCGAGGCCCTCGCCCTGCTGGACCGCGTCCAGCGGGCGGGCTCCCTCGCGGAGGCGCTCCGCTGCCTGCTGGAGGGCGCGCTCGCCCCCCTGGGGGTGGCGCGCGCCCTGGCCGCGGAGGTGCGCCGCGGGGCGGTGCGCGGCGTGGCGGGGACGGGGTGGGACGAGGCGACGGTGCGGGGCTTCTCGGTGCCGCTCTCGGCGGAGTTCCACCCGGCGGTGCGCGCGGCGCTCGCCGGCGAGCCGGCGGAGTGGCGCGGGGAGGAGGTGCTCCCCGGACTGCGGCGCGGGGTGGTGCTCCCCGTGCCGGGGCGCGAGGGAACGGCCGCCGTGCTGCTGGCGGACCCGGCGGGGCGGAGGCTGGACGACTTCGCCGGGCTGGCGGGCGTGCTGCGCGTGGCGGGCCCGGCGCTGGAGCGCATGGGGGAGCTGGAGGAGGTGCGCCGCGCGGGATCGGCGGCGGAGCGGGAGCGGCTGCTGCTCACCGCCATCGTGGACGCGCTCCCCGACCCGGTGCTGGTCACCGACGCGGACAACGGGATCCTGCTGGAGAACGCGCGCGCCCGCGCCCTGCTCAACACCGGCGAGGGCGACAGCGAGGGGCGGCGGCGCGCGGTGGAGATCAACAACCTGCTGCTCTCCTCCTTCCTGGCCCGCGCGGGGGAGCCCGCCACCGCGGCCCGCGAGCTGAACCTGGTGGACCCCTCCGAGGGCGGGGACCTGCTCTTCGAGGTGCTCGCCACGCCGCTCCCCGGCACGCTGGCGGGGGAGGGCGCCGCGGTCTCGGTGCTACGCGACGTCACGGACCTGAAGCGCGCGGCCACGGAGCTGGAGCAGCAGTTCAAGCGCATGCGGCAGGCGGAGGTCAAGTCGCGCCGCGAGCGCGACCGCCTCAACCTGATCCTGGAGAACGTGGGCGACCCCATCCTGGTGACGGACGAGGACTCCAACATCATCCTCACCAACCACCAGGCGGAGCGGCTCTTCGAGGCGCCGGCGGACGCCCCCCGCCAGCAGGAGGTGCGGACCAACGACACGCGCTTCTCGTCGCTCATCTCCGACTTCGCGCTCAGCCCGGACACGGCGCGCGTGGAGCAGCTGGTGCTGGTGGACCCGGACGCGCACCGCGAGATCCCGGTGGAGGTGGTCTCCGGCAAGATCCTCAACGAGCGCGGGGAGATGACGGCCGTCGTCTCCATCATCCACGACCTGACCAAGGCGGTGGAGAACGAGCGGCTGGCGCTGGAGCTGACCCGGCTCAACGAGGGGCTGGAGGACCGGGTGGCCTCGGCCACGGGCGAGCTGGAGGAGCGCAACCGGCAGCTGGAGTGGCAGAGCAAGGAGCTGGAGCGGGCGTACCGGCTCAAGTCGGAGTTCCTGGCGAGCATGAGCCACGAGCTGCGCACCCCCATCAACGCGCTGCTGGGCTACACCTCGCTGATGCGCGACCGGATCTACGGCGACATCAGCAAGCGCCAGGAGGAGGCGCTGGACCGGATGTTCGCGGCGAGCCAGCACCTGCTGGAGCTGGTGAACGACGTGCTGGACCTCGCCAAGATCGAGGCCGGCAAGATGCCGGTTCACCTGGAGCAGGTGGACCTGGCGGCGCTGATCCAGGAGCTCTCGGCCACGGTGGAGCCCATGGTGCGCCAGAAGGAGCTGGAGTACCGGGTGGAGCTGGCGCCGGACCTGCCGGTGCTGGAGACGGACCGCACCAAGGTCAAGCAGATCCTCCTCAACCTGCTCTCCAATGCGGTCAAGTTCACGCACCAGGGGGAGATCCGGGTGGCGGCGCGCCCCGCGCCCGGCGGCCGGGGCGTCGAGGTGGACGTGGGCGACACGGGGATCGGGATCGAGCCGGAGAGCCTGGACGGGATCTTCGACGACTTCCGCCAGGTGGACCAGTCCTCCACGCGCGAGTACGGCGGCACGGGGCTGGGCCTTTCCATCACCCGCAAGCTGCTCAACCTGCTGGGCGGCTGGGTGCGGGTGGAGTCCGCGCCGGGCGTGGGCTCCACGTTCACGGTGCACCTGCCGCTGCGCGGCCGCGAGGTCAGGGTGGCCGGCGACGCGGGCGCGGCGCCGGGCTGACCGCTCGACGCGGGCGCCCGCGGGCCGTACCTTGTCCGCATGCCCGGCGGACGGTCCGCGCGGGCCCGACCCAGACCCCGGACGGCTCCCGAACATGCCCATCGCACAGGCGCTCCTCCCCGAGTTCGACCACGAGATGGCCACCACGCGCTCGCTGCTGGAGCGCGTCCCCGAGGACCGGGCCGACTTCCGGCCGCACCCCAAGTCCACCGCGCTGGGCCCGCTGGCGGTCCACCTCGCCAACCTGGTGGGGCTGGGGCCGCGCATCGTGTCGCTCACCGAGGTGGACATGAACCCGCCGGGCGGCCCCGGCTTCACGCCGCCGCAGTTCAGCACCACGGCCGCGGTGCTGGAGATGTTCGACGCCAACGTGGCCCAGGCGCGCGAGGCGATCGCCGGGGCCTCGGATCAGGACCTGATGGAGACCTGGACGCTCAAGAACGGCGGCAGCACCATCTTCGCCATGCCGCGCGCCGCGGTGCTGCGCACCATGCTGATGAACCACCTGATCCACCACCGCGGCCAGCTCAGCGTGTACCTGCGCCTGAACGAGGTGCCGCTGCCGTCGATCTACGGGCCCACGGCGGACATGTAGGGGAACGGAAGGGAACAGGGAATAGGGAACAGCCTGCAACGGCAACGGCGGACCCCCTCCCCCGGCCCCTCCCCGCAAGGGGGAGGGGAGAACGACACGACGGGGGCAGGCTCCGGAGCGTGGGGCTACCCCTCACCCCCCGACCCCCTCTCCCACAAGGGGAGAGGGGGAGCACGACAAAGCCGAGGCGCGGGAGGCCCTCCCCCAGAATTGGGGGAGGGTGGCGAGCCTAAGCGAGCCGGGTGGGGGCCTCCCGAGGGCGCCAGCACCAGCCCCGCGTGAGGGATGCGAGCGCGAAGCGGCGAGACCCGGCGAGGCAGTTTCCGCCGGGGCTCGCCTCCGTTACGCAGCGTTGTTTGCTGCGTTACGGAGCCGCAGCCCGACCCCGCGCCAGCGGGGGCACGCCCAACCCCGCAGTTCAGTGCAGTTGCCGTTGACACGCGAACCCCCGACGGCCTACATTCGCCCGAAGGATACGTGAGCCGCGGTCCCGCCGATCCGAGCGGGGCCGCTTTTTGCTTGTGGGGCGCCCGGCCGAAACGCCGGAGCCTGCACACGGGACGGGTCAGATGAACGAGCATCGCTGCGTAGTGATCGTCGGCTCCCAGTGGGGAGACGAGGGGAAGGGCAAGATCGTCGACGTGCTCGCGGAGGACGTGGACATCGTCGCGCGGTACCAGGGCGGCGCCAACGCGGGGCACACGGTGCACGTGGGCAAGGAGGAGTTCATCCTCCACCAGATCCCCTCGGGGATCCTGCACCCGGAGCGCCGCTGCCTGCTGGGGAACGGGGTGGTCTTCGACCCGTTCCAGTTCTTCGAGGAGCTGGACGCGCTGGACGGGCGGGTGGAGAACGCGGAGGCGCGGGTGGGGGTCAGCGGGCGCGCCCACCTCCTGCTCAGCTACCACAAGCTCCTGGACCGCGCGGCCGAGGCGCAGCGCGGCGCCGGCAAGATCGGCACCACGGGGCGCGGCATCGGGCCGGCGTACGAGGACAAGGTGGCGCGCCAGGGGATCCGCGTGGCCGACCTGCGCGACGAGGCGCGCGCGGCCGACCTGCTGCGCCGCGCCGTGGCCCGCGCCAACGAGCGCCTGGAGTGCGGCGGGGCGGAGGAGCGCGCCGACGCGGAGCAGGTGATCGCCGAGGTGATGGGGATCCGCGAGCGGCTGCTGAAGCTGTCCGTGGAGACGGGGCGCGTGATCCACGACGCGCTGAAGGAGGGCAAGCACGTGCTGCTGGAGGGCGCCCAGGGCGCCCTCCTGGACGTGGACCACGGCACCTACCCGTACGTCACCTCGTCCAACACCACCGCCGGGGGCGCGGGGCTGGGCGTGGGGATCGGGCCGACGGCGATCGACGCGGTGGTGGGCGTGGTCAAGGCGTACACCACGCGCGTGGGCTCGGGCCCGCTGCCCACGGAGCTCCCTTCGCCCATGCAGGAGCGGGTGCGCGAGCTGGGCGGCGAGTACGGCGCCACCACGGGCCGGCCGCGCCGCTGCGGCTGGTTCGACGCGGTGGTGGTGCGCTACGCCGCGCGCGTCAACGGCCTCACCGGGCTGGCCGTGACCAAGCTTGACGTGCTGGACACGCTGGACGAGCTCAAGATCGCCACGGGCTACCGCGCGCTGGGCCAGGAGCTGGACGACTTCCCCGGCGACCTGGGGCTGCTGGAGGCGGCGGAGCCGGTGTACGAGACGCTCCCCGGCTGGCGGGCGCCCACGCAGGACGCGCGGCGCTGGGAAGACCTGCCTGCGGCCGCGCAGGCGTACCTGCGGCGGCTGGAGGAACTGACGGGGGTGCCGATCTGGTACGTGTCCGTGGGGACGCGCCGCGACCAGATCATCCACGTGGCGCACTCGCACTGAACGGCAGGGAACAGGGAACAGCCTGCAACGGCAACGGCGCCCCCCTCCCCCGGCCCCTCCCCGCAAGGGGGAGGGGAGAACTGCCACTGCACCTCCCATCCCCCCGGCCCCCTTCCCCCGCAAGCGAGGGAAGGGGGAGCACGGCAGATCCGTGTAGTTTCCCCTCCCTCGCTTGCGG
>JBFMFL010000296.1:0-8759 GCA_040752145.1 Gemmatimonadota bacterium
GGGCTCGCCTCCGTTGCAGACGGTCGTATCGTCTGCTACGGAGCCGCAGCCCGACCCGGCGCCAGCCGGGGCACGCCCGCCCCGTGCAGTCCCGCGGTTCAATGCCATGACAGCCCTCGAGTCGTCGCCTCCGGAGCGCCCGGTTCTTGCGTACCGCGGCCGTGGACACCAGGGGAGAAACAGCCATGCAAAAGACGCACGTGCGGACGACGCTGCTGCTGGCGGGCGCGCTGCTGGCCGGGTGCGAGGGGAACAACCTGTTCCCCACCGACCCCATCGGGACCGGCGGCGGCCGCCTGGGGAGCATCGGCGGGACGGTGACGGCGGACGGGCTGGGCGTGGCCGGCGCGGTGGTCTCGACGGCGGGAGGCACGGCCGCGGACAGCACGGACGCCGCGGGCCGCTACGCCCTGGAGGGGCTGGGCCAGGGAGCGTACCGCGTGTTCCTGCAGGTGCCCGTCGGCTTCGGGCTGGCGGCGGGGGACAGCGTCGCGCGCACCGTGAACCTGGCCGCGGGCCAGAGCGCGACGCTGAACTGGCAGCTGCTGAGGGCCACGGGCGCCGTCGGCGGGACCTGACGCGGGACGGCCGGGCCGGCGGCTCACCGCGGCCCGCCGACGGGGGTGAGCGGCGCGGCGCCGGTGAGCACCGCGTGGGCGTTGCGCGCGGCCAGCACGGCCATGCGCGTGCGGGTGCCGTGCGTGGCCGAGCCCACGTGCGGGAGCAGGACGACGTTCGGCAGCTCCAGGAGCGCGGGGTGGACGCGGGGCTCGTGCTCGTACACGTCCAGCCCGGCCCCGGCCAGCCGTCCCTCCCGCAGCGCTTCCGCGAGGGCGGCCTCGTCCACCAGCGGCCCGCGCGCGGTGTTGACCACGTAGCTCCCCGGCCGCATCCGCCGGAGCGCGGCGGCGTCCAGCACGTGCCGGGTCTCCGGGGTGAGCGGCGCGTGCAGGGTGAGCACGTCGCTCGCGGCGAGGAGGTCGTCCCATCCGCTCCACTCGGCCCCCAGCGCGCGCTCCTCGTCCTCCGGAAGCCGGGTGCGCGACGCGTACCTCACCCGCATCCCGAACCCCCCGGCCCGCCGCGCCACCGCCCGCCCGATCCGCCCCATCCCCAAGATCCCCAGCGTGCGCCCGTACAGGTCGCCGCCCAGGTAGTCCCAGAAGCCCCAGCCATGGAACTCCCCCGCGCGCAGCGAGCGCTCCGCCTGCGGGAGCCGCCGCACCGTCGCCAGGATCAGCGCCCAGGCGAGGTCGGCCGTGGCCTCGGTGAGCACGTCCGGCGTGTGGGTGACCACGACGCCGCGCGCCCGGCAGGCGGCCAGGTCCACGTGGTCGTGCCCCACCGTGGGGCAGGCGACCACCCGCAGCCCGGGGGCGCGCTCCAGCAGCGCGGCGTCCACGCGCACGGTGAGCAGCGGGAGGAGCGCCGCCGCCTCTTCGAGCGACTCCTCCCAGCGCTCCGGCCCGCGCACCTCGCCCGCGCCGCGCAGCAGCTCCAGCGCCTCGTCCGGCAGCGGCAGGGTGGTGACGGTGACGGCCACGCGGCTACCCGAGCGGCTTTTCCCAGAGCGCCAGGTGCGCCATGTCCAGCCCCAGCGCCTGGTGCTCCGCGATGCTCATGCGCGCGAACCCCAGCGCGGGGAGCACCCGTGCGGCCCGCAGGTCGCGCGTGCTCACGCCGGTGCGCAGCCGGCGGATCCCCCGGCCCGCGAGCCACGCCTCCAGCGCGCCCAGCGCCTCGCGCGCGATCCCCTGCCCGCGCCGGTCGGGGACGACGATCAGCATCCCCAGCAGCGCCGTTTCCGCGTCCGGGTGGCCGGCCCACCACCCCAGCGCGCCCACGGGCTCGCCGCCCTCGCGCAGCGACGCCAGCGCCACGTCGCGCCCGGGGGCGGCGGCGCACCCGCGCAGCTCCTGCTCGGCGGCGTCGGGGGCGGGCTCGGCGCGGCCGGTGACGCCCAGGAAGTGGTCGCCCGCCGCCGCGAACACCCGCTGGAGCGCGGGCGCGTCCTCCGGGGCGAGGACGCGGACGTCGAGGCGGGGGGTGGGGGGGAGGGTGGGCGCGCCTTCCGGGTCGCTGGTCACGTAGCTCCTGCGCTGCAAGGGTTTGCGCCCGCGCGGCTCGCGGGGCGGTGCGCAGGGAAGTTGCCGGAGAGGGCGCTGCGGCGTCAAGTTTGAGGCCGGGCGCGGGCGGTTCCCGGCGCCCCCGGGACGGTTCACCGGGCGCGCGGCGGTCCCCGCGGGCCGAGACGGAGGGAGATGAGCGTACAGCTGGAGTCGCGCCACTTCTTTTTGGCGCGGGACACGGTGCAGAGCGCCGCGGGTGTGCTGGGCGAGGTGCTGGAGGCCATGGCCCTCTACGCCCGGATTCGCTGGGAGGACGGGCGCGAGGAGGAGGTGGACCAGCTGGACCCGTGGATCACGGTGGTCGAGCGGGCGAGCCGGGAGTCGTAAGCTGTTTTCCTGAAGGTTCTCGCGTGGGGCCGCTCCGGAGCCCGGCGGTACTGCTGCCGGTCTCCTGCGCGGGCTCCGCGAGCCTCCTCGGTCGGCACGGAACTGCTGTGCCGACGCTGCGGGGTCTCGCTCCGCCGGAGGGAGCCACCGGAAACTGCCCCGGTGTCTCCCTCCGCAACGGATCATGTGGATACCGCGGAACGGCAACGGCGCACTCTCGCACTCTCGCACTCTCGCACTCCGTCCATGCTGCCACCCGACCCCCGCTGGTGCGCCCGGATCAACGCCCACCGGCACCCGCCCGAGCCCGAAGCCCTCGCGACGCCTGCCCCGGCGCCAATGCCTCCGGCCGCGCCGGACGCCGGGTCCCCGGACGGGCTGGACGAGAGCTGCGACGTGTGCGGCTCCACGCGCACCGAGTGGCGCAAGTGCAAGCTGGTGTGCCTGGTCTGCCGCCAGATCGTGAAGAGCTGCGCCGACCTGTGAGGTGAGCGCGCGGGACCGGACCGCCCCGGCGCGGGTACCACGCGGCCGGCTCCCCGTCC
Organism: Gemmatimonadota bacterium; assembly: GCA_040752145.1. Taxonomy (GTDB): domain Bacteria; phylum Gemmatimonadota; class Gemmatimonadetes; order Longimicrobiales; family Longimicrobiaceae; genus JAFAYN01. The sequence continues at coordinate 3,002 of JBFMFL010000296.1, forward strand.
CGCTCCCGGCACCCACGCGCAGCGCATGACCCCACGCCACCGCCCCACCCGAAAAGGATCCCGCGCGGCCGCGCTGTGTGCGGCGGCGCTGGCGTGGACTTCCCCCGCGGGCGCGCAGGAGCACGCCCACCCGGCCGATCCCGTGCCCGGCGCGGTGCGCTGGAGCCTGGGGGCGCAGGCGATCCCGCTGCTGACGCGCGCCGACCCCGCGGTGGACGGCGACGCCCTCACCGAGGCGTACCTCACCCAGCCCAACCTGATGGGCCACCTGTCGCTCTGGGGCGGCCGCGCGGAGGCCACGGCGACGCTGAACCTGGAGGGGCTGACGCTGCGCCGCGGCGAGCTGAACGCCGGGATCTGGGGCGAGGGGTACGTGGACCGCCGCCACCCGCACACCTACCTGCACGAGGCCATGGCCGTGCTGCGCCCGCTGGGCACGGGGCGCGCCGTGGACGTGTCGCTCGCGGCCGGCAAGGGGTTCGCGCCGTTCGGCACGGACGACCCCATGAGCCGGCCGTTCGTGAAGTTCCCGGCCAACCACCACCTGTCCCAGGTGCTGGAGCGCGCCGTGGCGGTCGCGGCGGTGCGCGGGGGGCCGCTGCTGCTGGAGGGCGCGCTCTTCAACGGCGACGAGCCGCAGGGGCCGGACGACCTCCCCCAGTGGGACCGCTTCGGCGACTCCTGGTCGGTGCGCGCCACGCTGCTCCCCCTGCACGGACTGGAGGCGTCGGCGAGCCACGCGCGGCTGGAGTCGCCCGAGCACCCGCTGGGCGGCGTGCTGGACCAGCGCAAGTGGAGCGCGGCGGCGGCCCGGGGGCGCGCGAGTACGCGCTGGTGGAGTGGGCCCGCACGGACGAGCACGACGGCCCGCGCCGGGCCTTCCGCTTCTCCACCGCGCTCGCCGAGGGCGCGCTGCGGCGGCGCGGCGTGGAGGTGGCGGCGCGCCTGGAGCGCACCGACCGCCCCGAGGGCGAGCGGCTGCTGGACCCCTTCCGCACCCCGGTGCCGCACCACGACCTGTCCATCCTGGGCGTGACCCGCTGGACCACGCTGACGCTGGGCGCCAGCGCGGGCGCGCCGCCGCTGGCGGGGCTGCGGCTGCGCCCCTTCGCCGAGGCGCAGGTGCTGCACGCCCGGGAGAGGGAGCCCACCTCGCTCTTCCGGCCGCGCGAGTTCTACGGCTCCGAGCGGATGTGGAGCCTTTCCGCCGGCGTGCGGGTAGAACTCGGCTCCCTCCACGCGCGCATGGGCCGCTACGGCGCCGCGCGGACCGGGACGCCTCACTGACCGTCCCGTTGACAGTCCACCCGCCTCGCGAAAGGCCACGCCCATGAACCGGACCCTGCGTACGCTCTCCGCATCGCTCCTCATCGGCGCGGCCGCCTGCGACGGCTCATCCGGCGGCGGCATCGTGGACCCGGGCCCGGACCCCGGACCGGACGGCGGCAACCCCGGCCCGAGCTGCGCGGTGACCCCGAGCCAGGTCAGCACCGGCGGGAACCTGCCGGCCGTGGGCGTCGGGTGCGTCGCTGACCGCTTCACCTCGGAGCTCTGGGTGCGGAACGGCTGGGCGTACACCGGCACCTGGAGCCGTCGTGGGGCCACGGGCCTGGGCAACGCCCTCAAGGTGTGGGACGTCACCGGCGACAACCCAGTCCTGCGCGACTCCGTCATCGTCGCCGACGCCGGGACGCTGGGCGACGTGCAGGTCTCCGACGACGGCAAGCTCCTGGTGGTCTCCACCGAGGGCGCCCGCGGCTCCATCGTGGTCTACGACCTGGCAAACCCCGCCAAGCCTGTCCAGGTGGCGCGGCACGTCACGGCCAACACCACCGCGGGCGTGCATACGGCCGAGGTGGCGCGCGTGGGAGGAAAGCTCTACGCGTTCCTGTCCATCACCAGCCGCGGCTCGGTGGTGACGGTGGACCTCTCCGACCCGGCCAGCCCGCGCGAGGTGTGGAACCAGGTGACGGGGAGCCCGTTCACCCACGACGTGTTCGTCCGCGACGGGATCCTCTTCACGGCAGGGTGGAACGCGGGGACCACGGTGTGGGACATCGGCGGGGGCGGCCGCGGCGGCTCGCCCGAGAGCCCGGTGCGCCTGGCCGACATCCGCACCGCCAACGGCAAGGTCCACAACCTCTGGTGGTATCACGATCCCAGCGGGGCGAAGCGCTATCTCTTCGTGGGCGAGGAGGGGCCGCAGCAGACGGGCGTGACGTCCTCCGGCGACATCCACGTGGTGGACGTGGGGAACTCCAACTGGTCCGGCGCCCGCGAGGTGGCGTTCTTCACCGTTCCGGGCGCGGGGACGCACAACTTCTGGGTGGACGAGCCCAGCGGCGTGCTGTACGCCGCCTACTACAACGGCGGGGTGCGGGCGCTGGACGTGCGCGGCGACCTGGGCACCTGCACCGAGGCGCAGAAGACCGACCTGGCCGACGCCGTGAACGGCGGCACCGCGCGGCTCTGCGACCTGGCGAAGATGGGGCGCGAGGTGGGTCGGGCGCTGGTGGGGGGCCAGCAGGTCTCGGTATGGGGAGTGCAGATGGTGGGGAGCACGCTGTACGCGTCCGACATGCTGAACGGGCTGTGGAAGATCGACGTCTCGGGGCTGAAGAGATAGACGGGAGGCGGGTGGCGAACACGACGAGGGAGGACGGCGCGGCGATCCGCTGCCGTGGCCTGCACAAGCGCTTCGGCGACACGGTGGCGGTGAAGTCGCTGGACCTGGAGGTGCTCCGGGGTGAGTGCTTCGGCCTGCTGGGGCCCAACGGGGCCGGCAAGACCACCACCATCGAGATCCTGGAGGGGCTCACCGAGCCCGACGGCGGGGAGGTGGAGATCCTGGGGATGACCTGGCGCGCCCACGGCGACCGGCTGCGGGCGCGCCTCGGCGTGCAGCTCCAGGAGACCGACCTCCCCGACCGCCTGAGCGTGGAGGAGACGCTCCGCCTCTTCCGCTCCTTCTACCCGGAGGGGCGCACCGTCGAGGAGTTGATCGACGTGGTGCAGCTGGGGGAGAAGCGGCGCACCCACGTCCGCGACCTGTCCGGCGGGCAGCGGCAGCGGCTCAGCGTGGCCTGCGCGCTGGCCGGTGCGCCGGACGTGCTCTTCCTGGACGAGCCCACCACCGGGCTCGATCCCCAGTCGCGCCGGCAGCTGTGGGACGTGGTGGAGGCGTTCAAGGCGGGCGGCGGCACCGTGCTGCTGACCACCCACTTCATGGACGAGGCGGAGAAGCTGTCCGACCGCATCGCCATCCTGGACCACGGCGAGATCCTGGTGCAGGGCACCCCGCGCGAGCTGATCCGCTCGCTGGGGGCGGAGCACCTGGTGGAGTTCGCGAGCACCGTCCCCCTCCCCGAGCCCGACCTCCTGGCGCTGCCCGGCGTCACCCAGGTGCGCACGCGCGGCGACTCCGTGCTGCTCACCGTGGCCGAGCCGCACCGCGCCCTCCCCGCCCTGCTGGAGGCGATCGAGGCGCGCGGCGGCGACCTGCGGGCGCTCACCACCCACCAGGCCACCCTGGAGGACGTGTTCCTGGCGAGGACGGGCAGGGGGCTCCGCGATGAGTGAGCACCGTCCGCTGCGCGAGCTGACGCTGCTGCGCATCCGCCAGTTCCTGCGCGAGCCGGAGGCGCTGTTCTGGACCTTCGGCTTCCCCATCATCATGGCCGTGGGGCTGGGGCTGGCCTTCGGCAGCCCGCCCGAGGAGCGCTCGCCGGTGGGGGTGGTGCGCGGCAGCGCGGCGGAGCGCCACCTGGGCGCCCTGCGCGCCGACCCGGAGCTGGAGGTGGCGGTGCTGGACGCCGCCGCCGCGGACGAGGCGCTGCGCAAGGGCGACGCGGCCGTGGTGCTGGGCGGGCGCGACACCCTGGTCTTCCGCTACGACCCCGGGCGCACGGAGAGCCGCACCGCGCGTCTCCTCGCCGGCCGCGCCGTGCAGGCCGGGGCGGGCGTCCGCCCGGCGGTCGCCACGGTGGAGCGCGCCGAGCGGCAGCGCGGCTCGCGCTACATCGACTGGGTGATCCCCGGCATCATCGGCCTCAACCTGATGAGCACGGGGATGTGGGGGCTGGGGTTCGGCGTGGTGCAGATGCGCCAGAAGAAGCAGCTCAAGCGCCTGGTGGCCACCCCCATGCGCCGGCGCGACTACCTGCTGGCGCAGGTGTTCGCGCGGCTCGCCTTCCTGGCGCTGGAGGTGCCGCCCATCGTGCTGTTCGCGCGCTGGGTGTTCGACGTGCGGGTGGAGGGATCGCTGCCGGCGCTGGCGGCCGTGGTGGTGCTGGGGACCATGACCTTCGCGGGGCTGGGGCTGCTGGCCGCGTCGCGCGCCCGCACCATCGAGGGGGTGAGCGGGCTGCTCAACCTGGCCATGCTCCCCATGTTCGTGCTCTCGGGGGTGTTCTTTCCCTCGTCGCGCTACCCGGACGCCATGCAGCCGTTCGTGCAGGCGCTCCCGCTGACCGCGCTCAACGGCGCCCTGCGCTCCGTCTACAACGACGGGCTGCCGCTCTGGGCCGCCGGGCCGGAGCTGGCGATCATGGCCGCGTGGACGGTGGGTTCGTTCCTGCTGGCGCTGCGCATCTTCCGCTGGCAATAGATCCGCCGGCGACATTGCGGGAGCACCCCGCGCACAGGGGTTCGACGGGGGCGCGGCGGCCGGCGCGGGGCTTCACGGTTGACCGCCCCGCGTGGCCGCTCCTATTCTGTTTCTGTTGGACGGACCATTACCACACCATTCCGGCGGCGCTCCCGGACCGCCGTTCCGCACGACCGCCGGATCTCCAGCCCGACAGGACCGACGGACGCGCCCGGAGCTTTTCCCCTTTTTCGAGCACCTCACCCGCGGGGTATGGGTCCACCTACGATGCGAATGGACGCGAAGGGCGTTTTCCTCGAGCAGCTCGGGCTGATCGAGCGGATCATCGCGTCCGTTGCCCGGCGCCACGCCCTGGTGGGGGACGACGCGGACGACTTCGCCTCCTGGACCAAGGCGAAGCTGATCGAGAACGAGTACGCGATCCTGCGGAAGTTCCAGGAGCGCAGCTCCATCTCCACCTACCTCACGGTGGTCGTCGCCAACCTGTTCCGCGACTACCGCACCCAGCAGTGGGGACGCTGGCGCCCGTCGGTGGCGGCGAAACGGCTCGGGCCGCTCGCGGTCCAGCTGGAGATGCTGCTGTACCGGGACGGGCACACGCTCGACCAGGCGATCGAGGTGCTACGCTCCTCCGGCCGCGCGGCGAGCGACAGGGAGGTCTCGGAGCTGGCGGTGCAGATCCCGGCAAGGGTGCGTCCCACGCAGGTGGGCGAAGCTTCGCTGGCGTCCACGGAAGCCGGGGAGGCGGCCGACGGCGAGCTGTGGGCGTCGGAGCGGATGCGGGAGTGGGAGAGGGCGCGCGGGACGCTGGAGCAGGCCCTGGCGCACCTCCCGCCCGAGGACCAGCTCATCGTGCGCCTGCGTTACTGGGAGGGATTCACCGTCGCGGAGATCGCGCGGACGCTGAGGCTGGAGCAGAAGCCGCTCTACCGGAGGATCGAAGGCGACCTCCATCGTCTCCGGGAGCAGCTGGAGGCGAGCGGCCTGGACGGGGCGTGCGTGGCCGGCTTTCTCTCGAACGACTGGAAGGCTGTTGAAAAAAGCGGGCGAGGAGGGCGGCTCGGCAGTAGATTGAGCGGCAGCCGGGATCGCCCTCCCCCTGACTGACTGCCCGCTCCCGATGCTCGGACGCAACGACTCCCAGCCGGCGCT
>JBFMFL010000297.1:0-8759 GCA_040752145.1 Gemmatimonadota bacterium
GGATGCGCGCCCGGAGGGCCGAGACCCCGCGGGGCAGTTTCCGCGGGGGCTCGGCTGCGTTGGCGAGCGTTGTTTGCTCGCCTACGCAGCGCGCAGCCCGACCCGAGCGACAGCGAGGGGCACGCCCGACCCCGCAGTTCAAAGCCGTTGCCGTTCCACCCGGCACGGAATCAGCTCGGGTTGGGGCCGCCGCCGCCGCCGCCGCCGTTGTCGTCGCCGATGCCCAGGCCGATCAGCTTCTCGGTGAGGGTCATCACGGCCACCAGCGCCCCGACGACCAGGGCGCTCCGCCAGACGGAGATGCGGCGGGTCTCCAGCACGGCGATGCTGCTGCGCGGGATCACCAGCGTCTCGCCCTGGGTCGCGAACTCGTAGCCCGAGCGGGCCCGCAGATCCAGCGCCGAGATCGCCACCTCCGCGCTGTCCGCCCGCACGATCTCGCCCTCCACCACCACCACCTCGTTGGCGGTGACCTCGGTGAGCCGGAAGTCGGTGGGGGTGGACAGGGTCACCCGCACGCGGGCCGCCCGGCCGGGGGCGCTCCGGGCGGGCGAGTAGGTGAAGCAGCCGCTCAGCAGCGCGCAGAGCAGCACCAGCGCGATGGGTCGCATCGTCGAGCCTCCAGGGGTGGTCGGGTGCGGGCGCGGGGGATCGCTTCTCCCCCGTGCCCGGAGCGAGCAGCGTCCGCCCCGGTGTCCCGGGACGGACGCTGCTCTCCTGCCTTCCGGCTACGCCCGCGCTACGCCGGCCTGGGGCAGGCCTGCGGGTCGTTGTCGTTCCGCGACGGCTGGGCCGTCGGCAGCGGAATGTTGGGGTTCGCGGCGCGCTCCGTGTCGGAGTACAGGATGCGGCCGATCACCGACTGCGCGGTCCCCGCCGGCTTGATCTCCGGAATGCAGGTGCGCTTGTAGTCGTTGTACGCGTCCACGTTCTGGAACTGCGCGATGTACTTCTCCAGCATGATCTCGCGCAGCAGGGCGGCCCCGCTCAGCCCGGACACCGCCGTCAGCCCCTCGGCCGTGCGGGCGTTGTTCAGGTGGGTCAGCGGGTTGCCCGTCCCCAGCAGGTAGTGCGCCTCCGCGAGGATCAGCTGGTTCTCCGCGTAGGTCACCATCGGCTGGCGGAAGCCCGGGGCCCCGCGCGTGGCGCTGAGCAGCGAGCCGCTCGCGCCCGCCGGCGCCGCGCCCACCACCTGGCCGGTGCTGGCGGGGGCGAAGTACTGCTCCAGGCGCGGGTCGTTCCGGGACTTCATCAGCTCCACCAGGTTCCGGCCCGCGGCGATCTGCCCCTGGCGCCGGACGAACATGAACTGGTACCACAGGTTCTCACCGCCGGCCGTGGTGCTCTGGTAGCTGGTGAAGTTGTTGGCCGGCGTGGAGATCCCGTTGGCGGCCGCCGCCACCGCCTTCTGCAGGCAGTTGCCGCCGCACGCCTTGTTGGCCTCGGCCGACACGTTCTTGCCGTTGTGCGTCCCGGAGAAGGCCTGCGCCTCCACCCAGTGCATGTAGAACCGGGCCTTGAGCGTGTACGCCAGCTGCCTCCACTTGGCGCGGTCGCCGCCGTAGATCAGGTCGGTCGGCCCCGGGCCGGTCCCCTGGCCGCTCTGCAGGTCGGCGATCGCCTTGTCCAGCGTCGCCTGCACCTCGGCGTACACGTCCGCCTGGGCGTCCAGCTTGGGCGTGGTGACGTCCTCCTTGACCGCCTCCGAGTACGGGAGGGCGCCCCACAGGCTGGCCGACTCGCCCATGAGGTACGCCTCCCAAACCCGGGCGATCCCGGCGTACGTCCGGTCGTTGGAGGCCTCGGAGCGGGTGATCACCTCGCGGATGTCGATCAGGCCGCCGCCGGTGTAGATGGCGTTGTACCAGGCCGCCAGGTCCTGCTCCGTGACCACGTACTGGTCGCGGCCGGAGTACTGGTTGCCGATCCCGGCCATCTGCTGCGTCCACATGGCCGTGTGGCGCGCCAGGTCGCCCGTGTGCTGGACGATCTGCGTCAGCTGGATGGCCTGGTACAGCTGGGCGGTGCCTACCTCGACGGGCGCGTTGGGGTTGTCGCTCACCCCCGTGCCCGTGAGGAAGTCGTCGCACCCGGAGAGCGTCAGCGTCAGCGCGGTGGCCGCGAGCGCCGACTTGGTCCATTTATGCATGTGCGGCAGCTCCTTAGCGGTTCAGGTTGACGCTCAAGATCCACTGGCGCGACTGGGGGTTGTTGTAGTAGTCCACCCCCTGCTGGTTGGTGCCGCCGCCCAGGTTGGTCTCCGGGTCGAAGCCCGTGTAGTCCGTCCAGGTCTTGAGGTTGCGGCCGGCCAGGCGGAGGTCGATCCCGGACACCCCGAACCGGCGGGAGACGCTCCCGGGGATCGAGTAGTTGAGCGCGATCTCGCGCAGCTTCACGAAGCTGGCGTCCTCCACGAACTGCGCGCCGGGGCCGTTGAAGCTGTTGCCCAGGCCGTTGAAGTACCAGTTCTGCCCGATCGGCACCGAGGTGCCGGCGCCCGGGCCCACCACCTTCTGCCCGTTGAAGATGGTCTGGCCGAAGACCTTCTCGTTGCCGGAGCAGACCAGCGCGGTGCCCTGCGCGGCGCAGTTCGCGCGTGCCTCGGTGTCCTTGTGCGTGCCGTACGAGTACGTCGCGCCGCGGGTGCCGTTCCAGATCTGGCCGCCCTGCTTGATGTCGAGCAGGCCGGAGATGCGCAGGTTGTTGAACAGGGTGATGCTGCTGCGCACGCCCGCGTTCCAGTCGGCCTGCGGCACCGCGATCACGCGGAGCGTCGGGTCCAGGATGGGGAACCCGTTGGCGCCGATGTACAGCGCGCCCTCCGGAGCGCCCTGGCAGGCCGCCTCGATGTTGTGGGCCGTGCCGCCGCTGTTGATGGTGGTGAGGCCGCGGCCGCAGCGGGCGAAGTCGCTGCCGCGCAGCACGCCCACCGGGTAGCCGACCACCGCCGCGCCCGAGGCGCTGGTGAAGCCGCCGGCCAGGCCGATGAACTGCGTGGCCGAGTCGCCCAGCGACAGCACCTCGTTGTCGTTGGTGGACCAGTTGCCGCCGATCTCCCACGCGAAGTTGCGGGTCTCCACGGGGCGCAGGTCCAGGTTCAGCTCCCAGCCCTTGTTGTTGATCTCGGCCGAGTTGCGCAGCTGCTGGAAGTAGCCCGTGGAGCGGGCCAGCGGCACCTGCAGGATCGCGTCCTCGGTGCGCGCATTGTAGTACGTCACCCCCAAGCTGGCGCGGTTGTCGAACAGGCCCACGTCGATGCCGGCCTCGGTCTCGGTGGTCCGCTCGGGGCCCAGGTCGGGCTGCGGGCGGGCCGCGCCGCGGTAGGCGCCGCCCTGGCTGCCGGTGGTCGGGCGGATGAAGGTGCCCCAGCCGGCGTCGGCGATGTCGGCGAAGGAAAAGACGCCGATGGTGCCGTAGACCGGGGGCTCGTTGCCCGCCTGGCCCCAGGCCGCGCGCAGCTTGGTGGAGGTGATGAACGGCACCCGGTCCTGCAGGCCCAGCGTCTCGGACAGCGTCCAGGCGACGCTCGCCTTGGGGTACCAGTGCCGCTTCTGGCTCTCGCCGAAGGTGGAGAAGCCGTCGTTGCGCAGGGCGCCGGTGAGGAACACCTGCTCGAACAGGTTGACCTGCGCCTGCCCGAAGAACGACTCGCTCCGGATCTTGTACTCGTAGTTGTCCGGGTTGCGGTCCAGCGTGTTGTCCAGCTGGAACACGCCCGGCGCGATGAAGGTGAGGCCCTCCACGTACTGCCGGCGGAAGTCGCGGGCGTTGCGGTTCCAGCCCAGCGTCAGCGAGCCGCCCAGGGCGCTGTTCAGGTCGTGCGTGAAGGTGGCCGTCGCGTCCTGGTTGAGCTGCTGGAACACGATGGTGGCGTCACCCAGGTAGCCGTTGGCCTGGATCGCGTTGCCGGTGGGGAACACCTCCAGGCGGTCGTCCGTGGAGTAGTCGTTCCCCAGCGTGTAGTTCAGCCGCAGCCAGGTGGCCGGGGTGTAGTCCACCGCGATGTTGCCGAAGGCGCGGCCCACCTCGCTGGTGGTGCGGTTCTCGTTGATGATCCAGAACGGGTTGTCGAAGGTGCCGATGTCGTTGAGGCGCGTCGGGTTCGGCTTGGTGAAGAAGCGGTGGTACCCGGCGGCCGTCAGGTAGCACTGGTTGCCGTTCTCGTACGAGCAGTTGTTGAAGTCGGGCGGGGTCCGCAGCCCGGCGAGCAGCAGGCCGGAGCCGCTGGAGCCGGTCTGGATGTACCCGGCCTTGGTCTGCGAGTACGCGAAGTTGCCCGACAGGGTCAGCTGGCTCCCCAGCATGTGGGAGCCGCGAAGCCGGGCGGTGTACCGGTCGAAATAGTCGTTCTCGCCGGCGACCACGCCGTTGTGGTCGAAGCGGCCCGCCGACAGGAAGTACGTGGTCCGCTCGGTGCCGCCGGAGACGCTCAGGTTGGTCTCCTGGATCTGGCCGTTCTCGAACAGCTCGCCGAAGTGGTCGTACGCCTGGCCCGTGATGGGCGCGCCCCAGCTGCGCAGCTGGTTCCCGGCGTTGACGCCGTTGGCCCCCTGGGCGAAGGTGCGCTGCAGCGGGTACTCGCTGATCACCTCGTCGGTGGTGAACGTCTGCGAGAGGGTGACCCGGGTGGGGCCGCTCTGGCCGCGCTTGGTGGTGATGAGCACCACGCCCTGGGCCGCGCGCGCGCCGTAGATGGCCGCCGCCGCCGCGCCCTTGAGGATCTCGACGCTCTCGATGTCGTTGGGGTTGATGTCCGAGATGCGGTTGCTGGAGATGGTGCCGGCCAGCGTCACGGGGTTGGCCGAGTTGCCGCCCACCGAGCGCACGCTGGCGGGGAGCACGTTCTCCTGCGTGTTCACCGGCACGCCGTCCACCACGAAGAGCGGCCCGACGCCCATGTTCTGCAGCGTGTTGACGCCGCGGATGCGGATGGAGGTGGGGGCGCCCGGCTCGCCGGAGGCGGAGAGGACCTGGACGCCCGGCGCCTTGCCCGCGAGCGCGGACACCACGTTGGAGGACTGCACCTGGGTGAGCCGCTCGCCGGAGACCGAGGCGATGGAGGTGCCCAGGCGCTCACGGGTGGTGGTCTGCCCCAGGCCGGTCACCACCAGCGCGTCCAGCTGCAGCGCGTCGGCCGAGAGCTGGAAGTTCTGGGTGACGCTGCCGCCCGGGTTGAGCGTGACGTTGTGGGCCTGCTGCGCGAGCCCCACCTGCGAAGCGACGACCTGGACCTGCTGGCCCGCGCGGATGCGCGAGGCCGGGACGCTGAGGCGGTAGCTGCCGTCCTCGCCGGTCACGGTGCCCACGTTAAGCGTGGGGATGCGCACGTTGACGGACGCGGCCGGGGCCCCGTTCTCCCGCGTGACCCTGCCCGAGATGGTCGCGGGCTCCTGCGCCCACGACGGGAGCGGGGAGAGCGCCAGGGCCAGGCAGACTGCCAGTAGCCAACGGACTGTTTTCATTCCTGTTCTCCCGGTGTGCCGCGGTTCACGACGCGACAGGTGGAGGACGAGTTCTCGCGGCGGACGCGGAGGCGCGCCGCCGCCCGGCTTCTGGGCCGCCCCCGGCGCGTCACCGCAACGCAGGGGATGCCACCACGACGAGGGTATGGACGGAGGGCTCCTCCTTGCGGCGGGGTGGGTTGGGGGGGGCGCGCACGCCCGGCTTGCCTTGCTGAACGCTGCCCGACCAGCCAGCGGAACCGGACCGACGAAAACCGACGGGAACCAGGGAATTCGGACGAGGGAGGACGCGGTCTCCGGGCCGCCCCGATCGAAGGAAAGGAGTTCGATGGATACGGGGCGGATCTCAGAGACGGGTACTATCTTGCGGGTTGGGCAAACCCGTGTCAAGGCTGCCCGGCCGCCGCGCCCCGGAGCCTAGCGGGCCAGGGTCAGCGAGATCACCCAGGCGCGCGCCGGCGGGTTGACGAACCAGTCGATCCCGCGGTTCGGCAGCACGGCGCCGCCGACCCCCGCCTCCGGGTCGAAGCCGGTGTAGCCGGTCCACCCGCGCAGGTTGCGGCCGGCCACGCGGGCGTCCACGGCGCGCAGCCCCAGGGTGCGCCGCAGCCAGGGCCGGTCGAAGGTGTACGCGACGGACACCTCGCGCAGGCGGGTGACGGAGGCGTCCTCCACGAACTGCGCCCGCGGCCCCGCCGCCCCGCCCAGGGTGGTGAACCAGTCCTCGTCGATCCGCACGACGCGGCCGGCCCCGGGTCCCACCACCGGCCCCTCCATCCAGTCCCGCCCCAGCTCCCTGGACCCGCGCGTTTCGGTGTCGCCGTGGGTCCCCCACTGGTACAGGAAGGCGCGGGTGAGGTTGAGCGCCTCCCCGCCCTGCCGCCTCTCCACCAGCGCGCCCAGGCGCACCCCCAGCACCCGCAGCTCCGCGGACAGGGCGCCCGTCCAGTCGGGGGTGGGGTCGGCGATGACCCGCTCGTTGGGGTCGCGGATGGGGAGGCCGTCCGCCGCGATGAACAGGGCCCCGTCCGGCGCCCCCCGGCAGGCGGCGCCCACGTCGTGGGTGATCCCGCCCGAGCGGACGGTGGCGAGCCCCCGGCCGCAGCGCGCAAAGTCGAACCCGCGGACCACGCCCAGCGGCAGCCCCACCTGCGCCACGCTGCGGCTCCCGGCGAAGGAGGCCGGATCGAAGGGGTACGGGAGGACTTCCGCGCCGCCCAGCCCGGTCACCCGGTTCCGGACGCGCGCCCAGTTCAGCCCCAGCTCCACCGCCACCCTGCGCCCGGTGTACGGCCGCAGGCCCAGCGTGGCCTCCCACCCGGCGTTCCGGACCTCGCCCACGTTCTCCGCGCGGACTCCGGACGCCGTGGGCCGCGGGAGGAACAGGGCGGCGCCGCGCGTGTCCGCCCGGAACCAGGTGACGCCCAGCTCCGCCCTCCCCCCCGGCAGCGCCAGGTCCACCCCCGCCTCCAGCTCGTCGGTGACGGCCGGCGCCGGGCCGGACGCCCCCCGGAAGTCCTCGCGGGAGACCAGCGCCACCCCCACCCCGGGCCCCTGCGGCGGCGGGGCGAAGAGGAGCAGGTCCTGGAGCAGGAGCGGCCCGGCCTCCTGCCCGCTGCGCCCCCAGGCCAGGCGCAGGTCGCCGACCCCGGCCACCCCCGCGGGGATCCCCAGCGTGCGGGCGAAGCTCCAGGCGGCGCCCGCCGCCGGGTACCAGGCGCGGTGGCGCTCCTCCCCGGAGACGGCGACGCCGTCGTTGCGCAGCGACCCCGCGAGGAAGAGCTGCCCGGCCACGTCCAGCGTCCCCCGCAGCGAGTACCCGTCCAGCGTGCGCCGCACCCGGTCGTCGTACGTCACCCCGCCCGATCCCGGCGCCGCGCCCGGGAGCGGGAGCGGCACGGCCCGGCCGCCCCGCACCGCGCGCACGTTGCGCAGGCCGCGGTAGCCCAGGTCGTGCCCGGCGCCCAGCGTCCCGGACAGGGCGGGGCCCAGCGCCCAGTCCGCGGCGACCGCCAGGGAGTGCTCCACGCGCGTCTCTTCCAGCCGCCAGCTCCCCACCGTTCCCCCGGCCGGGGCGCCGGAGCTCTGGGGCGGGCGCGCCTCCAGGCGGTCGTCCGCGACGCGGTCGCCGCCCAGCGTGTAGTCCACCCGCAGCCAGGGGCGCGGCTTCCACTCCGCCCTGAAGCTCCCCAGGGCGCGCGACACGTCCTGGGTGTACTCCCCCTCCTCCAGCAGGTAGAAGGGGTTGTCGGTGAGGCGCGAGGCGAGCTCCGCCCCCGGGCGCGGGTTGGGGAAGCGGAAGCTGCGGTGCAGCCCCTCCGGGGTGAGGAACTCCCGGTTGTCGAACTCCGGCGGGGTGCGCAGGGCGGTCTGGAGGAGGTCGCCGGGGCTGCCGGCGCGGGGCGCGTAGCGGCCGGCGGAGCTCACCAGCGCCGCGCTCGCCCCCAGCGTCAGCCCGTCGCGGAGCCGGTGCTCGGCGTACAGCCGCAGGCTGCGGCGGTCGTAGGTGTCGCCGCCGCCGGTGAAGTAGCCGTCCTGCGCCAGCACGCCGCCCGACAGAAAGAACGTGGTGCGCTCGCTCCCGCCGGACACGGCGAGCGAGTTGTCCCACCTCGCGCCGGTCTCGAAAAGCTCGGCGGCGTGGTCGAAGGTCGGGGTCCCGTCGGCGAGCCGGGGGCCCCAGGCGAAGCCCGCGCCGGGGACCGCGCAGTTGGGCGCGGTGCACGCCGTGGATACGCCCTGCGCCCCCAGCCCGTACGCGCGCTGCAGGGGGACCAGGCGGGCGGGCCGCTCGATCCCGGCCGCCGAGCGCAGCGAGTACTCCGTCCGGCCCGGCCGGCCGCGGCGGGTGGCGACCAGGATGGCGCCCCCGGCCCCGCGCACGCCGAAGCGGGCCGCTGCCGCCGGGCCCCGCAGCACCTCCACCGACTCCACCTCGTCCAGGTCCACGTCGGCGGCGCGGTCGCTCCCCACGGTGCCCGCCAGCGCGCGGGCGGTGCCGGCCCAAGTGGAGGCGGCCTCGCCCGCCACCGGGACGCCGTCCACCACCAGCAGCGGCCCCCCGCCGGCCCACGCGCGCGCCCCGCGGATGCGGGCCGCGACGGCGGACCCGGCCTCGCCGCCGCCGCCGAGCACCTCCAGCCCCGGCACGCGGCCGGCGAGCGCCGCCAGCAGCCCCGTCTCCCCGGTGCTGCGCAGCTCCTCGCCGGAGAGCACCGTGCGCGCGGCGCCGGCCCACACCGGGCCGCGCGCGGGCGCAGCGGCGGCCGGGGGCGCGGCGAGGGTGTCCGGGCGCGG
>JBFMFL010000298.1:0-8716 GCA_040752145.1 Gemmatimonadota bacterium
CACGCCGGTTTCCAGGCACGCCCAGCCGGGGGCGCGCCCGAACCCGCGGTTCGAGCTGTTCCAGGATCATCCGTCCAGCGCCCGCTCCACCTCCCGCGCCAGCGCCTCCGCGTGCGGCTCGCGGACCATGCTGAAGTGGCTCCCCGGGACGACGCGGACCTCCACCCCGCCCTCGATCAGCCGCTCCCACCCGGCGCTCTCCGTCTGCGCGGGGTCGTGCTCCGCGGCCCGCAGCAGCGTGGCCGCGCCCGACCACGGGGCCGGGCGGTACCCGTGCAGCGCCGCCAGGTTGGCCCGGAACACGGCGTACAGCCGCTCGATGCGCTCCGCGTCCAGGTCCGGCGGCACCAGCCCCGCGGCCCGGGCCCCCTCCAGCACCCGGCGCAGGTACGCCCGCTCGCCGGCGTCCCCCGCGTCGGACTCGGGGAGCGCGAGCAGGCCCGGCGGGAGCCCCATGTCCTGCGCGAAGGTCCCCACCAGCACGGCCGGGTCCCGCGGCAGGGCACGCCCGTGCAGCGCGGGGACGTGCGCGTCCACCAGCACCAGCCGCTCCACCCGCTCGCCCTCGGCCTCCAGCCGGCGCGCCATCTCGAAGGCGACCACGCCGCCCATGGACCACCCGCCCAGGCGGTACGGCCCGGACGGCCGCGCCCGGCGCAGGGCGGACAGGTAGTCGCCGGCCATCTCCTCCACCGTGCGCGCCGGCTCCCCGACGCCGTCCAGGCCGCGGGAGCGCAGCCCGTACACCGGCTGCTCCGGGTGGAGGTGCCGGGCCAGGGCGGCGTAGGCGAGCACGTCGCCGCCCACGGGGTGCACCAGGAAGAGCGGCGGGCGCTGCCCCGCCGGGCGGACGGGGACCAGCGGCGAGCCGCCGGGGCCGGCGCCGCCGCGGCGCACCTCCCGGGCGAGCTGCTCCACGGTGGTGGCGGTGAAGAGCACGGCCAGCGGGAGGCGCGCCCCCGTGGCCTGCTCCACCCGCGCCATGAGCCGCACGGCGAGCAGCGAGTGCCCGCCCAGCGCGAAGAAGCCGTCGCGCACCCCCACCGTCTCGAGCCCCAGCACCTCCTCCCAGATGCGCGCGAGCGCGAGCTCCAGGGCGTCGCGGGGCGCCACGTACCCGTCGCCGCCCGCCGGCCGCTCGGGCGCGGGGAGGGCGCCGCGGTCCGTCTTGCCGCTGGGCGAGAGCGGGAGCGCGTCGAGCACGACGGTCGCCGAGGGCACCATGTACTCCGGCAGGTGCCGCCCCAGGTGCTCCCGCAGCTCCGCCGCGTCCGGCCGCGCCGCCCCGGCGGCGGTGACGTAGGCGACGATGCGTCGGTCGCCCGGCGCGTCCTCGCGCACCACGGCCACCGCCTCCCGCACCGCGGGGTGGCGGGCGAGCACGGCCTCGATCTCGCCCAGCTCGATGCGGAAGCCCCGCACCTTGACCTGGAAGTCGCTGCGGCCCACGTACTCCAGCTCGCCGCCGGCGCGCCGGCGGACGCGGTCCATCACCCGGTACATGCGCGTCCCCGGCCCGCCGAACGGGTCCGGGAGGAAGCGCTCCGCCGTGAGGTCCGGCCGGGCGGCGTAGCCGCGGGCCAGCCCGGCGCCGGCCAGGTACAGCTCGCCCACCACCCCCGGCGGCACGGGGCGGAGGTGCGCGTCGAGCACGTACGCCCGGGTGTTCGCCACCGGCCGCCCGATGGACACCTGCTCCGCCCCGGGCTCGACGAGCGAGTACGTGGAGTAGGTGGTGTCCTCCGTGGGTCCGTACAGGTTGCCGACGCGCTCCACCGTGCCCAGGGCGTACAGCCCCTGCGCCAGCGGGGCGGGCAGGGCCTCGCCGCCCAGGTTGAGCGTCTTCACGCCCGCGGGGATGCCGCCCGTGCGCAGCAGCTCGGCCGCGGCGCTGGGGACCATGCTGGCGTACACCACCTCCTCGCCCGCGGGGAGGTCGGCCAGCTCCAGCGCGTTCTCCACCAGCACCAGCCTGCCGCCCCAGCACAGCGTCCCCCAGATCTCCGCGACCGAGACGTCGAAGCTGATGGACGTGGAGAACAGCACGGCGCGCCGCTCCTCGTCCGACACGCTCTCCCGCAGCCAGTGCAGCAGCACGACGACCGAGGAGTGGCGGATCATCACGCCCTTGGGCCGGCCGGTCGATCCCGACGTGAAGATGACGTGCGACAGGTTCTCGGGCAGGACGCCGCTCTCCGGCGCAGTGTCCGGCTCGGCCGCGACGGCGTCGCGCGCCCCGTCCGGCGCCAGGACGTCCACCGCCTCCGGCAGGCTCGCCGTCAGCCGCCGCTCCGCGAGGACCAGCGGGATGCCGGCGTCCTCCACCATGTGGGCCAGCCGCCCGGCCGGGTACGCGGGGTCGAGCGGGACGTACGCGCCGCCCGCCTTGAGCACGCCCAGCAGCGCCACCAGCAGCTCCGGCGTGCGGCCCATGCACACGCCCACCCGCGTCTCCGGCCCCACGCCGCGCCGGCGCAGCGCGTGGGCCAGGCGGTTGGCGCGGCGGTCCAGGGCGGCGTACGTGACCCGTTCGCCGCGCCAGGAGACGGCCACGGCGTCCGGCGTGCGCGCGGCCTGCGCGGCGAACAGGTCGTGAACCCGCTCCCCCGCCGGGAAGGGACGCTCGGTCGCGTTCCACTCCTCCAGCACCCGCGCGCGCTCGGCGTCGCCCAGGATCTCCACCTCGGAGAGGCGGCGGTCGGGCGCGGCGGCGACGGCCTCCAGCAGGCGGCCGAAGTGGTCGGCCATGCGCTCGACGGTGGCGCGGTCGAACAGGTCCGCGCGGAAGGTGAGCCCGCCGCGGAAGCCGCCGCCGGCCTCCGCCAGCGTCACGCTCAGGTCGAACTTGGCGACGTCCTCGCCGCGCGCGAGGGCGTCCACCTCCAGCTCGCCCATGCGCAGCTCGCCGCGGTCCATGTTCTGGAGGGCGAACAGGACCTGGAAGAGCGGGGTGTGGCGCAGGCTGCGCTCCACGCGCACCTCCTCCACCAGCCGCTCGAAGGGGATCTCCTGGTGCGCGAAGGCGCCCAGCACGGTCTCCCGCGCGCGGCCCAGCAGCTCGCGGAAGGTGGGATCGCCGGAGAGGTCGGTCCGCAGCACCAGGGTGTTGACGAAGAAGCCGATCAGCCCCTCGGTCTCCACGCGGTCGCGGCCGGCCACCGGCGTCCCCACGCTCACGTCATCCTGGCCGCTCCAGCGCCCCAGGAGCGCCTGGAACGCGGCGAGCAGGGCGATGAACGGCGTGGCGCCCTCGCCGCGGGCGAGCTCCCGCAGCGCCGCGGACGCCTCCGGCCCCAGCGCGAACGGCACGGCGCCGGCGCGTGCGCCGGGGGCGACGGAGCGCGGCCGGTCCGTGGGCAGCTCCAGCACGGGCGGGGCGCCGGCCAGCGCCTCGCGCCAGTACCTCGCCTGCGCCTCCAGGACCCTGCCGCCGATGCGCTCCCGCTGCCACACGGCGAAGTCCGGGTACTGCACCGGCAGCTCCGGGAGCGGCGAGGGCTCGCCGCGCGAGAACGCGCCGTACAGCGCCGACGCCTCGCGCGTGAGCACCCCGGAGGACCAGCCGTCGCTGACGATGTGGTGGAGGTTGAAGACCACCCCCCAGTCGTCGTCCGCCAGGCGGAGCACCACGACGCGCAGCAGCGGCCCGCGCGCCAGGTCGAAGGGGCGCGCCGACTCCTCGGCCACGCGCCGCCGGGTCGCGGCGTCGCGCGCCGCGGGGGGGAGCCCGGACAGGTCCAGCACCGGCAGCCGCACCGGGCCCGCGGGCCGGACCACCTGCACCGGCTCGCCCGCGGTGGCGGCGAACACGGTGCGCAGCGACTCGTGCCGGCGCACCATCTCGGTGACGGCGCGCTCCAGCGCCGCCACGTCCAGCGCGCCCCGCAGCCGCAGCGGGTACGGCATGTTGTAGGCGCTGCTCGCCGGGTCCAGCTGCTGGATGAACCAGAGCCGCTGCTGCGCGAAGGAGAGCGGCACCGGCCCGTCCCCCGCGCGCGGGCGGATGCGCTGCTCCTCGCGCCTGCCGTCCGCGCGCCTGCGGAGCAGCCGGCGCAGGTGGGCCCGGTCGTCGGCCGGCGGCTCCCCGGCCGGCGCGGGCGCCTCCTTGGCGAGCAGCAGCTGGTCCACGCGCGCCGCGAGCGCGGCCAGGACCGGCGACTCGAAGACGGCGCGCAGCGGCACCTCCACCCCGAGCGCCTCGCGCGCCCGGGCGATCACCCGCGTGGCGGCCAGCGAGTGTCCGCCCAGGGCGAAGAACTCGTCGGCGGCGCCCACCCGCTCCACCTGGAGCACCTCCGCCCAGATGGCGGCCAGCGCCGCCTCCGTGGGGGTGCGCGGCGCGACGTACTCGTCCGCGCCGGGCGCCGGGTCCGGGTGGGGGAGGGCGCGGCGGTCCGTCTTGCCGCTGGAGGTGAGCGGCAGCGCGTCCAGCAGCGTGAACGTGGCCGGGACCATGTACTCCGGCAGGCGCTCCCCCAGGTGCGCCCGCAGCTCGGCGGGGCGGGGCGCCGCCGCGCCGGGGGCGGGCACGGCGTAGGCGCACAGGCGCCGGCCGCCCGCGCCGTCGTCGCGCGCCACCACCACGGCGTCCAGCAGCGCGGGGTGCTCCAGCAGCGCCGCCTCCACCTCCCCCGGCTCGATGCGGAAGCCGCGGATCTTGACCTGGAAGTCCACCCGGCCCACGAACTCCAGCGTCCCGCCGGGGAGCCAGCGGCCGCGGTCGCCCGAGCGGTACATGCGCGCCCCCGGCTCGCCGCGGAAGGGGTCCGGGACGAAGCGCTCGGCCGTCAGCTCCGGCCGGTCCAGGTAGCCGCGCGCCACCCCCACGCCGGCCATGTACACCTCGCCGGGGACGCCCACGGGCACGGGCTGGAGGCGCGGGTCCAGCACGTACAGGCGGGTGTTCCGGACGGGGCGGCCCACCGGCGGCGGCCGCGAGGCGTCGGTGCAGCGCTGCACGGTGAAGCGCACGCTGTGCTCGGTGGCGCCGTAGCCGTTGAACAGGCGCCGCCCCGGGGCCCAGAGCGCCACCAGGTCGGCGCCGCAGCTCTCGCCGCCCACCCCCACCGTCTCCAGGTCGGGGAGGTCGTCGGGGGGCGTGACCACCAGCGCGGACGGGGTGGCCTTGAGGTGGGTGATGCGCTCGCGGCGGAGCAGCCCGGCCAGCTCCTCGCCGGGCATCATCTCCTCGCGGCGGGCCACCACCAGCGCGGCCCCGGAAAGGAGCGCGGTGAAGACGTCCAGGACCGACGCGTCGAAGTGCAGCGGCGCGAACAGCAGCACCCGCGACTCCGGACGGATGCCGTAGGCGCCGATGAACGCCCGGGCGGAGTTGCACACCCCGCGGTGCGGCACCATCACCCCCTTGGGCCGGCCGGTGGAGCCGGAGGTGTAGATGACGTACGCCAGGTTCATGGGGTCCGCCCCGCCCTCCGGCGCGGTCTCCGGCTCGCCGGCGAAGGCGTCCGCCGTGACGCGCAGCACCGGGAGCCGCGTGGGCGGGAGGGCGTCCGCCACGCCGGGGCCGGCGAGCACCAGCCGCGCGGCGGAGTCCTCCAGCACGTAGGCGGCGCGGTCGGCGGGGGCGCGGGTGTCCAGCGGCACGTACGCCCCCCCGGCGCGCAGCACCCCCAGCAGCGCCGCGACCATCTCCACGCTCGGCTCCAGGTACAGCGCCACGCGGGTCTCCGGGCCCACGCCGCGCCGCCGCAGACCGTGCGCGATGCGGGCCGAAAGGCGGTCCAGCTCGGCCCGGCTGGTCGCCCGCCCGTCGAACACGACCGCGGTCCCCTCCGGGTCGCGGGCCGCCTGCCGGGCGAACAGCCCGTGCAGCGTCTCGCCCTCCCGGAAGGGGGCGTCGGTGTCGTTCCAGCGCTCCAGCACCAGCTCGCGCTCGGCGGCCGGGAGGAGCCGCGCCTCGCCCACGGGCCGGCCGGGGTCCGCGGCGACGGACTCCAGCAGCACCCGGAAGTGCTCCAGCATCCGCTCCGCCGTGGCGCCGTCGAACAGGTCGGCGCGGAAGGCGAGCGACGCGGCGATGCGCTCGCCGTGGTCGGTCAGCGCCAGGTTCAGGTCGAACTTGACCGCTTCGGCCGCGGTGCCCAGCGGCTCCACCTCCACCCCGCCCATCTCCGGCGCGCCGCCCTCCGGCGCCCGGAGGGTGAACATCACCTGGAAGAACGGGGTGCGCCCCAGCGCGCGCTCGGGCGCCAGCTCCTCCACCAGCTTCTCGAAGGGCACCTCCTGGTGCGCGAACACGCCCAGCACGGTCTCCCGCACGCGGCCCAGCAGCGCGCGGAACGACGGATCGCCCGAGAGGTCCGTCCGCAGCACCAGGGTGTTGACGAAGAAGCCGATCAGCCCCTCCAGCTCCACCCGGCTGCGCCCCGCGACCACGCTCCCCACCGGCACGTCCTCCGTGCCGGAGTAGCGGGCCAGGAGCAGCTGCCAGGCGGCGAGGAGCGTCATGAACAGGGTCGCCCCCTCGCCGCGGGCGAGCGCCCGCAGCGCCGCCGTGGTCTCCGGGGCGAGCAGCGTGCGCCGCGTCCCCCCCGGCGCTTCCGCGACGGCGGCCGCGGGGCGCGCCCGGTCGTGGGGGAGCTCCAGCGCGGCCGGCGCGCCCTCCAGCTCCCGGCGCCACCAGGCGAGCTGCCGTTCCAGCGCCTCGCCGGAGAGCAGCTTCCGCTGCCACACCGCGTAGTCGGCGTACTGCACCGGCAGCTCGGGGAGCGCGGGCGCGCGGCCCTCCACGAACGCCGAGTACAGCTCGCTCACCTCGCGGACCAGCACCGCCGTGCTCCAGCCGTCGCCGGCGACGTGGTGGACGACCACACAGAGCGCCCACTCCGCCCGGTCCAGGCGCACCAGCAGGGCGCGCAGCAGCGGCCCGCGCTCCAGGTCGAAGGGGCGCGCCGACTCCGCCGCCACCAGGCGCCGCGCCTCGCCCTCGCGCGCCTCCGCGGGGAGGGCGCGCAGGTCGGCGGCCGGGACGCGCACGGGCGACGCGGGACCGATCACCTGCACGGCTCCGCCGTCCACCTCGGCGAAGGTGGTGCGCAGCGTCTCGTGGCGGGCGGCGATCCCCGTGAGCGCCGCCCGCAGGGCGCGCGGGTCCACGGCGCCGCGCAGCCGCAGGGCGAAGGGGAGGTTGTAGGCCGCGCCCCCCGGGTGGAGCCGGTCGACGAACCAGAGCCGCTGCTGCGCGAACGAGGCCGGCAGCGGCCCGCCGCGCGGGACGCGGACCAGCGGCGGCGCGGCCGTCCCCGCGCCGGGGCCGGCGGCCTCCAGGCGCTCCGCCAGGGCGGCCACGGTGGGCGCCTCGAACAGCGCGCGCAGCGGCATCTCCACGCCGAGCGCCTCCTGCACCCGCGTGGCGACGCGGGTGGCGAGCAGCGAGTGCCCGCCCAGCGCGAAGAAGTCGTCGTGGACGCCGACGCGCTCGGCCCGCAGCACCTCCGTCCAGATCGCGGCCAGCACCTCCTCGGCCGGGGTGCGCGGCGCGACGTACTCCCCGCCCGCGGCGCCTTCCGGCGCCGGGAGCGCCCGCCGGTCGAGCTTGCCGGTGGGGGTCAGCGGCAGCGCGTCCAGCACCACCACCGCGGAGGGCACCATGTACTCCGGGAGCCGCCGCCTGAGGTGGGCGCGCAGCTCCGCCGCGTCGGCCGTCTCCCCCGGCGCGGCGGCCACGTAGGCCGCCAGCCGCCGCTCGCCGGGCGCGTCCTCGCGCACCACGGCCACGGCCTCGCGCACCGCCGGGTGCCGCTCCAGCGCCGCCTCCACCTCGCCGGGCTCGATGCGGAAGCCGCGGATCTTGACCTGCGCGTCGGTCCGCCCCAGGAACTCCAGCTCGCCCGTGGGGAGCCAGCGCACCCGGTCGCCGCTGCGGTACGCCCGCGCCCCCGGCTCCGCCGCGAACGGGTCGGGGACGAACTGCGCCGCCGTCAGCTCCGGCCGCCCCAGGTAGCCGCGCGCGGTCTGCGCCCCGCCGATCCGCAGCTCGCCCGGCACGCCCACGGGCTGCGCCCCGCCCTGCGCGTCGCACACGTACAGGCGCACGTTCCCCAGCGGCGCGCCGATCCGGTGCCCCTCGATCGCACCCTCGGCGGGCGCCCGCCAGCTCGACGCCAGCACCGTGGCCTCGGTGGGCCCGTACAGCACGTGCGTCTCCGCGCGCGGAAAGGCCTCGCGCATCTCCGCCAGCAGGTCGGGCGGCACTAGGTCGCCGCCCACGAACGCGCGCCGCACCCGCGCGAGCCGCGGCTCCGCCGACGCGCGGACCTCCCCCACCACCTGGCGCATCAGCGCGGGCACGGCGTGCAGCACGGTGGCGTCGGACACCTCCTCCACCAGCCGCGCCGGGTCCATCACCCGCTCGCGGCCCACCAGCCGCACCGTCGCCCCGACGGTGAGCGGGAGGATGGCCTCGCACAGCCAGATGTCGAAGGCGAAGCTGGCCAGCGACGGCACCACGTCGCCCGCGCGCACGCCG
Source organism: Gemmatimonadota bacterium (assembly GCA_040752145.1). Lineage (GTDB taxonomy): Bacteria > Gemmatimonadota > Gemmatimonadetes > Longimicrobiales > Longimicrobiaceae > JAFAYN01. Next base: position 8,489 of record JBFMFL010000298.1, read on the forward strand.
AACGCCTCGCGCGCGGCGTGCAGCAGGTTGGCGAGCGCCCCGTGCGTGACCGCGACGCCCTTGGGGGTGCCGGTGGAGCCGGAGGTGTAGATGACGTAGGCCAGGGACTGCGAGTGCGAAAGTGCGAAAGTGCGGGAGTGCGAAAGTGCGCCCGTGTCCGCAGTTCCGTCGTGCTCCCCCTCCCCCCTTGCGGGGGAGGGGGCCGGGGGGAGGGGGGTCCCGTCCAGC
>JBFMFL010000299.1:0-8706 GCA_040752145.1 Gemmatimonadota bacterium
CGTCCGGGGAGCCGCGGGGGCTACGAGGCGGTCAGGGCGGCGCGGGCCTCCAGGGCGGGGAGGCGGGCGGACTCGGCGGCGACGGCGGCGGCGGGGACCACCAGCACGCTGCACCGCGCGGAGCGGAGGGCGCCCTCGGCCACGCTGCCCAGCAGCACGCGGGCGGCGCCGGTGCGCGCGTGCGTGCCCAGCACCAGCAGGTCGGCGTCCCACTCCCGCGCCTCGGCGGCGATCTCGCGCGCGGGGTCGCCCACGCGCACGCGGGGCTCCACCGGGCGGGGCCGCGGGCCGCGCATGGCGAGGAAGCGGTGGAGCGCCGGGGCGGCGGGAGTGTCGCCGTGGGCGCCGTGCATGCCCGGCGGGAGGGCGTGCTCGTGCCGGCTCACCAGCAGCGAGCGCAGCTCGGGCGCGTCGCCGCGGAACAGGGCGTCCACCAGCTCCACGCCGGCCTCGTGGACCACCTCGCTCAGCTCGGACAGGTCGGTGGTCAGCAGGACGCGGGCGACGGGCGAGCGCAGCGGCGGGTGGACCATGAGCACGGGGCGGCGGACGCGGTGCAGCACGTGCTGCGCGGTGGTCCCCAGGAGGGTGCGGGCGAGCGGGCCGCGGCGCGTGGAACCCACCACCACCAGGTCGGCGTCAAGCCGCTCGGCGGCGGCGGCGAGGACGCGGTCCGGGCTGCCGCGGACGGCCGAGCAAAAGACGCGGCCCCGCCCGGCGAGGGCGCGCACCTGCCCCTCCAGGCGGGACTGCAGGCCCCCGGCGAACAGCCGCTCGGAGTCGCGGTCGGAGTACCCCATCTCGCGGTAGCGCCGGCGCTCGTAGCCGGCGACCTCGAAGGCGTGCACCACGTGCAGCGCGGCCCCGGTGCGCGCGGCGAGCGCCAGCGCGGCGCCGAGCACGGGGTCCGGCTCCCGCAGCGTCGCCACTCCCACCACCAGCGTCCGAATGCTCCTGGACATCGTTCGCCTCCGCGCGTGCGTCCCGGGTGTGACCGTCCAGAGACGCAAGCTACGCGGGCGGCGGGGCGCGCGTCTGTCGGGGAGGGGCGGATGCGTGTAGGGCTTTTTCCGACTCGATCCGTGGAGCGCTAGGCCATGTGCAGCGGGCCGGACGCGGGCGGGGCGACGGGCTCCTCCCGCACCAGCTCCGCCGGACCGGCGTCCGTGCCGGCGCCGGGCGGCGTCAGCCGCTCGGAGAGCAGCCAGACCAGCACGGCCGCCACCGCCAGCCCCACGATCCAGGGCCAGACGAGCGGGCGACGCCTCCACACCTCGACCTCCGCCATGCTCCACCTCCCGGTTCCCGTTTCCCGGCCGCCGCTCGCCCCGTCCGGCTACACCCCCGAGGGGAAGGTCTCCGGGGGCTCGCCGCCGTGCCACGCGTCCGACGGCTCCAGCGGCTCGACGGCGCGCGTCTCGTCCAGGTGCACCACGGCGTCGAACTGCCCGGCCAGCCGCGCGTGGAAGTAGTGGCTGACGCGCTCGCTCCGCGGCAGGTACACCACCCCGATGGCGCGCTCCAGCCGCATCTCGCCCAGCGCCCGCAGGAGCTCCGGGCGGCCGCGGAGCGGGAGGAGGAAGTCCGGGACGTCCAGCATGTGGAAGAGCGCCTCCCAGCTCCCCGCCAGCGCCGGCCGCACCCGCTTCCGCTCCCCCGGCCGGTCCCAGTCGGACGCCGCGGTGACCGTGCCGTGGTGCGTGGTGAACCCCACCAGCACCGCGTCGCCGCCCCAGCGCTCGCGCGCCAGCTGCCCCACGTTCCACTCCCCCTCCTCGCCCATCTCCGTGGCCCGCGCGTCGCCGACGTGCGAGTTGTGCTCCCACACCACCACCCGCGCCGGGGGGCCGCCCCGCGCGTCGAAGTGGGCGACGAGCGCCTCCAGCGTCTCGGCCATGTGGCGGTCGCGCAGGTTCCACGACGAGACCCGGCCCCGGAACATGCTGCGGTAGTACTCCTCCGCGTTCCGGACCAGGCGCGCGTTCTGCTCGGCGAAGAAGTGCTCGTCCCCGGGCATGCCGCCGCCCTGCCCCGCCAGCTCGGCCGCGCGGCGCTGCAGCTCGTGGAGCTGCTGCACCGCCTGGTCCTCGCACTCGCGGGTGATCCCCAGGTCCACGGCGTAGCCGTACGCCTGCGGGTCCTCGCCGAAGTGCTCGAAGCACCCGTAGCGCCGCCGCGCCCGGCCGGCCGCCTCGGGGTCCACCTCCTCCAGGTAGCCGATCACCGCCTCGATGGAGCCGTACAGGGAGTACAGGTCCAGCCCGTAGAACCCCACCTGGCGCGCGTCGTCGACGAGGGCGTCGTTGTACTCGCGCAGCCAGCCCACCAGCGAGAGCACGGCGGTGTTTCGCCACATCCAGGTGGGGAAGCGCTCGAACCCGGCCAGCGCCTCGCCGGGGCTGGAGTCGTCGCCGGTGCCGCGGACGTAGCGGTTGACGCGGTACGCGTCCGGCCAGTCCGCCTCCACCGCGACGGCGTTGAAGCCCTTTTCCACGATGAGCCGCCGGGTGATGCGGGCGCGCTCGTGGTAGAACTCGTGGGTGCCGTGCGTGGCCTCGCCCAGCAGCACCACGCGGGCGTCGCCCACCAGCTCCATCAGCTCGTCGTAGTCGGCCGCGTGCCCGGTGAGCGGGATGGCCGCCGCGCGGATCGCCTCGCCGATGCCGGTCGCCGTCTCCTGCATCTCCACTCCTCCTCCGGTGTCCCGTGGATACCGGGCGGCGACGTGCCGCAAGAACGGCACCGGGCCCCCTCCCCCCGGCCCCCTCTCCCGCAGGCGGGAGAGGGGGAGCACCGCCGTCGCGGTTCCTGGGATCTGCGCGGGGACCTGCACCGAAGCCGTCCGCAGCGCGCCGAAAAAAGCAGGGCCCGGCCAGACGGCCGGGCCCTGCTGTCCATCACCCGCCCTGCGAGACCAGCCTACCGCGCGGCCACCGGCGCCGGGGCGGCGGAGGGGGCCTGCGCGATGGGCTGCGTGACCTCGGGGTTGGTGCGGTCCAGGTCGCGGTCCGCGCGCGGCTCGGCGGCGATGTGCGGGGCGATCACCAGGGCCACGATGGACATCAGCTTGATGAGGATGTTCATGGACGGGCCCGAGGTGTCCTTGAACGGGTCGCCCACGGTGTCGCCGGTGACGGCGGCCTTGTGCGCGTCCGATCCCTTGAAGACCAGCGCGCCGTCGATGTCCACGCCCTTCTCGAACGACTTCTTGGCGTTGTCCCAGGCGCCGCCGGCGTTGGACTGGAACATCGCCATGAGCACGCCCGAGACGGTGACGCCGGCCAGCAGCCCGCCCAGCACCTCGGGGCCCATGGCGAAGCCCACCAGCACCGGCACCACCAGCGCGATGGCGCCGGGGACCAGCATCTCGCGGATGGCGGCGTTGGTGGAGATCTCCACGCAGCGGCCGTACTCCGGCTCGCCCGTGCCCTCCAGGATGCCGGGGATCTCGCGGAACTGGCGGCGGACCTCCTGCACCATCGCCATGGCCGCGCGCCCCACCGCGGCGATGGCCAGCGACGAGAAGATGAACGGGATCATGGCGCCCACGAACAGCCCGCCCAGCACCCGCGCGTTGGAGATGTCGATGGCGTCGATGTTGGAGATCCCCATGAACGCCGCGAACAGCGCCAGCGAGGTGAGCGCCGCCGAGGCGATGGCGAAGCCCTTGCCCGTGGCCGCCGTGGTGTTGCCCACCGCGTCCAGGACGTCGGTGCGCTGCCGGACCTCGGGGGGGAGCTCGCTCATCTCCGCGATGCCGCCCGCGTTGTCGGCGATGGGGCCGAAGGCGTCGATCGCCAGCTGCATGGCCGTGGTCGCCATCATGCCCGCCGCCGCGATGGCGACGCCGTACAGCCCCGCGGCCTCGTACGAGAGGATGATGCCGCCCGCCAGCACCAGGATGGGGAGCATGGTGGACTCCATCCCCACCGCCAGCCCGCCGATCACGTTGGTGGCGTGGCCGGTGGACGACTGCCGGACGATGGAGTCCACCGGGCGGCGGCCCATGGCCGTGTAGTACTCGGTGATCAGGCTCATCAGCGCGCCCACCACCAGCCCCACGGCCACGGCCCAGAACACCCCCATGGAGTCGAACGGCTCCGAGCCGATGCGGCCCAGCGTCATCTCGCCCGCGGGGAGCATCCAGCGGATCAGGAAGAAGGCACCCACGCCGGTGAGCGCGATGGACACCCAGTTGCCCAGGTTGAGCGCGCCCTGGACGTCGCCGCCCTCCTTGACCCGCACCAGGAGGATGCCGGCGAGCGAGAAGACGATCCCCAGCCCGGCCAGCACCATGGGGAGGAGGATGGGCGACAGGCCGCCGAAGCGGTCGCCGCCCGCCGCGACCTCGCGGCCCAGCACCATGGTCGCCAGGATGGTGGCCACGTACGAGCCGAACAGGTCGGCGCCCATGCCGGCCACGTCGCCCACGTTGTCGCCCACGTTGTCGGCGATGGTGGCCGGGTTGCGCGGGTCGTCCTCGGGGATCCCCGCCTCCACCTTGCCCACCAGGTCGGCGCCCACGTCGGCGGCCTTGGTGTAGATGCCGCCGCCCACCCGGGCGAAGAGCGCGATGCTCTCGGCGCCCAGCGAGAAGCCGGTGAGCACCTCCAGCGCGCGCTCCATCTCCGGCCCGTTGGCGGAGGCGCCGTCCACGAACAGGTGGTAGAAGACGATGAACAGCCCGCCCAGGCCCAGCACCGCCAGGCCGGCCACGCCCATCCCCATCACCGAGCCGCCGGCGAAGGACACCTCCAGCGCGCGGGAGAGCGAGGTGCGGGCCGCGGCGGCGGTGCGCACGTTGGCCTTGGTGGCGATGCGCATGCCGATGAAGCCGGCGAGCGCCGAGAAGACCGCCCCCACCAGGAAGGCGAAGATGATCAGGGGGCTCGACCGCTCGTCGTTGCTGCCGATGTAGTACAGGAAGGCGCAGGCGATCAGCGCGAAGAGCGCGAGAACCCGGTACTCGGCCTTGAGGAAGGCCTGCGCCCCGTCGGCGATGTGGCCGGAGATCCCGGTCATCCGCTCGTTGCCGGGGTCCTGGCGCGCGACCCAGGCCGAGCGGTACGCCGTGTAGAGCAGGGCGAGGACGCCCAGCGCGGGGGCCAGATAGACGATCGGTTGCATGACTGCGGACGGAGGTGGTCGGAATGCGGCGACGCCCGCCCGGCCGGGCCGGCGAGGGGGGCGTCCGCCCGCTCACGGAGCGGCCGTCCCGGGAGGGTCCCGGGACGGCCAGGAGCCTACTTGTCGTGCGTGTACGTGGGGCGCGGCGGCTCCTGCAGGGTGCCGTGCGCCTCGTGCCCGGTGCGCTGCACCACGCTGTGCTTGCGCCCGTAAAGGAAGTAGATCGCCAGCCCCAGCGCCAGCCACCCGATCAGCCGCTCCCACGCCTCCACCGGGAGGCGCGACATCAGGAACAGGCACACCAGGATCCCCAGGATGGGGACCAGCGGCACGAACGGCGTGCGGAACGGGCGCGGGCGGTGGGGCTCCTTGACCCGCAGGTACCACACCCCGCCACAGACGATGGCGAAGGCCAGCAGCGTGCCGATGGACACCAGGTGGCCCAGCGTGGACACGTCGTAGAACCCGGCCAGCAGCGCGCACACGGTGCCCGTCATGGCGCTGGAGACGTGCGGCGTGCGGAAGCGCGGGTGAAGGCGGCTGAACAGCGGCGGGAGCAGCCCGTCGCGCGACATGGTGTAGAAGATGCGCGGCTGGGCCATGAGCATCACCAGCATCACCGACGAGAGGCCCGCGATCGCGCCGATCTTGATGAGCGCCGCCATCCCGCCGTACCCGGTGGCCTCGATGGCCACCGCGATGGGCTCGGCGACGTTGAGGCGCGGGTACTCCACGATGCCCGTCATGATGCCGGACACCAGGATGTACAGCAGGGTGCAGACGACCAGCGAGCCCAGGATGCCGATGGGCATGTCGCGCTGCGGGTTGCGCGCCTCCTGCGCGGTGGTGGACACCGCGTCGAACCCGATGTAGGCGAAGAAGATCACCCCCGCGGCGGCCACGATGCCGTCCAGCCCGAAGGTGCGCGGCCCCGTGCTCGCCGGGATGAACGGAGTCCAGTTCGCCACCGACTGGTCCCAGTTGGCGAGCACGTAGTAGCCGCCGCCCACGATGAACAGGCCCACCACACCCAGCTTGATCGCCACCGCCAGGTTGTTGAACCGCGCCGACTCCTTGATGCCCACCACCAGCAGGACCGTCACCACCAGGATCCCCAGCGCCGCGATGACGTTGAACACGCCGTTCGCCTGCGGGAGGGTGTCGATGTTGATCCCCTGCTTCGCGAGCGAGGTCGCCAGCTCCTCCGTGCGGCGCACCCACGTCTCCGACCCGGGGGGCTGCACCAGCGCGCCGGGCGCGTTGGTGAAGGCGGGCGGGATGTGGATGCCGACGTCCTGCAGGAACGAGTTCACGTATCCCGACCACCCCGCCGCCACCGTCGCCGCGCCGAACAGGTACTCCAGGATCAGGTCCCACCCGATGATCCACGCCATCAGCTCGCCCAGGGTGGCGTAGCCGTAGGTGTAGGCCGACCCCGCGATGGGGATCATGGCGGCGAACTCGGCGTAGCAGAGCCCCGCGAACACGCAGCCGAGCCCGGCCAGGACGAACGCCAGCACGATGCCGGGGCCGGCGTGCTGCGCCGCCGCGGTGCCGGTGAGCACGAAGATGCCGGTGCCGATGATCGCGCCGATCCCGAGGGAGATCAGGTTCAGCGGGCCGAGTTCCCGCTTCAGAGCGTGCTCGCCCTCCGCGAACGCGTCGGACTGCAGCTCGTCGATGGACTTCCGTGCGAAAAGGTTCAAAACGTCCCTCTGGAGTGGTGGAGGTTGCGCGCCGCCGGCCTGGGGCCGGTCGCGGTGGCCGCGAGGCGCGGCGCGTTGCACGGGCGCCGGGCAGGCACGGGCCTGCCGGGCCGCCGCCTGGGGAGCCTGGCACGCCGGCGCGCGGCGGCGGGCGGGCGCGGAGCGGGTCCGCGCGCGCGGGCCGGCCCGGGCCGACTGCGCATCATTTCATTCGGGAATGGCGGACGCTACGACAGGGGCGGGGCGGTCGCGTCGTAGGGGAGGCGCTCGCAGTGGGGCGAGCACGGGCCGGCGTGGGATCCCGCGGGGGCGCGGGCGGCGAGCGGGGCCCGCGGGGCGCGGAAGCGCGGCCCGGGGCGGGGCGCGGTCTCCGGCGGGACGAGGTCGGAGCGGTCGCCCGGGGAGTGCATGGACGCGCCCGGCACCAGCCCGTCCGACGGGAGCAGCTGCTGCCGCGGCGCCTCCGGCGCGGCGCAGGCCGCGGGCGCCGCGAGCTCCGTGTACCCGTACGCCGGCGCTTCCGCCGCAGCCGCGCGCGGCTGGAGCAGGAGGAGCTGGAGCAGGAGCAGCGGGAGGAGACGGGGCATGCCGGGACGCCGGGGCGAACGGGGTGGGTCCGTGGGAGCAGCCGTAGAAGCTGCACGCGGACGCCGGTTCCGTCAAGTACGGGCGCCTCCGGCGCGCAGGCCGGAAGCGCCCTCCCGGTCAGTTGGGGCTGGGGCGGGAGCCCAGCGCGAACACCGCCTGCGCGGGGCGCAGCGGGGCCAGCGCGGGGGCGGGCGGCGCGGAAAAGGCGTACGGCCTTCCCGCCCCGCCGGACACGGCGCGGCGGGCCTCGGCGGGCTCGAACACCAGGGTGGCGACGAGCAGGGCGCCCCCGTCCAGGAGGCGGCGCTCGGCGCGGGAGCGGTGGTTGGCCACGTGGTAGCGGCCCTCCAGGAGGAACACGCCGGCGCGCGCGCCCACGCCGCGCTCCTCGGCGTAGTACGCGCTCTGGTCCTGCTGCTCGGTGGGGTCGTGCTTCATCTGCTTTGCGGAGGCGGTGCCGGGCCCGCGCCGGAACGTCCGGCGCACGGACCCGACGCATACACCGCCGGGGTGCGAAGGGTGCCTTCCCCCCGCGCGCTTGCCGCCGGCCGCCCGCGGACCGATCCTTGGAGTTCCATCGGAGCGCTCCCGTCCACCCTCCTGCCCGGTCCATCCGCCGCATGCCTTCCGCGCCCCAGGCCACGCAGCACCCCCGCCGCCGCGCGGCCCGGTGGGCGGCGCCGGGCCTGGCGCTGCTGCTCGGCCTGGTCCACCTCGCGATGCTGGGCGACGGGCCGGGCCCCACCTACGGCGACGACTGGGCGCTGTACCTGCTCCACGCGCGCAGCCTGGTGGAGGGCCGCCCCTACGCCGACACCGGGTTCCTGCCGAGCCCGCTCAACCCCTGGTTCAGCCCGCAGCGCTACCCGCCCGGCTTTCCACTCCTGCTCGCGCCGGTGTACGCCGTGGCGGGGCTGGACTTCCGCGCGCTCAAGGGGGTGGTGGTGCTGGGCCTGGCGGGGACGCTCCTCCTGCTGGCGCACCTCGCCCGCCGGGAGCTGCCGGGGCCCGCCGCGCCCGCCGTGGTGCTGCTGGCCGGGCTGCACCCGTTCGTCTGGACCTTCCGCGACGACCTCCTCCCCGACCTCCCCTTCACCTTCTTCTGCATGCTGGCGCTCGCCCTAGCGGAGCGCGCCGCGGCGACCGACCAGACTCGCCGGGAGCGCGCGGTCTGGGGGGCGGCCGCCCTGGCGTCCACGGCGGCCGCCGTGGCGACCCGGAGCATCGGGATCGTGCTCGTCCCCGCCCTGGCGGCGGCCCTCCTGCTGGGGGCCCGGCGCCCCGG
>JBFMFL010000003.1:0-50076 GCA_040752145.1 Gemmatimonadota bacterium
CCGGCCCCACGCCGCGCGACCTCAGCCGCGCGGCCAGGCGCCCGGCCCGGGCCTCCAGCTCGCCGTAGCCCAGGACCCGGCCGCCGCAGGCCACGGCGGGGAGCTCCGGGTACGCCGCCGCGCGCGCGGCGACCAGCTCGTGAACGAGCGCGCCGCGGTCGAAGGGGCGCGGCTCGCCCCGGCCGGCGGCCAGGGACTGCTCCCGCTCGGCGGCGGGGAGCAGCGGCACCCCGGCGACGCGCCCCTCCGGCGCGGCCGCCATGGCGGCGAGCAGCGTCTCCAGGTCCCCGGCCAGCCGCGCGGCGGTGGCCGGGTCGAAGAGCGCCGCGCGGTAGCGGATGGCGCCGTGCAGCGCGTCCTCCGCGTCCAGCAGGGTGAGGTCCAGGTCGAACTGGGCGGCGCGTCCGCCCCCTCCGAACCCTTCCATCGCCACGTCGCCCAGCCGGAGGCCGCCGCGCCCGCCCCCCGCCCGGTCCAGGGCGAAGGTCGCCTGGAAGAGCGGCGTGTGCGTGAGGCTGCGCTGCGTCGCGGCCTCCTCCACCAGGCGCTCGAAGGGGAGGTCCTGGTGCGCGTACGCCCCCAGCGCCCCCTCCCGCACCCGCCCCAGCAGCTCGCTCCACGTCGCGCCCCCGCCCAGGTCGGCGCGCAGCACCAGCATGTTGACGAAGAAGCCGATCAGCCCCTCCAGCTCGCGCCGCGTCCGCCCCGCCACCGGCGTCCCCACGGTCACGTCGTCCTGCCCCGACCAGCGGCCCAGCAGCGCCTGCCACCCGGCGAGCACGGTCATGAACAGCGTGGCCCCCTCCCGCCGCGCCAGCGCCCGCAGCCCCGCCGACAGCTCCGGCGACAGCGCGAACGCGTGGGTCCCCGCCGCGGCGTCCTGCCCCGGGGCGCGGGGCCGGTCCGTGGGCAGCTCCAGCAGCGGGGGCGCGCCCGCCAGGCGCTCCTTCCACCACCCCACCTGCGCCTCCAGCACCTCGCCCGTCAGCCAGGCGCGCTGCCAGGCGGCGTAGTCCGCGTACTGCACCGGCAGCTCGGGGAGCGACGCCTCCTCGCCGCGGCTGAAGGCCCCGTAGAGCGCCGACAGCTCGCGGACCAGCACCGCGCTGCTCCACGCGTCGCTGACCACGTGGTGCAGGGTGAAGCAGACGACGTGGTCGTCGGCGGCCAGGCGCAGCAGCGTGCAGCGCAGCAGCGGGCCCGCCGCCAGGTCGAAGGGGCGCGCCGCCTCCTCCGCCGCCAGGCGCGCCGCCTCCGCCTCGCCGGAGACCCGGACCACCTCCAGCGCGCCGGGGGCCGGCGGGTGGATCACCTGCACGGGCACGCCGCCGCGCTCCTCCAGCGTGGTGCGCAGCGTCTCGTGCCGCCGCACCAGCGCGTCCAGGCTCCGCCGCAGGGCGTCCACGTCCAGCGCGCCGCGCAGCCGCAGCGCGTACGGGATGTTGTAGGCCGGGCTCCCCGGCTCCAGCCGGTCCACCAGCCACAGGCGCTGCTGCGCGAACGACACCGGGAGCGGCCCGTCCCGCGGGACCCGCTCGACCGGCGGGAGGACGGGGGCCCCGGCGAGCCGGAGCGCGTCGATCCTCCCGGCCAGCCCGGACACGGTGGGGGCCTCGAAGACGGCGCGCAGCGGCAGCTCCACCGCGAAGGCCTCGCGGACGCGGGACACCAGCCGCGTGGCCAGCAGCGAGTGCCCGCCCAGCTCGAAGAAGCTCCCGTCCGCGCCCGGCGCCTCCACGCCGAGCACGTCGGCGTAGAGCGCGGCCAGCACCTCCTCCGTGGCGGTCCGCGGGGCCGCGCCCTCCGCCGGCGCGGCCGGCTCCGGGGCCGGGAGGGCGCCGCGGTCCGTCTTGCCGGTGGCCCCCAGCGGCATGGACTCCAGCGCCACCAGCGCGGCGGGGACCATGTACTCCGGGAGCCGCGCCGCCAGGTGCTCCCGCACCGCGGCCACGGAGGGCGAGGCTCCGCCCTCCGCCACGAAGTAGGCCACCAGGCGGTCGTCGCGGACGACCACGGCGGCGGAGCGCACCTCCGGGTGCCGCTCCAGGACGGCCTCGATCTCGCCCGGCTCGACGCGGAAGCCGCGCACCTTGACCTGGTCGTCGGTGCGCCCGGCGTACTCCAGCTCCCCCTCCGGCAGCCAGCGCGCCCGGTCGCCCGAGCGGTACACCCGCGCCCCCGGCTCCGCGGAGAACGGGTCCGGCAGGTACCTTTCAGCCGTCAGCCCCGGCTGCCCCAGGTAGCCGCGCGAGACCCCCGCCCCGCCCACGTACAGCTCCCCGGGCACGCCCACCGGGACCGGGCTCCCCCGCCCGTCCAGCAGGTAGACGCGCACGTTGGCCACGGGCCGCCCGATGGTGACCCGCCCCCCCGGGCGCACCCGCGCCACGCTGGTGTTGACCGTGGCCTCGGTGGGCCCGTAGTGGTTCCACAGCGCCACGTCCGGGAAGGTCTCGAACGTCCGCTCCGCCAGCTCCGGCGGGAGCGCCTCGCCGCCCAGCAGCACCGCCACCAGCCCCTCCGGCCGGGGGGACCCGCCGGAGCGGACCAGGTCCAGCATGGCGCTCCACAGCGACGGCACCCCGCCGAAGGAGACCCGCTCGCGCGTGGCGAGCGCCGCGAGCAGCGCCGCCGGGTCGCCCACGGTCTCCTCGGGGAGGGTCCACACCGCCTCGCCGCGCAGCAGCGGCGGGAAGAGCTGGCGCACGTGCGCGTCGAAGCTGAGCCGCGACACCAGCGGCAGCGCGAAGCCGTCCGCGCCGAGCACCGCGCGGTCGAACCAGGCCAGGTAGTTGGAGAGCCCGCGGTGCTCCAGGAGCACGCCCTTGGGCGTCCCCGTGGAGCCGGAGGTGTAGATGACGTACGCCAGGTTCTCCGGGGCGACGGGGACCTCCGGGGCCGTCTCGGGACGGGCGGCGATCGCCTCGGCGTCGGCGTCCAGCCGCACCACTCTCGCCCCGGAGCCGGCGACGCGGTCCGCGAGCGCGCCGCCGGACACGACCAGCGCGGCGGCCGAGTCCTCCAGAACCAGGCGGAGCCGCTCGTCCGGGGAGGCGGGGTCCAGCGCCACGTACGCCGCGCCGGACTTGAGGACGGCGAGCACGGCGACGACCGTGGCCGCGCCGCGCTCCAGGAGGAAGGCCACGCGCGTGTCCGGCCGGGCCCCGAGCGCGGCGAGGTGGTGGGCCAGCCGGTTGGCCCGGCGCTCCAGCTCGGCGTAGGTCAGCGTCTCCGCGCCGGCGAGCACCGCGGCGGCGTCCGGGGTCCGCGCCGCCTGCGCCGCGATCCGCTCGTGGACCGGGGCGTCCGGGAACTCCGCGGCGGTCGCGTTCCACCCCTCCAGCACCTGCGCCCGCTCCTCCGCTCGCAGCAGCGGCACCTCGGCGGCGCGGCGCGCCGGGTCGGCCGCCATGGCTTCCAGCAGCACCTCCAGGTGCCCCGCCATCCGGGCCGCGGTCGCCGCGTCGAAGAGCGCCGTGCGGTACACCAGCGAGCCCGCCAGCCCGGCCTCGGCGTCCCGGGCGGCGAGCTTGAGGTCGTACTTGGAGACGAGCTCCCCGCCCCCGAACGGCTCCGGGCGCACGTCGCCGAACGACAGCCTCTGCCCGGCCGCGCCCGCGGCGCGGTCCAGGGAGAAGATGACCTGGAAGACCGGCGAGTGCGCCAGGCTGCGCCCGGTCGCGAGCTCGTCCACCAGGCGCTCGAACTGGACCTCCTGCCGGTCGTACGCCGCCAGCGCCCCCTCCCGCGCGCGCCCCAGGAGCGCGGCGAAGGTGGGGCTCCCGTCCAGCTGCAGGCGCATGGGGAGCATGTTCACGAAGAAGCCGACCAGCCCCTCCAGCTCCGTCCGGGTGCGTCCCGCCACCGGGGTGCCCACCACCACGTCCTCCTGCCCTGCCCAGCGCCCGAGCAGCGCCTGCCACCCGGCCAGCACGGTCATGAACAGGGTGGCCCCCTCGCGGCGGGCCAGCGCCCGCAGCCCCGCCGACAGCTCCGCCGAGAGCGCGAAGTCGTGGCTCCCGCTCCGGGCGTCCTGCCCCGCGGCGCGGGGGCGGTCGGTGGGGACCTCCAGGAGCGGGGGCGCTCCCGCCAGCGCGGCCTTCCACCACGCCACCTGCTCCTCCATCCCCCCGCCGTCCAGCCGGGCCCGCTGCCAGGCCGCGAAGTCGGCGTACTGCACCGGCAGCGGGGGGAGGCCGGCGTCCCCGCCGCGGCCGCGGGCGGCGTACAGCGCCGTCAGGTCCCGCACCAGCAGGTCGCGGCTCCACCCGTCGCTGACGATGTGGTGAACGGTGAAGAGGAGCACGTGGTCGTCCGCGCCCAGGCGCAGCAGCGTGGTCCGCAGCAGGGGCCCGCGCTCCAGGTCGAACGGGCGCAGCGCCTCCTCCTCGGCCAGGCGGCGCGCCTCGCCCTCCGCGTCGGGCACGCCGGACAGGTCCAGGACCTCGAAGGCCGGCGGCGCCCCGGCCCGGATCACCTGCACCGGCTCCCCGGCGTGCTCCGCGAACACGGTGCGCAGCGGCTCGTGGCGCTCCACCAGCGCCTCCAGGCTCCAGCGCAGGGCGTCCGCGTCCAGCGCGCCGCGCAGCCGCAGCGCGTAGGGGATGTTGTAGGCGGGGCTCCCCGGCTCCATCCGGTCCACCAGCCAGAGCCGCCGCTGCGCGAAGGAGAGCGGGAGCGGCCGGTCGCGGGGGACGCGCTCGACGGGGGGAGCCGCGGCGGCGCCCCCGCGCAGCCCCTCGACCAGCGTGGCCAGGGCGGCCACCGTGTTCGCCTCGAACAGCACCTTCATCTGCAGCTTGACCCCGAGCGCCTTCCTCACGCGCGAGACCATCCGGACCCCCATCAGGGAGTCCCCGCCCAGTTCGAAGAAGCTCGCGTCCACCCCCACGCGCTCGGTCCCCAGCACCTCCGCCCAGATCCCGGCCAGCACCTCCTCGGCGGGCGTGCGCGGCGCCACGTACCTGTCCGTCTCCTCGGGCGCCGGGAGGGCGCGCCGGTCCAGCTTGCCGTTGGGGGTGAGCGGCAGCCGCTCCAGCAGCACGAACGCCGCCGGCACCATGTACTCGGGGAGCCGCTCCCCGAGGTGCTCCTGGAGCATCGCCGCCCCGACGTCCGCCCCGCCCGCGGGGACCACGTAGGCCACCAGGCGCGGCTGCCCCTCCACGTCCTCCCGCAGGAGCACGGCGGCCTCGCCGACCGCGAGGTGGCTCGTCAGCGCGGCCTCCACCTCGCCCGGCTCCACGCGGAAGCCGCGCACCTTGACCTGGGCGTCCACGCGCCCCAGGAACTCCATCTCCCCGGAGGGGAGCCACCGCACCCGGTCGCCGGTGCGGTACAGCCGTCCCCCCGCCCCGGGCCCGAAGGGGTCCGGGACGAAGCGCTCGGCCGTCTGCTCCGGCCGCCCGGCGTAGCCGCGCGCCACCTGCGCGCCGCCCACGTGCAGCTCGCCCGGCGCGCCGAGCGGCACCGGCTGCCCCAGCCGGTCCAGCACGTATACGCGCGTGTTCGCCAGCGGGCGCCCCAGCGGCACGGTGCCGCCCCCCTCCCCGCCCCGCGCGACCGCGTGGGTCAGGACCCCGACCGTGGTTTCCGTGGGCCCGTAGTGGTTGACCACCGCGAGCCCCGGCGCCTGCGCGCGCAGCTCGTCCACCCAGGCGCTCCGCGAGGCCTCGCCCCCCAGCACCAGGAGCCGCCGCGGCAGCACCCCCGGGCCCCCCGCGCCCAGCAGCGCCGCCAGGTGCGAAGGCACGATCTTGACGATGTCGATCTCCCGCCCCCGGACGTAGTCGGCGAAGCGCTCCCCGGAGGTGGCCGTGTCGCGCGGGACCACGTGCAGCGTGCCCCCGGTGCAGAGGGACGGGAAGAGCACCGTGTTCCCCAGGTCGGCCGCCACGGTGGAGACCAGCGCGTGGCTCATCCCCGGGACCAGCCCGAGGCGCTCGGCGGCGGCCCGGACGTAGTTGGCGAGCTGGCGGTGCTCCACGACCACGCCCTTGGGCTGGCCGGTGGACCCGGAGGTGTAGATCAGGTACGCCGCGTTCTCCGGCCGGGTCGCGGCCGGGGGCGCGCCGGCGGGCTCCTCCGCGTCCGCCTCGACGGCCACGGCCGCGGCCCGGGTCCGCCCCGGGGCGGGGTGGGAGCCGTCGCGGGTGATCACCGCCGCGGCGTCCGCGTCCTCCAGGACCCAGGCCAGGCGCTCCGGGGGGGTGGCGGGATCGAGCGGGAGGTAGGCGGCTCCCGCCTTGAGGACGGCGAGGAGGGCGACCACGAAGGCGGCGGAGGGCTCGAGGAGCACCGCGACGCGCGCCTCGGGGCCCACGCCGAGCCCCGGGAGCCGGCCGGCCAGCCGGCCGGCGGCGCGGTCCAGCTCGCCGTAGGTGAGCGTCCGGTCCTCGAAGACCAGCGCGGGGGCGTCCGGGGTGCGCGCCGCCTGCGCGGCGAACAGCTCGTGGACCGGGGCGTCCGGGAACTCCGCCGCGGTGTCGTTCCACGCCTCCAGCACCTGCGCGCGCTCGGCGCCCGCCAGCAGCGACACCTCCGAGAGCCGCCGCCCGGGCGCGGCCAGCATGGCCTCCAGCATCACCTGCACGTGCCCCGCCATGCGCGCCATGGCTTCCGCCCCGAACAGCGCCCTGCGGTAGAGCAGCACGCCGTTCAGCCCCGACGCCGTCTCGCTGACGATCAGGCTCAGGTCGAACTTGCCGCCGGCCGTGTCTCCCCCGAACGGCTCCAGCTCCAGCCCGCCCAGCTCCAGCCGCCCCTCGCCCCCGGCCGACCGGCCCAGGTTGAAGATGGCCTGGAAGAGCGGCGAGTGCGTGGGGCTGCGCTCCACCCCCAGCTCGTCCGCGATGCGCTCGAAGGGGAGCTCCTGGTGCGCGTGCGCGCCCAGCACGGTCTCGCGCACCCGGGCCAGCAGCTCCCGCCAGGTGGGGTCGCCGGAAAGGTCGCCGCGCAGCACCAGCATGTTGACGAAGAAGCCGATGAGGCCCTCGGTCTCCTGCCGGGTGCGCCCCGCGTTGGCGCTGCCGACGACCACGTCGTCCTGCCCCGACCAGCGGCCCAGCACGGCGAGCCAGGCGGCCAGCACGGTCATGAACAGCGTGGTCTCCTCGCGGCGCGAGAGCGCCTCCAGCGCCCGAGAGGTCTCCGCGGACAGGGCGAAGGCGTGCAGGCCGGTGCTGGTGTCCTGCCCCGCGGCGCGCGGCCGGTCCGTGGGGATCTCCAGCAGCGGCGGGGCCCCGGCCAGGCGCTCCTTCCAGTAGCCGATCTGCGCCTCCAGCGCCTCGCCGACGAGCCGGCCGCGCTGCCACACGGCGTAGTCGGCGTACTGGATGGGCAGCTCCGGCAGCGGCGACGGCCCGCCCCGGCTGAAGGCGCCGTAGAGCACGGAGACCTCGCGCACCAGCACCTCCGTGCTCCACGCGTCGCTCACGACGTGGTGGAGCGTGAAGCACAGCACGTGGTCGTCCCCCGCGAGCCGCAGCAGGACGCTCCGCAGCAGGGGGCCGCGCGCCAGGTCGAACGGCCGCAGCGCCTCGGCTTCGGCGAGCCGCAGGGCCTCCGGCTCCCGCGCCCCTTCCGGCAGGCCGCTCAGGTCCACCATCCGCAGCGCCCCCGGCGCCGGCGGGTGGATGAGCTGCACCGGCTCGCCGTCGCGCTCCCCGAACGTGGTGCGCAGCGTCTCGTGCCGCTCCACCAGCGCATCCAGGCTGCGCCGCAGCGCCACCCGGTCCAGGGCGCCGCGCAGGCGCAGCGGCGAGGACATGTTGTAGGCGGCGCTCCCCGGCTCGACCCGGTGCGCCACCCACAGCCGCTGCTGCGCGAACGAGAGCGGCGGCGGCCCGTCCTGCTCCCGGCGCGGGATCCTCTCCTCGGCCGCCGTGGCGGCCCTCTTCACCAGGATCCCCTGCAGGAGCTTCTGCCTCTGCTCGTGGGACAGTCGGCCCCTCAGCCCGGGTGCTCCGCCAGCTCTCTCGTCGCTCATCGCAGCGCTTCACGTAGGTGTTGTGTATGACTCGGACCGGGGACCGCCCCGCGATCACGGCTCCCGGCTAGCTCAGCCCCTGCTCGACCTCCGCGTCGTCCAGGCCCAGGAGCATCTGGTCCTCCACCGCCTCGGCCAGCGCGGCGACGGTGGGCATCCTGAACAGCTCCCTGAGCGGCACCTCCACCCCGAACGACTCCCGGGCGCGGGAGGCCATCTTCGTCGCCAGGAGCGAGTGCCCGCCCAGCGCGAAGAAGTTGTCGTGTACCCCCACCCGCTCCGCCCCGAGCAGCTCCGCCCAGATCGAGCAGAGCAGCTCCTCGACCACCGTCCGCGGGGCCACGTACTCCGTCTCCGCCGCGTGCTCCGGCGCCGGCAGCGCCCGGCGGTCCACCTTGCCGTTGGCGCTCAGCGGGAGCGCCGGGAGGACCACGTACGCCGCCGGCACCATGTGCTCCGGGAGCCGCGCGGCGAGGTGGGCGCGCAGCTCGGCGACGGAGGTCTCCACCCCCTCCTCCACCACCCCGTACGCCACCAGCCGCCGCTCGCCCGGCGCGTCCTCCCGCGCCACCACCACCGCTTCGCGCACCGCGGGGTGCGCGCGCAGGGCCGCCTCGATCTCGCCCGGCTCGATGCGGAAGCCGCGCACCTTGACCTGGAAGTCCACGCGCCCCAGGTACTCCACCTCGCCGTCCTCCCTCCACGCCGCGCGGTCCCCCGTGCGGTACAGGCGCCCTCCGGGCTCCCCGAAGGGGTCGGGGACGAACCTCTCGGCCGTCAGCTCCGGGCGGCCCAGGTAGCCCCGCCCCACCTGCACCCCGCCGATGTACAGCTCCCCCGGGACCCGCACCGGCGAGGGGTTGAGCCCGGCGTCCAGCACGTAGACGCGCGTGTTCGCCACCGGCCGGCCGATCGGCACCGTCGGCTCGCCCGGCCGGCACGCGTGGTACGTGACGTCCACGGCCGCCTCCGTGGGGCCGTACAGGTTGTGGAGCTCCGCCCACGGCACTTCCGCCCGGAAGCGCTCCGCGAGCTCGGGGGGGAGCGCCTCGCCGCTGCACACCACCCGCCGCACGCTGCCGCAGCGGCCCGCCCCGCCGGCGTCCAAAAAGGCCTGCAGCATCGGGGGGACGAAGTGGAGGGTGGTCACCCGCTCCCGCTCGACCAGCCCGGCCACGGCGAGCGCGTCGCGGTGCTCCTCCGGCGGCGCCAGCACCAGCCGGGCGCCGGTGGTCAGCGGCCAGAAGAACTCCCACACCGAGACGTCGAAGCCGAAGGGGGTCTTCTGCAGCACCACGTCGGAGGCGTCCAGCGCGTACGCCTCCTGCATCCACAGCAGCCGGTTGACGATCCCCCGGTGCTCGTTCATCGCGCCCTTGGGGCGGCCCGTGGAGCCGGAGGTGTAGATCACGTACGCCAGGCCGGGGGGATCGCCCGCCGGGATCGGCCCCTCGTCGCCCGCGCCGGCGGCCATCCACTCCGGGCCGCCGTCCAGGAGGACGACCCGGGCCCCGTGCGCGGGGAGGCGCTCCAGGTGCCGCGCCTGCGTCAGCAGCACCGACACGGCGGCGTCCGCCAGCACGTACTCGATCCGCTCGGCGGGGTGCGAGGGGTCCACGGGCACGTAGGCGCCGCCGGCCTCCAGCGTCGCCAGCAGCGCGACCACCAGCTCGGGGGAGCGCTCGGCGCACACGCCCACGCGCGCCTCGGGGCCGACGCCGCGGCGCCGCAGGTGGCGGGCGAGCAGGCCGGTCCTGCGCGCCAGCTCGGCGTAGGTGAGCGAGTCCCCTTCAGAGACGACCGCGACGGCGTCCGGCGTGCGCGCCGCCTGCGCGGCGAACAGCTCGTGCAGGGTCGCCCGCGGGTACTCCGCCGCGGTGGCGTTCCACGACTCCAGCACCTGCGCGCGCTCGGCCGCCCGCAGCAGCGGCACGTCCCCGATGCGGCGCGACGGGTCCGCCGCCATGCTCTCCAGGACCAGCTCCACGTGCCCCGCCATCCGCGCGATGGTCCCCGGGTCGAACAGCGCCCTGCGGTACAGCAGCGTGCCGCCCAGCCCGGCGTCCGTGTCCGTGAGGCTCAGGTCCAGGTCGAACTTGGCCGCCGCCTCCCCCGCCCCGAACGGCTCCACGGCGAGCCCGCCGAGCGAGAGCCCCCGGCCCGCGCCGGCCCGGTCCAGGGCGAAGGTGACCTGGAAGACCGGCGAGTGGGTGAGGCTGCGCTCGGTCGCCAGCTCCTCCACCAGGCGCTCGAAGGGGAGGTCCTGGTGGTCGTACGCCCCCAGCGCCGCCTCCCGCACCCGCCCCAGCAGCGCGGTCCAGGCGGGGTCGTCCGACAGGTCGGCGCGCAACGCGAGCAGGTTGACGAAGAAGCCGATCAGCCCCTCCGTCTCGCGCCGGGTCCGCCCCGCGATGGGGCTCCCCACCACCACGTCGTCCTGCCCCGACCAGCGGCCCAGCACCATCTGCCAGGCGGCCAGGGCGGTCATGAACGGCGTGGTCCCCTCGCGGCGCGAGAGCGCCCGCAGCCGCTCCCACGCCTCCCCGGAGAGCACCAGGGGGTGGCTCGCCGCGCGCGCGTCCGCTTCCGCGGAGCGCGGGCGGTCCGTGGGGATCTCCAGGAGCGGCGGGGCCCCGGCCAGGCGCTCCCGCCAGTACGCCAGCTGCGCCTCCAGGGTCGCGCCGCTCAGCCAGCTCCGCTGCCACACGGCGAAGTCGGCGTACTGCACCGGCAGCTCGGGCAGCGACGGCTCCCCGCCCCGGCTCAGGGCCGCGTAGGCTTCGGAGAGCTCGCGGGTCAGCACCTCCGTGCTCCAGCCGTCGCTGACGGCGTGGTGGAGCGTGAAGAGCAGCACGCTCTCCTCGTCCCCCAGGCGCAGCAGGGTGCTCCGCAGCAGCGGGCCGCGCGCCAGGTCGAACGGCCGCAGCGCCTCCTCGCGGGCCAGGCGCAGCGCCTCCTCCTCCGGCGCCGGGTGCGCGCGCAGGTCGAGGGTCGGCAGCGGCACCGGCGCGGGCGGGTGGACCACCTGCACGGGCGCGCCGCCGCACTCGGCGAAGGTGGTGCGCAGCGTCTCGTGCCGCCGCGCCAGCACGTCCAGGCTCGCCCGCAGGGCCGCCGCGTCCAGGCGGCCGCGCAGGCGGATCGCGGCGGGGATGTTGTAGGCGGGGCTCCCCGGCTCCAGCCGGTCCAGCAGCCAGAGCCGCTGCTGCGCGAAGGAGAGCGGCGGCGGAACGTCGCGCGGGACCCGCCGGACGGGCGGCGCCGGCGCCGCGCCGCTGCCGCGCAGCGCCTCGATGCGCCCGGCCAGCGCCGCCACGGTGGGCGCCTCGAAGAGCAGCCGCAGCGGCACCTCCACCCCGAACGCCTGCCGGGCGCGCGAGGCCGCCTGCGTCGCCAGCAGGGAGTGGCCTCCCCGCTCGAAGAAGCCGTCGTCCACCCCCACCCGCTCCAGGCGCAGCACCTCCGCGAAGATCCCCGCCAGCACCTCCTCCGCCGGCGTGCGCGGCGCCACGTACGCGGCCCCCCCGTCCCACGACTCCGGCGCGGGGAGCGCCCGCCGGTCCGGCTTGCCGCTGGGCGTGAGGGGGACCCGCTCCAGCTGCACGAACGCCGACGGCACCATGTGCTCCGGGAGCCGCTCCCTCAGCCAGCTCCGCAGCCCGGCGGGGACGAGTTCGGCCCCGTCCTCCGGCGCCACGTACCCCACCAGGCGGCGGTCTCCCGGCGCGTCCTCCCGCGCCAGCACCACCGCCTCGCGCACCCCGGGATGGGCCCCCAGCGCGGCCTCCACCTCGCCCAGCTCGATGCGGAAGCCCCGCAGCTTGACCTGGTGGTCGGCCCGGCCCAGGAACTCCAGCTCTCCCGCGGGGAGCCAGCGCGCCCGGTCGCCCGTGCGGTACAGGCGCGCCCCGGGCTCCCGCCCGAACGGGTCGGGGACGAACTTCTCGGCCGTGAGGCCGGCCCGGCCCAGGTAGCCCCGCGCCACCCCGGCGCCGCCCACGTACAGCTCGCCCGGGACGCCGGGGGGCACCGGGGCCAGCCCGGCGTCCAGCACGTAGGCGGCCGTGTTCGCGACGGGGCGCCCGATGGACGGGCGGCCCGCCCCCGCGCGGCAGAGGCCCGAGGTGGACCAGATGGTGGCCTCGGTGGGGCCGTACAGGTTCCACAGGCTCCGGCCCGGCGCCCAGCGGTCCGCCAGCTCGGCCGGGAGCGCCTCGCCGGCGGTCATCAGCACGCGCAGCGCGGGAAGCTCCTCGCGCGGCAGGGCGGCGAGGGCGGCGGGGGGGAGCGTGGCGGCGTTGACGCCG
The DNA here is from genome assembly GCA_040752145.1 of Gemmatimonadota bacterium. GTDB lineage: Bacteria > Gemmatimonadota > Gemmatimonadetes > Longimicrobiales > Longimicrobiaceae > JAFAYN01. The sequence goes on from JBFMFL010000003.1 coordinate 12,295, forward strand.
CGGTCGCGCAGGAAGCGGAGCAGGTCCGGCCCCGGAGCCAGCTCCTCCCGGGTCCCCACGCACAGGACCCCGCCGCACGCCAGCGCCATGACCATCTCGAACACCGAGGCGTCGAAGCTGGCGGAGGCGAACTGGAGGACGCGGTCGCCCGGGGCGATGCCCAGGCCGCGCGCCTGGGCCCGGGCCACGTTGCAGAGCCCCAGGTGGGGCACCACCACGCCCTTGGGCGTGCCCGTGGAGCCGGAGGTGTAGATGACGTACGCCGCGTTCTGCGGGCCCGCCCCGCTCTCCGGCGGGGTGTCGGGCTCCCCGGCGAGCGCCTCCCGCTCCTGGTCCAGGAGCACCAGGCCGCCCGCGTACCCCGCCACCCGCGAGGCCAGCTCCGCGGTGGTCAGCACCACGACGGCGCCGGAGTCGGCGAGCACGTGCCGCAGCCGCTCGGGCGGGTAGGCGGGGTCCAGCGGCAGGTAGGCGCCGCCGGCCCGGAGGACGGCGACGAACGCCGTCGCCGTCTCGGCCGAGCGCTCCAGGCACACGCCCACCCGCGTCTCCGGCCCCACGCCGAGCCGCCGGAGGTGGCTCGCCAGCCGGCCGGCCCGGCGCTGCAGCTCCGCGTAGGTGAGCGCCTGGTCCGCGAAGAGGACCGCCGGGGCCTCCGGGGTCCGGGCCGCCTGCGCGGCGAACAGCTCGTGCAGGGTCGCCCGCGGGAAGTCGGCCGCGGTGTCGTTCCACGCCTCCAGCACCTGCGCGCGCTCGGCCCCCCGCAGCAGCGGCACGTCCCCGACGCGCCGCGACGGGTCCGCCGCCAGGCTCTCCAGCACCAGCTCCACCTGCCCCGCCATCCGCGCCACGGTCCCCGCGTCGAACAGCGCCGTCCGGTACAGCAGCGTGCCGCCCAGCCCGGCCTCCGCGTCCGTGAGGCTCAGGTCCAGGTCGAACTTGGCCACCCCTTCCCCCGCCCCGAACGGCTCCACCGCCAGCCCGCCCAGCCAGAGCCCCCGGCCCACGCCGGGCCGGTCCAGGGCGAAGGTCGCCTGGAAGACCGGCGCGTGGGCGAGGCTGCGCTCCACGCCCAGCTCCTCCACCAGGCGCTCGAAGGGGAGGTCCTGGTGCGCGTAGGCGCCCAGCGCCGCCTCGCGCACCCGGCCCAGCAGCCCCGTCCAGGCGGTCTCCTCCGCCAGGTCCGTCCGCAGCGCGAGCAGGTTGACGAAGAAGCCGATCAGCCCCTCGGTCTCGCGCCGGGTCCGCCCCGCGACGGGGGTGCCCACCACCACGTCGTCCTGTCCCGACCAGCGGCCCAGCACGGCCTGCCAGGCGGCCAGCGCGGTCATGAACAGCGTCGTCCCCTCCCGGCGCGAGAGCGCCCGCAGCCGCTCCGACGCCTCCGCGGAAAGCACGAAGGCGTGGCCCGCCGCGCGCGCGTCGGCTCCGGGGGAGCGCGGGCGGTCGGTGGGGATCTCCAGGAGGGGCGGCGCCCCGGCCAGGCGCTCCCGCCAGTACGCCAGCTGCGCCTCCAGCACCTCCCCGGACACGTGCTCGCGCTGCCACACGGCGAAGTCGGCGTACTGCACCGGCAGCTCCGGCAGCGACGGCTCCCCGCCCCGGCTCAGGGCCGCGTAGGCTTCGGAGAGCTCGCGGGTCAGCACGTCCGTGCTCCAGCCGTCGCTGACCACGTGGTGCAAGGTGAGGAGCAGCACGCTCTCCTCGTCCCCCAGCCGCAGCAGGGCGCTCCGCAGCAGCGGGCCGCGCGCCAGGTCGAAGGGGCGCAGCGCCTCCTCGCGGGCCAGGCGCAGCGCCTCCTCCTCCGGCGCGGGGTGCCCGCGCAGGTCGAGGGTCGGCAGCGGCACCGGGGCGGGCGGGTGGACCACCTGCACGGGCGCGCCGCCGCACTCGGTGAAGGTGGTGCGCAGCGTCTCGTGCCGCCGCGCCAGCACGTCCAGGCTCGCCCGCAGGGCCGCCGCGTCCAGGCGGCCGCGCAGGCGGATCGCGGCGGGGATGTTGTAGGCGGGGCTCCCCGGCTCCAGCCGGTCGACGAACCACAGCCGCTGCTGCGCGAAGGACAGCGGCAGAGGACCGTCGCGCGGGACCCGCCGGATCGGCGCCGGGGCGGCTGCGTGCCCGTCGGCGCGCAGCGCCTCGATGCGCCCGGCCAGCCCCGCCACGGTGGGCGCCTCGAAGAGCATCCGCAGCGGCACCTCCACCCCGAACGCCTGCCGGGCGCGCGAGGCCGCCTGCGTCGCCAGCAGCGAGTGGCCTCCCAGATCGAAGAAGCCGTCCTCCACCCCCACCCGCTCCACTCCCAGCACCTCCGCGAAGATCCCCGCCAGGACCTCCTCCGCCGGCGTGCGCGGGGCCACGTACGCCGCCTCCCCGCCCCACGACTCCGGCGCGGGGAGCGCCCGCCGGTCCAGCTTGCCGTGGGCGGTCAGCGGCAGCGCCTCCAGCACCACCACCGCCGAGGGCACCATGTGCTCCGGGAGCCGCTCCCGCAGCCAGCTCTTCACCCCGGACCCGGCGACCGTCTGCCCCGGCTCGGGCGTGACGTAGGCCACCAGGCGCCGCTCGCCCCCGTCCTCCCGCACCACGGCGGCGGCCCGGCGCACCTGCGGGTGAGCGCCCAGCACGCTCTCCACCTCGCCCGGCTCCACGCGGAAGCCGCGCACCTTGACCTGGAAGTCCACGCGCCCGACGAACTCCAGCACGCCGTCCCGGTTCCAGCGCGCCCGGTCGCCCGAGCGGTACAGGCGTGCCCCCGGCTCCCGCGAGAACGGGTCGGGGACGAACCGGGCCGCCGTCAGCTCCGCCCGGTTCAGGTACCCGCGCGCCACCGCCGGCCCGCCGATGCACACCTCGCCCGCGGCGCCCAGCGGCACCGCGTCCAGGTGCCGGTCCAGCAGGTAGACGCGCCGGTCGCCCACGGGCCGGCCGACCGGCACCGCGGCGCCCCCGAAGCCCGCCGGGACCGGCTGGCAGGTGGCGAACACCGTACACTCGCTGGGACCGTAGCCGTTGACCAGCCGCAGCTCCGGGTACAGCTCCAGCGCGCGCCGCACGTGCGGCGCGCTCACCGCCTCGCCGCCGGTCATCACCTGGGTCACGCCGGCCAGGACCCCGGGCGTGGTGTCGACGATCAGGTTGAAGTACGCCGCCGTCAGCCACAGCGTGTTCACCCCGTGCCCGCGCACCTGCTCGCCCAGCAGCTCCGGCTCCGACGCCGCGCCCGGGTACAGCACGCAGGCGCCCCCGCTGAGCAGCGCCGGCCACAGCTCCAGCGTCAGCGCGTCCCACGAGACGGAGGAGTGCTGGAGGACGACGGTCGTCTCGTCCCAGCGGGCGTAGTCCACGCCCCGGAAGAAGCCCGCGACGGCGCGGTGGGGCACCTCGGTGCCCTTGGGCCGGCCGGTGGACCCGGAGGTGTAGATGACGTAGACCAGGTGCTCCGGCGTGACGCCCGACCGCGGCGGCGCCTCGCCCTCCGCCGCGGGCTGCTCGGCCTCGCGGTCCAGCAGCACCACGGAGCCCGCGAACTCCGCGAAGCGGCCGCCGAAGCGCTCCTGCGCGAGCAGCACCGGCGCGTGCGCGTCGGCCAGCATGAAGGCCAGCCTCTCGGCCGGGTACTGCGGGTCCAGCGGGACGTAGGCGCCGCCGGCCTTGAGGATGCCCAGCAGGCCGACGACCAGCTCGGGCGAGCGCTCCACGCAGATCCCCACCCGCACGTCCGGCCCCACGCCCAGCCGGACCAGCCGGTGCGCCAGCCGGTTTGCGGCGCGGTCCAGCTCGGCGTAGCTCAGCGCGCGGTCGCCGTGGACCAGCGCGACCGCGCCGGGCGTGCGCGCGGCCTGCGCGGCGAAGCGCTCGTGGACCAGCTCCGCGGGGAGGGCGGCCGAGGTGTGGTTCCACTCCTCCAGCACCATGGCGCGCTCGGCTCCGCGCAGCAGCGAGGTCTCCGAGAGGCGCGCCCGCGGGTCGTCCGCCATCGCCTCCAGCAGGGCCTCCAGGTGCCCGGCCATGCGCGCCATGGTCTCCGGCTCGTACAGCGCCGCCCGGTAGTCCAGCGACCCGGCCAGCGACTCCGCGCCGTCGGCGACCGCCAGGTCGAGGTCGAACTTGGCGACGGCCTCGCCGCTCCCGAACGGCTCCAGCGCCAGGCCGCCCAGGCGGAGCGGCTCCGCCCGCCCGCCGGGGCGGTCCAGGGTGAACACGGCCTGGAAGACGGGGGAGTGGACGAGGCTGCGCTCCACGTCCAGCTCCTCCACCAGGCGCTCGAAGGGGAGGTCCTGGTGCGCGTACGCCCCCAGCGCCTCCTCGCGCACCCGGCCCAGCAGCCCGGCCCAGGTGGTCTCCGCGCCCAGCTCCGCGCGCAGGGCGAGCATGTTCACGAAGAAGCCGATCACCCCCTCCGTCTCGCGGGCCGTCCGTCCCGCGATGGGAGTGCCCACCACCACGTCGTCCTGCCCCGCCCAGCGGCCCAGCAGCGCCTGCCAGGCGGCGAGCACGGTCATGAACAGCGTGGCCCCCTCCGCCCGCGAGAGCGCCCGCAGCCGCCGCGACAGCTCCGCGGAGAGCGCGAAGCCGTGCCTGGCCGCCCGAGGGCTCTGCCCCGCGGACCGCGGCCGGTCGGTGGGAACCTCCAGCAGCGGCGGCGCGCCCGCCAGGCGCTCCCGCCACCAGCCGACCTGCCCGGCAAGGGTGTCCCCCGAGAGCCACTCGCGCTGCCATACGGCGAAGTCGGCGTACTGCACCGGCAGCTCCGGCAGCGGCGACGGCTCGCCCCGGCTGAACGCGGCGTACAGGGCGGAGACCTCCCGCACCAGCACCTCCATGCTCCAGCCGTCGCTCACCACGTGGTGGAGGGTGAACAGCAGCACGTGGTCCCGGCCGCCCAGGCGCAGCAGCGTGCTCCGCAGCAGCGGCCCGCGCGCCAGGTCGAACGGCCGCAGGGCCTCCGCCGCCGCCAGCCGCCGGGCCTCGCGCGCGCGCTCCGCCTCCGGCAGCCCGCGCAGGTCCACGGCCGGCAGCGCGGCGGGCGCGGCGGGGCGGACCACCTGCACGGGGACGCCGCCGCGCTCCTCGAAGACGGTGCGGAGCGACTCGTGGCGGCGCGCCAGCTCCCCGACGGCCGCCCGCAGGGCCGCGGCGTCCAGCCCGCCGCGCATGCGCAGCGCGTGGGGCATGTTGTAGGCGGGGCTCCCCGGCTCCAGCCGGTCCACCAGCCAGAGCCGCTGCTGCGCGAACGACAGCGGCAGCGGGCCGTCCCGCGGCACTCGCGCCACCGGGGGAGCCGCCGGGCTCCCCTCGCTCCGCAGCTCGTCGACCGACCGGGCCAGCGCGGACACCGTGCGCGCGTCGAAGAGCGCCCGCAGCGGCACCTCCACGCCCAGCGCCCGGCGGATCCGCGAGACGACCCGGGTCACCAGGAGCGAGTGGCCGCCCAGCTCGAAGAAGTCGTCGTCGGCCCCGACGTGCTCCACGCCCAGGACGTCCGCCCAGATCCCCGCCACCACCTCCTCCGTCGCCGTCCGCGGCTCCGCCCGGTCCGGGGCCCCGCCCTGCTCCGGCGCCGGGAGCGCGCGCCGGTCCACCTTGCCGTTGGGGGTGAGCGGCATCCTTTCCAGCACCACGAACGCCGCCGGCACCATGTGCTCCGGCAGCAGGGCGCGGAGGTGGGCCCTCAGCTCCGGCGCGGACGGCTCCGCCCCGTCCGCGGGGACGACGTAGGCCGCCAGCTGCCGCTGTCCGGGCGCGTCCTCGCGCGCCGTCACCAGCGCTTCCCGCACCGCGGGGTGCTCCAGCAGGGCGGCCTCCACCTCGCCCGGCTCGATGCGGAAGCCCCGCACCTTGACCTGGAAGTCCGTCCGGCCCAGGTACTCCATCTCCCCCGACGCCAGCCAGCGGACGCGGTCCCCGGTGCGGTACAGGCGCGCGCCCGGCTCGGCCCCGAACGGGTCGGGGACGAAGCGCTCGGCGGTCAGCCCGGGGCGGCCCAGGTAGCCCCGCGCCACCTGCGCGCCACCCAGGTACAGCTCCCCCGGCACCCCGGCGGGCACCGGCTGAATCCCCGCACCGACCACGTACGCGCGGGTCCCCGCGACCGGCCGCCCGATCGGCACGCTCCCGGCCCCCCCGCCCGCGTCCGTCCAGCGGTGCACGATGCACCCCACCACCGTCTCCGTGGGGCCGTACTCGTTGACCACCACCGTTCCCGGGGCAACCCGCCTCCAGTACGCCGCCAGCTCCGCCGGGAGGGCCTCGCCCCCCACCACCAGCGTCCGCGCCGCCGCGGCGGCCTCGGCCTCGCTCAGCTGCTCGGCCAGCAGCCCCAGGTGCGCGGGGGTGAGCTTGACCAGCGTGAAGCCGGGCTCCTCCCGCAGCGCCCTCGCCAGCCCCCCCACCGCGTCCGCCTCGTCGACCAGCACCACCCGCTCGCCCCGCAGCAGCGGCACCAGCAGCGAGGTCACCGTGAGGTCGAAGGAGAGCGAGGAGTGCACCGGCGCGCCGTGCCCCTCGCCCGCGTACGCCTCCGCCGCCCACGCCAGGTAGTTGCTGAGGCCCCGGTGGGTCACCTCCACCCCCTTGGAGCGGCCCGTGGAGCCGGAGGTGTAGATGACGTACGCCAGGTTGTCGGGGGACGGGGAGTGCGGAAGCGCGGGAGTGCGGGAGCGCGAAGGTGCGCCGGCGATCTCCGCGGCGTCGCGGTCCAGGCACACCGCGCGCGCGCCGTGGGCCGGCAGGCGCTCCAGCAGCCCCTCGCGGGTCAGCAGCACGGCCAGGGCGGCGTCCTCCGCCATGAAGGCCAGCCGCTCGGCGGGGTACGACGGGTCCAGGGGGACGTAGGCGCCGCCGGCCCGGAGGACGGCCAGCACGGCGGTCACCATCTCCGGGCCGCGCTCCAGGCAGATCCCCACCCGCGCCTCCGGGCCCACGCCCAGGGCGCGCAGGTGCTCCGCCAGCCGGCCGGAATCGCGCTCCAGCTCGGCGTAGGTGAGCGTCCGCCCGCCGGAGCGCAGCGCCGGGGCCCGCGGGGTGCGCGCCGCCTGCGCCGCGAACCGCTCGTGGACCGGCTCCGCCCCGGCCGGTCCGGCGCCGGTGTCGTTCCACTCCTCCAGCAGCCGGGCACGCTCGGCCTCCCGCAGCAGCGACACCTCCGCGAGGGGGCGCCCGGGATTCGCGGCCAGCGACTCCACGGCGGCGGCCAGGTGGTCGAGGAGGCGCCCGGCCGCGGCGGGCTCCAGGCGCGCCGGGTCGAACAGCAGCCGCAGGTTCAGCGACGCGCCGGGCACCACGACGAGCGCCAGGGGGTAGCTGCCCCGCTCGACGGAGGTCATCCCGCGGACCGCGACTCCCCCGATGCCCCCGGCCAGGGCCTCGTCCATGGGGTAGTTCTCGAACACGTAGATGCTCCCGAAGAGCTCCTGCCCCGCGGGGACCGGGCTCCACTGCTGCACCCGCGTGAGCGGCACGTGCTCGTGCTCCCGCACCGCCGCGGCGTCCGCCTGCAGCGCGCGCAGCCACCCGTCCACGCGCGCGTCCCCGGGGAGCCGGACGCGCACCGGCAGCGTGTTGATGAACACGCCCACCATCTCCTCCACGCCGGGGAGCTCCGCCGGCCGCCCGGAGACGGTGACGCCGAAGACCACGTCGTCCTCGCCGGCGTAGCGCGCCAGGAGCAGCGCCCACGCGCCCTGCACCAGCGTGCCCGGGGTGAGCCCCCGCGCCCGGGCGAAGGCGCGCAGTCCGTCCGTGGCCGCCGCGGGGAGCCGGAGCGCCGCCTGCTCGCGCCGCTCCGGGCCGGAGGCGGCCGCGGCGTGCTCCAGCGGCAGCGGGGTGGGGGCGTCGAAGCCGGCCAGGGCCTCCCGCCAGAACGCTTCCGCCCGGCAGGGGTCCTGCCGCGCGGTCCAGGCGACGTAGTCGCGGTGGCGGGGCGCCGCCCCCAGGGCGGGCTGCCGCCCCTCGACGAACGCCTGGTAGAAGGCGCGCAGGTCGCGGAACACCAGCGGCAGGCTCCAGCCGTCGAGCACGGCCTGGAGCAGGCTCCACACCATGCGGTACCGCTCGCCGCCGGTGCGGAAGAGCGCCACCCGCATCAGCGGGGCGGCCTCCAGGTCGAAGCCGCGGGCCAGGTCGTCCCGGAGCCAGCCGTCCAGCGCCGCCTGCTGCTCCGCCGGCGCGAGGGCGCGCCAGTCCTCCTCCGCCCAGGGGAGGCGGGGCCGCCGGTGGACCACCTGCAGCGGCCGGGCGAGGTCCTTCCAGCGGAAGCCGGCGCGCAGCGCGGGGTGCCGCGCGAGCGTCGCGTCCCAGGCCCGCCGCAGCGCCTCCGCGTCGAGCGCGCCCTCCAGCTCGAAGGCGTACTGCGCCAGGTAGAGCCCGGCCTCCCGCGCGTACAGCGTGTGGAAGAGCAGCCCCTCCTGCAGCGAGGTGAGCGGGTACACGTCCTCCACGCCCCGGCCGCCCGCCAGCAGCGCGTCCAGCTCCTCCTGCGACAGCCCGGCCAGGGGGAAGTCGCTGGGCGTGTACCCGCCCGCCTCCGCCGAGACGCAGTGCGCCACCAGGGCGCGGAGCTCGGCCAGGTGGCGCTCCGCCAGCGCCTCCACCGTCTCCGGCCGGTGGGCCGCCGCGCCGTAGCTCCAGGTCACGCGGAGCCGCCCGTCCAGCACGATGCTGTCGATGGACAGCAGGTGCCGGCGGGGCGCGCGCGGGCTGGTCCCCTCGCCGGCCGGGTCCCCGGACAGCCGGAAGAGGCCCTCCTCCGGCAGGCTGGCGTCCGCCTGCCCCAGGTGGTTGAAGCTCACCTCCGCGTCCGGCAGCGCCGCCAGCCGGGCCCGCGCCGCCGGGTCCGGGCTCAGCCAGCGGAGCGCCCCGTAGCCGATCCCCCGCCCGGGCACCTCCCGGAGCTGCTCCTTGACCCGCTTCAGCGACGCGCCCTCCCCCTCCGCCCCGCGCAGGTCCAGCAGCACCGGGTAGACGGTGGTGAACCAGCCGACGGTGCGCGACAGGTCCACGTCCTCGAACAGCTCCTCCCGCCCGTGCCCCTCCAGCTCCACCAGGAGCCGCGCCTCGCCCGTCCAGGCGGCGAAGGAGCGCGCCAGCGCGCACAGCAGCAGGTCGCCCACCTGCGTCCGGTACGCCGCCGGCGCCTCGGCGAGCAGCGCCCGCGTCTCCCCGGGGCTCAGCGACACGGACAGGGTGCGCGACGCGCCGACGGTGTTGCCGTCCCTCCCCCCGGCCAGGTCCACCGGGAGCGGGCGCAGCATCCGGCGCGGCTCGTCCAGCCAGTAGTCCAGCTCGGCGTCGAAGCCGCCGCGGGCGGCGTGCTCCGCGAGCCGGCCCGCCCAGCGCTGGAAGGAGGTGGTCTTGGGCGGGAGGGCCACGGCCCCGCCCCGGCCGAGCTGGTCGAGGGCGGTCTGCAGGTCTTCCAGGAGGACGCGCCAGGAGACGCCGTCCACGACCAGGTGGTGCGCGGCCAGCAGCAGGCGCGCGGGGCGCCCGTTCCCGGGCTCCAGCAGCACGGCCCGCAGCAGGGGCCCGTTCTCCAGGTCCAGCGCCGCCTGCGCCGCCGACGAGCGCCGCCCGATCCGCTCCGCCAGCTCCCCGTCGGGCACGTCGGACAGGTCGGTCCGCTCCAGCGGCAGCGGCGCGTCCGCGGGCGCGCAGCCCTGCACCCACGCGCCGTCCGCGGCGCGCGCGTAGCGGAAGCGGAGCGCGTCGTGGTGGGCGGCCACCGCCTGCAGCGCGGCCTCCAGCCGGCCCGCGTCCACCGGGCGGCGCAGCTCCAGCAGGAGCGGCATGTTCCAGTGGTGGCGGTCCGGGATCTCCTCCTCGAAGAACCACCGCTGGATCGGCGTCAGCTCCACCCGGCCCGTGACCGCCCCCTGCTCGGCCTGCGCCCCGGCGCCCCCGTCCGCGCCCACCTCCCGGGCGAGCCGCGCGACCGTGGGGTGCAGGAACAGCTGCCGCGGCTTCAGCCACAGCCCCGCGCGGCGCGCCCGCGAGACGATCTGGATGGCGAGGATGCTGTCGCCGCCCAGCTCGAAGTAGTCGTCGTGGACGCCCACCCGCTCCAGGCGCAGCGCCTCCGCCCAGATGGCGCACAGCGTCCGCTCCACCTCGCTCGCCGGGGGGGCGTAGTCCGCGGAGCCCGCGGCCGGGCCCGCCTCCGGCGCGGGGAGGGCGCGCCGGTCCGTCTTGCCGTTGGCGGTGAGCGGGACCCGGCCGATCGCCACGAAGGCGCCCGGCACCATGTGGTCCGGGAGCCGCCCCGCCAGGTGCGCGCGCAGCTCGTCCGCGGCCACGGGGAGCGCGCCCCCGCCCTGCGCGGGGACGACGTACGCCACCAGCAGCCTGCGGCCGGGGACGTCCTCGCGCGCCACCACCACGGCCTCGCGCACCGCCGGGTGCTCGGCCAGGGCCGCCTCGATCTCGCCCGGCTCGATGCGGAAGCCGCGGATCTTGACCTGCTGGTCGATGCGCCCCAGGAACTCCAGCCCGCCCTCGGCGAGCCGGCGCACCCGGTCGCCCGTGCGGTACAGCCGCCCGCCCGGCGCGCCGAACGGGTCGGGGAGGAAGCGCTCGGCCGTCAGGTCGGGCCGGCCGGAGTAGCCGCGCGCAACCGTGTCGCCGCCCAGGTACAGCTCGCCGGGGGCGCCCTCGGGGACCGGCTGCACCCCCGCGCCCAGCACGTACAGGGCGGCGCCCGCCAAGGGGTGCCCCACGGGGAGGTTGCTCCAGCGCGAGCCGTCGTCGCCCGCGGGGAGGTGCAGCATGGCGGAGCTGACCGTGGTCTCGGTGAGCCCGAAGACGTGCACCAGCGGCACGCCCAGCCCAGCCCACTGGGCGAGCCGCTCGGGGAGCACGCGCTCGCCGCCCACGATGACGAAGCGCAGCGACGGCGGGAGCCGCCGGCCCTCTTCGGCCAGCATGCGCACCCACTCGTGCCAGAACGCGGTGGGGAGCTCGAAGCCGGTGACGCCCTGCGCCTCCACGGTCTCCAGCAGCGCCCCGGGCGACTCCAGCAGGTCGTGCCCGGGGAAGACCACCGCGGCGCCGGAGAGCCAGGCCGGGAAGATCTCCTCCACCACGACGTCGAAGGCGGGCGAGGCGAACTGGAGGAAGCGGTCCCCCGCGCCCAGCCCCAGCTCCGCCCGCGCGGCCTCGGCGTAGCAGACCAGCGAGCGGTGCGAGACCACCACGCCCTTGGGGGCGCCGGTCGATCCCGACGTGTAGATGACGTACGCCGCGTTGTCGGGAGACAGCGAGTGCGAAAGTGCGAAAGTGCGGGAGTGCGAAAGTGACGGCCGATCGTCCTCGAAGGCCGCCGTGTGCAGCGTGCTGCGTACTTCGTGCTCCGTACTGCCGTCCTCCACCAGGAGCGTTGCCGCCCCGGTGCCGGGGACGCGGTCCGCCAGCGCCGCGCGGGTGACCACGACCCGGGCGCCGCTGTCGGCCACCAGGTAGGCCAGGCGCTCCGGCGGGTACGCCGGGTCCAGCGGCACGTAGGCGCCGCCCGCCCGGAGCACCCCCAGGATCGCGACCGCCAGCTCCGCCGACCGGTCGAGCAGGAGCGCGACCCGCGCCTCCGGCCCCACGCCCCGGGCGCGCAGCCGTGCCGCCAGCCGGCCCGCGCGCTCCTCCAGCTCGCCGAAGCTCAGCCGCACCTCGCCGGCGACCACGGCCAGGGCGTCCGGCGCGGCGGCGGCGCGCAGCGAGATCAGCTCGTGGACGCACAGGCCGCGCGGGAACTCCGCCGCGGCGCCGCGCCCGGCCGCCAGGACCCGCTCCCGCTCGCCGGCGGTCAGGCCCGTGACCTCGCCCAGGCGCCGCCGGGGGTCGGCGGTGAGCTGGTCCAGCAGCGTCCCCAGCTGCTCCAGCAGCCGCTCGGCCGCCTCCGCCGGGTAGCGCGAGCGGTGGTGGACCAGCTCCACGTCCAGCGCGCCCCCGTGCAGCCCGGCCGCCAGGAACAGCGGGTAGTCGTCGCGCTCGATGATCCGCGCCGACTCCGCCCGGAACCCGGAGTCCCGCTCCGCCAGCGAGGGGTCGATGGGGTAGTTGGCGAAGGCGAAGACGCTCTCGAAGAGCGGCTGCCCCGCCGGGACCTCGCTCCACCTGCGGAGCTGCACCAGGGGGGCGTGCTCGTGCTCGCGAAGGGCCGCCTGCCGCGCCTGCAGGTCGGCGAGCCACTCGCCCGTCCGCGCCTCCGGCCGCACCCGCGCGCGCACCGGCACGGTGTTGATGAACAGCCCCACCATCTCCTCCACGCCGGGGAGCTGCGGCGGCCGGCCCGAGACCGTGGCCCCGAAGACGACGTCGTCCTCGCCCGACCAGCGCGCCAGCAGCAGCCCCCAGGCCGCCTGCAGCAGGGTGTTCAGCGTCAGCCCCTGCGCCCGGGCGAAGGCCTGCAGGCGCGCCGTCGCCGCCTCCTCCAGGCGCAGCCTGGCCTCGCCGTGCCCGCTCTCGCCGGGCCCGGCGCCCTGCCGCGCCCCGCCCGCCAGCGGCAGCGGCGTGGGCGCGGCGAAGCCCGCCAGCGCGTCGCGCCACGCCGCCTCGGCCCGGGCGAGGTCCTGCCGCTCCAGCCACGCCACGTACTCGCGGTGCGGACGCGCGCTCCCCAGCCGCACCGGCCGCCCCCGCGCGAGCCCCTCGTACAGCGCCACCACGTCGCGGAAGAGCAGCGACAGGCTCCACCCGTCCAGGATCAGGTGGTGGTGCGTCCACACCATCTCGTGGCGCTCCTCGCCCGTCCGGAAGAGCGCCAGCCGCATCAGCGGCGCGCGGCCCACGTCCACGCCCCGGCGCCGGTCCTCCGCCAGGAACGCCCGCATCCGCGCGTCCCGGTCCGCCTCGGCGAGTCCCCGCCAGTCCTCCCGCACCAGCTCCGGCACGGCGCGGCCCACCACCACCTGCAGCGGCCGCCCCGTCCCTTCCCAGACGAAGCGGGTGCGCAGCGCCGTGTGCCGGTCGGTCGCGCCCTGCCAGGCCTGCGCGAAGGCGGGCACGTCGAGCGCGCCCCGGAGCGTCACCGTCATCTGCCCCACGTAGGTGCCCTGCCCTTCCTCGTCCAGCGTGTGGAAGAGCATCCCCTCCTGCATGGGGGTGAGCGGGTAGACGTCCTCCACCCCGCGCTCGCTCCCTAGCAGCGCGTCCACCTCCGCCTGCTCAAGCCGCGCCAGCGGGAAGTCGCTCGGCGTGTAGCCGCCCGCCCGGTCCGAGGTGCAGTGCGCGATCAGCCCCCGCAGCTCCTCGCCGTAGGCTTCCGCCAGGCGCTCCACGGTCTCCGGGCGGTGCACCCCTTCCGCGTAGCCGAGCTGGAGCTCCAGGCGCCCGCCCCGCACCGCGCCGGTCACCTCCAGCAGGTGCCGGCGCGGAGTCCGCTCGTCGGCGGACGCCCCGGCCGACTCCTCCGCGAAGGCGAAGAACGCATCGGCCGAGACCGACCGGTCGAACTGCCCCAGGTAGTTGAACGCCACCTCCGGCTCCGCCGCCCGGCTCAGCTCTCCAGCCGTTTCGCTTCCCCCCAGGTAGCGCAGCAGCCCGTAGCCAATGCCCTTGCCGGGCACCGCGCGCAGCTGCTCCTTGACCGCCTTGAGCGCCGCGCCCGTGTCGGCCGATTCGGGAAGGTCGAGGACGACGGGGTAGACGGTGGTGAACCACCCCACGGTGCGCGACAGGTCCGCGCCCCCGACCGCCTCCTCCTCCCGCCCGTGCCCCTCCAGGTCGATCCTCACCCGGCGCGACCCCGTCCAGCGGCCCAGCGCCGCGGCGAGCGCGGTCAGCAGCACCTCGTCGATCTGCGTCCGGTACGCCTGCGGCACTTCGCGCAGCAGCGCCTCCGTCTCCTCGTCGCTCAGCCGCAGCTCCACGGACCGCGAGGCGGCCACTGTGTTCTCGCCCGCGGCACCGTCGGTCGGCAGCGCTGACGTCTCCTTCCGCGTCTGCTCGACCCAGTACGCCGCCTCCGCCGCGAGCGCGTCCGTGCGGGCGTGCTCCGCCAGGCGCTCCGCCCACGCCTTCCAGGACGTGGTCTTCGCCGGCAGGCGCACCGCCTCGCCCCGCGAGAGCTGCGCGTAGGCCGTCTCCAGGTCCTCCAGCAGGATGCGCCAGCTCACCCCGTCCACCGCCAGGTGGTGGATGACCACCAGCAGCCGCCCCGGCAGTTCGGCGCCCGGGTCGAAGTAGACCATCCGCAGCAGCGGCCCGCGCTCCAGCTCCAGGCTGCGCTGCACCCGCTCCGCCTCGGCCTCCATCGCGCCGCGCCGCGCCGCCTCCGGCATGCCCGACAGGTCGAAGACCGCCAGCGGCAACTCCCCGCCCACCCCGGCGTGCGACTGCCTCCACGCCCCGCCCTCGTCCCGAGCGAAGCGCAGCCGCAGCGCGTCGTGGTGCGCTTCCAGCGCGGATGCCGCACGCGCCAGCAGCCCCGCGTCCAGCCGGTCCCTGGGGACGAGCAGCAGGGCCTGGTTGAAGTGGCTGGGCACCGCGCCGGCCCGCTCGAAGAAGCGGTGCTGGATGGGCGTCAGCGGCGCCTCCCCCGTGACCGCCTCCTGCGCCTGCGCGGAAGCCGCGGGCCCGGTCCGCTCCGCCACCGCGGCCAGGCGCGCGACGGTGGGGTTCTCGAAGAGCTGCCGCGGCGTCAGCTTCAGCCCGCGCTGCCGCGCCCGCGACACCACCTGGATGGAGAGGATGCTGTCGCCCCCCAGCTCGAAGAAGCCGTCCTCCACCCCCACCCGCTCCACTCCCAGCACCTCCGCCCACACCCCCGCCAGCGTCTCCTCCACCTCCGAGCGCGGCGCCACGAACGACTCTCCGGCCGCGGACGCCTCGGGCGCCGGGAGGGCGCGGCGGTCCAGCTTGCCGTTGGTGGTGAGCGGCAGCCGCTCCAGCACCGTGAACGCAGCCGGCACCATGTGCTCCGGCAGGCGCTTCGACGACGACTCGCGCAGCTCCGCGACGGCGAGCTCCGCGCCCGCCGCCGGCACCAGGTAGGCGACCAGCCGCTTCTGCCCGGGCGCGTCCTCGCGCACCACGACGGCGGCCTCGCGCACCCCCGGCAGCCCCAGCAGCGCCGCCTCGATCTCGCCCGGCTCGATGCGGAACCCGCGGATCTTGACCTGCGCGTCGGTCCGCCCCAGGTACTCCAGCTCCCCCGCCGCCAGCCAGCGCGCACGGTCCCCGCTCCGGTACAGCCGCGCCCCGTGCTCCGTCGAGAACGGGTCCGGGACGAAGCGCTCCGCCGTCAGCTCCGGGCGGCCCAGGTAGCCGCGCGACACCCCCGCGCCCCCCACGTACAGCTCACCGGGGACTCCCACCGGCACCGGGCTCCCCCAGCGGTCCAGCACCCGCACCGACAGGTCCGGGATCGCCTCGCCCACCGGGCTGCGCTCCCCCGCCTCCACGTCCGCCCAGCGCACCGGCCGGTACGTGACGTGGACCGTCGTCTCCGTGATGCCGTACATGTTCACCAGCAGCGGCCGGTCCTCCCCGTGCCGCCGCATCCACCCGCGCAGGCTCCCCGGCTCCAGCGCCTCGCCCCCGAAGACCACCACCCGCAGCGCCAGCTCCGCGGCAGCGCTCCGCTCCTCCTCCGCCGCCGCCAGCTGCCGGAACGCCGAGGGCGTCTGGTTCAGCACGGTGACGCCCTCGCTCGCCAGCAGCCGGTGGAACGCCTCCGGGTCGCGGCTGGTCTGCCACGGCACCACCACCAGGCGCCCGCCGTGGAGCAGCGCGCCCCAGATCTCCCAGACCGAGAAGTCGAAGGCGTAGGAGTGGAACAGCGTCCACACGTCCTGGCTCCCGAAGCCGAACCAGGCCTGCGTGGCGTCGAAGAGGCGCGCGACGTTGCCGTGCGTGACGACCACGCCCTTGGGCCGCCCCGTGGAGCCGGAGGTGTAGATGACGTACGCCGCGTTCCGCGGATCCACCTCCACTTCCGGCGCGGCTTCCCCGCCACCGGCATCGGCCGGCGCGTCCTCGAGGACGAGCACGTCCGCCGGGGTGTCGCCCAGCAGGCCGCGCAGGTGGCCCTGCACCAGCACCGCGGCGCACCCGGAGTCCTCCAGCAGGTAGGCGATGCGCTCGGCCGGGTAGGCGGGGTCGATGGGGACGTACGCGCCGCCCGCCTTGAGCACGGCCAGCAGCGCCACCACCAGCTCGGCGGAGCGCTCGGCGCACACGCCCACCCGCGCCTCCGGCCCCACGCCGCGGCGGCGCAGGTGGTGCGCGAGGCGGTTGGCCCGGCGCTCCAGCTCCGCGTACGTCAGCGTCTCCTCCTCGAAGGACACCGCCGCCGCGCCCGGGGTGCGCTCCGCCTGGCGCGCGAACCGCTCGTGTACGGTGGACCGGCCGTGCTCCACCGCGACGGCGCGGGACTCGGCGAGCAGCTGAGCGCGCTCCGCGTCGCGCAGCAGCGACAGGTCGGAGAGGCGGCGCTCCGGGTGCCCGGCCATCACCTCCAGCACGGTCTCCAGGTGGCCCGCGAGCCGCGCCGCCGCCTCGTCGTCCACCCGGCCGCGGTCGTAGTGGATCTCCGCCCTCAGCTCCGCGTCCGAGTGCGCCACCACCACCAGCGGGTAGCTGGCCTGCTCGATCCCCGGCGTCGTCCTCACCCGCAGCGCGCCCAGGCGGCTCCCGTGGTCGCGCACCGCCTGGTCGATGGGGTAGTTCTCGAACACCACCAGGCTGTCGAACAGCCCCTCGCCGGCCGGCACCTCGCCCCACTTCTGCACCTGCGCCAGCGGCGCGTACTGGTACTCGCGCGCCACCGCCTGCTCCCGCTGCAGCTGCACCAGCCACTCCCCCAGCGGCGCCTCCGGCTCCAGCCGCACCCGCACCGGCAGGGTGTTGATGAACAGCCCCACCGTCTCCTCCGCCCCCGGCAGCTCCGCCGGCCGGCCCGATACCGTGGCCCCGAAGACCACGTCCTCCTCGCCCGACCAGCGCGACAGCAGCAGCGCCCACGCGCCCTGCACCAGCGTCCCCGGCGTCACGCCCCAGCGGCGCGCCTGCTCCTGCAGCGCCCGCGTCCGCTCCCGCGACAGGGCCAGCTTCGCCGCGCCGTGGCCGCCCGCCTCGCCCGCCCGCGCCCGCGCCCCGGGGAGCGGCGTGGGGGTGTGGAAGCCGGCCAGCGCCCCCCGCCAGAAGGCCTCCGCCCGGCCGCGGTCCTGCTTCGCCAGCCACGACACGTAGTCCCGGTAGCGCCGGCCGGCCCCCGCCGGCGGCGCCGCCCCCTGCGCGTGCGCCGAGTAGAACCCCAGCACGTCGCGGAAGAGGAGCGACACGCTCCACCCGTCCAGGATCAGGTGGTGGTGCGTCCACACCAGCCGGTGCTCCTCCTCGCCGGTCCGGAACAGCGCCAGCCGCATCAGCGGCGGGCGCTTCAGGTCGAAGCCCTGCGCCCGGTCGGCGGCGAGGTACTCCTCCAGCCGCGCCTGCCGCCCGGCCTCGTCCAGCCCCCGCCAGTCCTCCACCCGAAAGGGCACCCGGACCTCGCGCCGGATCACCTGCACGGGCTGCGGCACCCCCTCCCAGGCGAAGGCGGCCCGCAGCGCCTCGTGCCGCGCGACGGCGTCCTGCCACGCGCGCTCCAGCGCCCCGGCGTCCAGCGGCCCCTCAAGCACGAAGCCGAACTGCCCCACGTACACGCCCGATTCCGGCGCGTAGAGCGAATGGAAGAGCATCCCCTCCTGGAGGGGAGCCAGCGGGTAGATGTTCTCGATCGCCGAGCGCTTGCTCATTTCCCGTCCCGCTCCAGGGTTGCGTCTTCCACCACGGCCGCGCGCGTCCGCCGCTCTCCGCCGCTCACGTCTCGTCCAGCTCGAACTCGGCGAACTCTCCGAACTCCCCCTCCAGGAAGGCGAGCGTCTCGTCGTCGAGCTCCACCAGCGGGAAGTCCGAGGGGGTGTAGCCGCCCGCCTCCTCGCTGCGGCAGTGCGCGATCAGCGCGCGCAGCTCCTCCCCGTAGCCCTCGGCCAGGCGCTCCACCGTCTCCGGGCGGTACACCCCCTCGGCGTAGCCCACCTTCAGCTCCAGGCGCCCGCCCCGCACCGCGCCGCTCACCTCCAGCAGGTGCCGGCGCGGGGTGGACCCGTCCGCCGGAGCCCCGGCGGACTCCTCCGCGAAGGCGAAGAACGACTCCCCGGAGACCGACTGGTCGAACTGCCCCAGGTAGTTGAACGCCACCCCCGGCTCCGCCGCCCCGGCCAGCTCCGCCGCCGCTCCGCCCCCGCCCAGCCAGCGCAGCAGCCCGTAGCCGATGCCCTTGCCGGGCACCGCGCGCAGCTGCTCCTTGACCGCCTTGAGCGCCGCGCCCGCCCCGCCCGTCTCCGGCAGCTCCAGCACCACCGGGTAGACGGTGGTGAACCACCCCACCGTGCGCGACAGGTCCGCGCCCCCCACCGCCTCCTCCTCGCGCCCGTGCCCCTCCAGGTCGATCCTCACCCGGCGCGACCCCGTCCAGCGGCCCAGCGCCGCGGCGAGCGCCGTCAGCAGCACCTCGTCGATCTGCGTCCGGTACGCCTGCGGCACCTCGCGCAGCAGCGCCTCCGTCTCCTCCTCGCTCAGCCGCAGCTCCACCGAGCGCGAGGCGGCCACCGTGTTCTCGCCCGCGGGACCGTCGGTCGGCAGCGCCGCCGCTGCCGCGCGCGCCTGCCCCACCCAGTACGCCGCCTCGCCCGCCAGCGCCGCCGAGCGGGCGTGCTCCGCCAGGCGCTCCGCCCACGCCCTCCACGAGGTGGTCTTCGCCGGCAGGCGCGCCGCCTCGCCCCGCGAGAGCTGCGCGTAGGCGCTCTCCAGGTCCTCCAGCAGGATGCGCCAGCTCACCCCGTCCACGGCCAGGTGGTGGATGACCACCAGCAGCCGCCCCGGCAGATCGGCACCCGGGTCGAAGTACGCCATGCGCAGCAGCGGCCCGCGCTCCAGCTCCAGGCTGCGCTGCACCCGCTCCGCCGCCGCCTCCATCGCGCCGCGCCGCCGCGTCTCCGGCAGCCCCGACAGGTCGAAGACGGCGAGCGGCGAGCGCGCGCCGACTGCGGCGTGCCGCTGCCTCCACGCGCCGCCCTCGTCCCGGGCGAAGCGCAGCCGCAGCGCGTCGTGGTGCGCCTCCAGCGCGGATGCCGCACGCGCCAGCGGCCCCGCGTCCAGCCGGGCCCTGGGGACGAGCAGCAGCGCGTGGTTGAAGTGGCCCGGCACGGGGCCGGTCCGCTCGAAGAAGCGGTGCTGGATCGGCGTCAGCGGCGCCTCGCCCGTGACCGGCTCCTGCGCCGCCCCGGCGCCCTCGTCCACCCGCTCCACCACTGCGGCCAGGCGCGCGACCGTGGGCTGCTCGAAGAGCTGCCGCGGCGTCAGCTTCAGACCCCGCTGCCGCGCCCGCGACACCACCTGGATGGAGAGGATGCTGTCGCCCCCCAGCTCGAAGAAGCCGTCCTCCACCCCCACCCGCTCCACTCCCAGCACCTCCGCCCAGATCCCCGCCAGCGTCTCCTCCACCTCCGAGCGCGGCGCCACGAACGCGTCCCCGGCCGCGGCCGTCTCCGGCGCGGGCAGGGCGCGCCGGTCGGTCTTGCCGTTGGCGTTCAGCGGCAGGCGCTCCAGCACCACGAACGCCGCCGGCACCATGTGCTCCGGCAGCCGCGCCGACAGGTGCTCCCGCAGCTCCTCCCCCGTGAGGTCCGCGCCGTGCTCCGGCGCCACGTAGCCCACCAGCCGCTTCTGCCCCGGCGCGTCCTCGCGCACGGTCACCACCGCCTCGCGCACGCCGGGGTGGCCGCACAGCACGGCCTCGATCTCGCCCGGCTCGATGCGGAAGCCGCGGATCTTGACCTGCGCGTCGGTCCGCCCCAGGTACTCCAGCTCGCCCTCGGCGAGCCACCGCGCCCGGTCGCCGCTCCGGTACAGCCGCGCACCCGACTCGCCCCCGAACGGGTCCGGGACGAAGCGCTCCGCCGTCAGCTCCGGGCGGCCCAGGTAGCCGCGCGACACCCCCGCCCCGCCCACGTACAGCTCCCCCGGCACTCCGGTCGGCACCGGGCTCCCCCACCGGTCCAGCACCCGCACCGACAGGTCCGGGATCGCCTCGCCCACCGGGCTGCGCTCCCCCGCCTCCACGTCCGCCCACCGCACCGGCCGGTACGTGACGTGGACCGTCGTCTCCGTGATGCCGTACATGTTCACCAGCAGCGGCCGGTTCTCCCCGTGCCGCCGCATCCACCCGCGCAGGCTCCCCGGCTCCAGCGCCTCGCCCCCGAAGACCACCACCCGCAGCGCCAGCTCCGCGGAGGCGCCCCGCTCCTCCTCCACCGCCGCCAGCTGCCGGAACGCCGAGGGCGTCTGGTTCAGCACGGTGACGCGCTCGCTCGCCAGCAGCCGGTGGAATGCCTCCGGGTCGCGGCTGGTCTCCCAGGGCACCACCACCAGGCGCCCGCCGTGCAGCAGCGCCCCCCAGATCTCCCAGACCGAGAAGTCGAAGGCGTAGGAGTGGAACAGCGTCCACACGTCCTGGCTCCCGAAGCCGAACCAGGCCTGCGTGGCGTCGAAGAGGCGCGCGACGTTGCCGTGCGTGACGACGACGCCCTTGGGCCGGCCCGTGGAGCCCGAGGTGTAGATGACGTAGGCGGCGTTCCGCGGATCCACTTCCACTTCCGGCGCGGCATCCCCGCCGCCGGCATCGGCCAGCGCGTCCTCGAGGACGAGCACGTCCGCCGGGGCGGCGCCCAGCAGGCCGCGCAGGTGCTCCTGCACCAGGACGGCGGCGCACCCGGAGTCCTCCAGCAGGTAGGCGATGCGCTCGGCCGGATAGGCGGGGTCTATGGGCACGTACGCGCCGCCGGCCTTGAGCACGGCCAGCAGCGCCACGATCAGCTCGGAGGAGCGCTCGGCGCACACGCCCACCCGCGCCTCGGGCCCCACGCCGCGGCGGCGCAGGTGGTGCGCGAGGCGGTTGGCCCGGCGCTCCAGCTCCGCGTAGGTCAGCGTCTCGTCGCCCAGGGAGACCGCGGCGGCGCCGGGCGTTCGCGCGGCCTGCGCCGAGAACAGCTCGTGGAGGCACGCGGCCCCCTGCCCGGCCGCGGGCGCGGCGGGCGCTCCCCGCAGCCGGGACCACTCCTCGCCGCGCAGCAGCGACACCTCCGAGAGACGGCGCTCCGGGGACCCGGCGATCGCGTCGAGCACGGTCTCCAGGTGGCCCAGCAGCCGCCGCGCCCCCTCGCCGTCCAGCGCCGCCCGCTCGTAGCGCAGCTCGGCCTTCAGCTCCGCGCCGGCCGCCGCGTCCGCCACCAGCACCAGCGGGTAGCTGGTCTGCTGGTGTCCGAACCGGCCCCCCAGCCGCAGCCCTCCCAGCCGGTCCGCCCGCTCCGCGAGCGCCTGGTCCACCGGGTAGTTCTCGTAGACCACCAGGCTGCCGAACAGCTCCTCCCCGGCCGCCACCTCGCTCCACCGCCGCACCTCCGCCAGCGGCGCGTACTCGAACTCCCGCGCCTCCGCCTGCTCCCGCTGCACCCCGGCCAGCCACTCCCCCAGGCGAGCCTCCCCCGGCAGGCGCACCCGCACCGGCAGCGTGTTGATGAACAGCCCCACCGTCTCCTCCACCCCCTCCAGCTCCGCCGGACGCCCCGACACCGTGGCCCCGAAGACCACGTCCTCCTCCCCGGCGTAGCGCGACAGCAGCAGCGCCCACGCCCCCTGCACCAGCGTCCCCAGCGTCACCCCCAGACGCCGCGCCTGCTCCCGCAGCGCCTCCGTCGCCCCCTCGCCCAGGCGCAGCGTCTCCACCCCGTGGCCCGCCTCCGCGCCGCGCCGCGCGCGCGCCCCCGGCAGCGGCGTCGGCGCGCCGAAGCCGGCCAGCGCCCCGCGCCAGAAGGCTTCCGCCCGCGCGCGGTCCTGCCGCCCCAGCCACGCCACGTACTCGCGGTAGCGGCGCGCCGCGCCCGCCTGCGGCGCGGACCCCCCGGCGTGCGAGGCGTAGAGCGCCAGCACGTCGCGGAAGATCAGCGACAGGCTCCACCCGTCCAGCACCAGGTGGTGGTGCGTCCACACCAGCTGGTGCGTCTCCTCGCCCAGGCGGAACAGCGCCAGGCGCATCAGCGGCGCCCGGCCCAGCTCGAAGCCGGCGGCGCGGTCCGCCTCCAGCCAGCGCTCCAGGCGCGCCCGCCGCTCGTCCTCGTCCAGCCCGCGCCAGTCCTCCCGGAGGAAGGGGAGCCGCGCCTCGCGCCGGACCACCTGCAGCGGGCGCGGCACGCCCTCCCAGGCGAAGCCGGCGCGCAGCGCGTCGTGCCGGGCGAGCGCGCCCTGCCACGCGCGCTCCAGCGCGTCGGCGTCCAGCGGCCCCTCCAGCACCTGGCCGAACTGCCCCACGTACACGCCCGACTCCGGCGCGTACAGGGCGTGGAAGAGGATGCCCTCCTGCAGCGGGCTCAGCGGGAAGACGTCCTCCACCCCGCGCTCGTTGCCGAGGAGCGCGTCCAGCTCCGCCTGCTCCAGCCGCGCCAGCGGGAAGTCGCTCAGGGTCCAGCCGCCCGCCCCGTCCGAGGTGCAGTGCGCGATCAGCCCCCGCAGCTCCCCGGCGAACTCCTGCGCCAGGCGCTCCACGGTCTCGCGCCGGTGCACCCCTTCCGCGTAGCCGACCTCCAGCTCCAGGCAGCCGTCCCGCACCGCCCCGGTGACGTCCAGCAGGTAGCGGCGCGTGCTGCGCCCGTCCTGCGCCGCCCCGGCCGACTCGGGCGCGAAGGCGAAGAACGCATCGGCCGAGACGGACCGGTCGAACTGCCCCAGGTAGTTGAAGCCCACCTGCGGCCGGGGACCCCGCGCCAGCTCCGCCGCCGCCCCGGGATCGGCCAGGTAGCGCAGCAGCCCGTAGCCGATGCCCCGGCCCGGCACCGCGCGCAGCTGCTCCTTGACCGCCTTGAGCGCCGCGCCCGCTCCGCCGCTCTCCGGCAGCTCCAGCACCACGGGGTACACGCTGGTGAACCACCCCACCGTGCGCGACAGGTCCACCTCGGCGAACAGCTCCTCGCGCCCGTGCCCCTCCAGCTCCACCCGCACCCGCCGCTCCCCCGTCCACCGGGCCAGCGCCGCGGCGAGCGCGGTGAGCAGCACCTCGTCCACCTGCGTCCGGTACGCCTGCGGCACCTCCCGCAGCAGCGCCCCCGTCTCCTCCTCCCCCAGCCGCACCCGCACCCGGCGCGCGTCGCGCACCCGGTTCTCCCCCGCAGCGTCGTCCACCGGGAGCGCCGCCACCAGCGTCCGCGCCTGCCCCGCCCAGAATTCCGCCTCCGCGGCCGGCGCCTCCGAGCGCGCGTGCCCGGCCAGGCGCTCCGCCCACGCCTTGTACGACGTCGTCTTCGCCGGCAGGACGACGGCCTCCCCGCGCGAGAGCTGCGCGTACGCCGTCTCCAGGTCCTCCAGCAGGATGCGCCAGCTCACCGCGTCCACCGCCAGGTGGTGCACCACCCCCAGCAGCCGGCCCGCCTCCCCGGCGCCCGGGTCGAAGTACGCCATGCGCAGCAGCGGTCCGCGCTCCGGGTCCAGGCTGCGCTGCACCTGCTCCGCCGCGGTCTCGATCGCGCGCCGCCGGTCCGCCTCCGCCAGCCCCGACAGGTCGAGGGCCGCCAGCGGCGGCGCCCCCTCGCCCACCGGGGCGTGCCACTGCCGCCACGCCCCCTCCGGGTCCTGCCGGAAGCGCAGCCGGAGCGCGTCGTGGTGCGCCTCCACCGCCGCCGCGGCCCGCCCCAGCAGCCCGGCGTCGAGCGGCTCCCGCGGCGCCAGCAGCAGCCCCTGGTTGAAGTGGTGCCGCGCCGCGAAGCCGTGCTCGAAGAAGCGGCGCTGGGCCGGCGTCAGCGGGGCCTCGCCCGTGACCGGCCCCTGCGCCGGCCCGCCCGCCTCGCGCCCCGTCCACCCGGCCACGGCCGCCAGGCGGGCGACGGTGGGGTTCTCGAAGAGCTGCCGCGGCGTCAGCTTCAGCCCGCGCCGCCGCGCGCGGGAGACCACCTGGATGGAGAGGATGCTGTCGCCCCCCAGCTCGAAGAAGCCCTCCTCCACCCCCACCCGCTCCAGCCCCAGCACCTCCGCCCAGACGGCGGCCAGCGCCTCCTCGGCCGCCGTGCGCGGCGCCACGTACTCCCCCTCCGCGCCGCCGCGCTCGGGCGCCGGGAGCGCGCGCCGGTCGATCTTGCCGTTGGGGGTCACCGGCAGCCGCTCCAGCACCACGACGGCCGACGGCACCATGTACTCCGGGAGCCGCTCCGCCGCGTGCTCCCGCAGCTCCGCCCGGGAGAGCTCCGCCCCCGCCCGCGCGCTCACGTACGCGGCGAGCCGCTGCCGGCCGGGGGCGTCCTCCCACAGGAGCACCGCGGCCTCCCGCACCCCTGCGTGCGTGCGCAGCACGGCCTCGATCTCGCCCAGCTCCACGCGGTAGCCCCGCACCTTGACCTGGTGGTCCCGGCGCCCCAGGAACTCCACCTCGCCGTCCGCCCGCCGCCGGCCGACGTCCCCCGTGCGGTACAGGCGCGCCCCGGCCACGCCGCGGTGCGGGTCCGGTACGAAGCGCTCGGCCGTCAGGTCGGGGCGCCCCAGGTAGCCCCGCACCACCCCCACCCCGCCGATGTACAGCTCCCCCGGCACCCCCGCCGGGACCGGCTCCAGCTCCCCGTCCAGCACGTACAGCTGCGTGTTCGCCACCGGGTGCCCGATCGGCGGGTCCCCGCCCTCGCCGGTGTACGCGCTGGAGGTCATGCGGATGCTGGCCTCCGTGGCTCCGTACCCGTTGAAGAAGCGGCGTCCCGCCCCCCACCGCCTCACCTGCTCGGCGGGACACACCTCGCCCCCGGTCACGATCGTGCGCAGCTCCGGCAGCGCCTCCACCGGCGTCACCGCCAGCGCGGAGGGCATCGTCTTCAGGTGGGTGATGCGCTGCTCGCGGAGCAGGCGCACCAGGTCGTCGCCCGGGAGCATCGCCTCGCTGCGGGCCAGCACCAGCTCCGCGCCGTTGCACAGGGCCACGAAGATGTCGGCGACCGAGGCGTCGAAGTGCAGCGGGGCGTAGGCCAGGCTGCGCTCCCCCGGACCGACGCCGTAGACGCGCCCCAGCTCCAGAAAGGTGTTGCCCACCCCCCGGTGCTCGACCAGCACCCCCTTGGGGCGGCCCGTGGAGCCGGAGGTGTAGATGACGTACGCCAGGTTGTCCGGACCCGCGCCGCCGGCGGGCGCCTCCCCGCTCTCCGCGGCGATGCGGCCGGCCTCGGCGTCCACCGGGAGCAGCGGCACGCCGCACCCCTCCAGGCGCGGGGCGAGGGCGGCCTGGGTGAGCAGCAGGACCGGGGCGGCGTCCCGGAGCATGTAGTCCCGGCGCTCGGCGGGGAGCTCCGGGTCGAGCGGCAGGTAGGCCCCCCCGGCGAGGAGGACCCCCAGCACCGACACGATCATCTCCGGCGCCCGCTCCATGCAGATGCCCACGCGCGCCTCCGGCCCCACCCCCTCGCGCCTCAGGCGGTGGGCGAGGCGGGAGGCCGCCCGGAACAGCTCCTCGTAGCCGAGGCTCTGCGACTCGAAGCGCAGGGCGGGGGCCGCGGGGGTGCGCAGCACCTGCGCCCGGACGAGCTCGTGGATGCAGAGCTCGCCCGTGTAGCCCTCGTCGGCGCCGTTCCAGGCGTGCAGCAGGTGCGCACGCTCCTCGGTCCGCAGCAGCGACACCCCGTGCAGCCGCAGCTCCGGGGGCGCCGCCAGCGCCTGGAAGGCCGCCTCCAGGTGGCCCAGCAGCCGCCGCGCGGCCGCCGCGTCCACCGCCGCCCGCTCGTAGCGCAGGTGCACCTTCAGCTCGCCGTGCGGGTCGGCGGTCAGCGCCAGGGGGTAGTTGGTCTGCTGGCGCGCGGCGTCGTACCGCACCCGCAGCCCCTTCAGCCGGCCGGCCTCCGCGAGCGCCTGGCCCACCGGGTAGTTCTCGTAGACCACCAGGCTGCCGAACAGCTCCTCCCCGGCCGCCACCTCGCTCCACCGCCGCACCTCCGCCAGCGGCGCGTACTCGAACTCCCGCGCCTCCGCCTGCTCCCGCTGCACCCCGGCCAGCCACTCCCCCAGGCGAGCCTCCCCCGGCAGGCGCACCCGCACCGGCAGCGTGTTGATGAACAGCCCCACCGTCTCCTCCACCCCCTCCAGCTCCGCCGGACGCCCCGACACCGTGGCCCCGAAGACCACGTCCTCCTCCCCGGCGTAGCGCGACAGCAGCAGCGCCCACGCCCCCTGCACCAGCGTCCCCAGCGTCACCCCCAGACGCCGCGCCTGCTCCCGCAGCGCCTCCGTCGCCCCCTCGCCCAGGCGCAGCGTCTCCACCCCGTGGCCCGCCTCCGCGCCGCGCCGCGCGCGCGCCCCCGGCAGCGGCGTCGGCGCGCCGAAGCCGGCCAGCGCCCCGCGCCAGAAGGCTTCCGCCCGCGCGCGGTCCTGCCGCCCCAGCCACGCCACGTACTCGCGGTAGCGGCGCGCCGCGCCCGCCTGCGGCGCGGACCCCCCGGCGTGCGAGGCGTAGAGCGCCAGCACGTCGCGGAAGATCAGCGACAGGCTCCACCCGTCCAGCACCAGGTGGTGGTGCGTCCACACCAGCTGGTGCGTCTCCTCGCCCAGGCGGAACAGCGCCAGGCGCATCAGCGGCGCCCGGCCCAGCTCGAAGCCGGCGGCGCGGTCCGCCTCCAGCCAGCGCTCCAGGCGCGCCCGCCGCTCGTCCTCGTCCAGCCCGCGCCAGTCCTCCCGGAGGAAGGGGAGCCGCGCCTCGCGCCGGACCACCTGCAGCGGGCGCGGCACGCCCTCCCAGGCGAAGCCGGCGCGCAGCGCGTCGTGCCGGGCGAGCGCGCCCTGCCACGCGCGCTCCAGCGCGTCCGCGTCCAGCGGCCCCTCCATCGCGAAGCCGAACTGTCCCACGTACACGCCCGACTCCGGCGCGTAGAGGGCGTGGAAGAGCATGCCTTCCTGCATGGGGCTCAGCGGGAAGACGTCCTCCACGCCGCGCTCGTTGCCGAGGAGCGCGTCCAGCTCCGCCTGCTCCAGCCGCGCCAGCGGGAAGTCGCTCGGGGTCCAGCCGCCCGCCCCGTCCGAGGTGCAGTGCGCGATCAGCCCCCGCAGCTCCGCGGCGTAGCTCTCCGCCAGGCGCTCCACGGTCTCGCGCCGGTGCACCCCCTCCGCGTAGCCGACCTCCAGCTCCAGGCGCCCGCCCCGCACGGCGCCGCTCACCTCCAGCAGGTGCCGGCGCGGGGTGGACCCGTCCGCCGGGGGCCCGGCGGACTCCTCCGCGAAGGCGAAGAACGCCTCCCCGGAGACCGACCGGTCGAACTGCCCCAGGTAGTTGAACGCCACCTCCGGCTCCCCCGCCCCGGCCAGCTCCGCCGCCGCCTCGCCCCCGCCCAGCCAGCGCAGCAGCCCCCAGCCGATCCCCTTGCCGGGCACCGCGCGCAGCTGCTCCTTGACCGCCTTGAGCGCCGCGCCCGCCCCGCCCGTCTCCGGCAGCTCCAGCACCACCGGGTAGACGGTGGTGAACCATCCCACCGTGCGCGACAGGTCCGCGCCCCCCACCGCCTCCTCCTCCCGCCCGTGCCCCTCCAGGTCGATTCTCACCCGGCGCGACCCCGTCCAGCGGCCCAGCGCCGCGGCGAGCGCGGTGAGCAGCACCTCGTCGATCTGCGTCCGGTACGCCTGCGGCACCTCCCGCAGCAGCGCCTCCGTCTCCTCCTCGCCCAGCCGCACCGCCACCGAGCGCGAGCGCGATTCGGTGCTCGCCCCGCGGGGGCCGTCCGTCGGCAGGAGCGGCACGTCCCGGGCGGCCTGCGCTGCCCAGTACTCCGCCTCCCCGGCGATCGCCTTCGTGCGGGCGTGCTCCGCCAGGCGCTCCGCCCACGCCTTGTACGACGTCGTCTTCGCCGGCAGGCGCACCGCCCCGCCCCGCGAGAGCTGCGCGTAGGCCGTCTCCAGGTCCTCCAGCAGGATGCGCCAGCTCACCCCGTCCACGGCCAGGTGGTGGACCACCACCAGCAGCCGCCCGGCGAGCCCGGCGCCCAGCTCGAAGTACGCCATGCGCAGCAGCGGCCCGCGCCCCAGCTCCAGGCTGCGCTGCACCCGCTCCGCCGCCGCCTCCATCGCGCCGCGCCGCCGCGTCTCCGGCAGCCCCGACAGGTCGAAGACGGCGAGCGGCGAGCGCGCGCCGGCTGCGGCGTGCGACTGCCTCCACGCGCCGCCCTCGTCCCGGCGGAAGCGCAGCCGCAGCGCGTCGTGGTGCGCCTCCAGCGCGCTCGCCGCCCGCGCCAGCAGCCCCGCGTCCAGCCCGTCCCGCGGGACCAGCAGCAGGGCCTGGTTGAAGTGGCCCGGCACGGGGCCGGCCCGCTCGAAGAAGCGCTGCTGGATCGGCGTCGGCGGCGCCTCGCCGGTGACCGGCTCCTGCGCAGCCCCGGCGCCCTCGTCCACCCGCTCCACCACCTCCGCCAGGCGCGCGACGGTGGGGTGCTCGAAGAGCTGCCGCGGCGTCAGCTTCAGCCCGCGCTGCCGCGCGCGGGAGACCACCTGGATGGAGAGGATGCTGTCGCCCCCCAGCTCGAAGAAGCCGTCCTCCACCCCCACCCGCTCCACTCCCAGCACCTCCGCCCAGACGGCGGCCAGCGCCTCCTCCACCGCCGTGCGCGGCGCCACCGGCTCCGCCCCCCCGCCCCACTCCGGCGCCGGCAGCGCGCGGCGGTCGGTCTTGCCGCTGGGGTTCAGCGGCAGCCGCTCCAGCGCCACGAACGCCGCGGGCACCATGTACTCCGGCAGGCGCCGGGCCGCCCGCTCCCGCAGCTCCGCCGCCGGCACCTCCGCTCCCGCCTCCGTCACCACGTACGCCACCAGGCGCCTGCGTCCCGGCAGGTCCTCGCGCACGACGACCACCGCCTCCCGCACCCGCGGGTGCTCGGCCAGCGCGGCTTCGACCTCCCCGGGCTCGATGCGGAAGCCGCGGATCTTGACCTGCTGGTCCACCCGCCCCAGGAACTCCAGCTCCCCGTCCGCGCGGCGCCGCACCCGGTCGCCCGTGCGGTACAGCCGCGCCCCCGGCTCGCCGCCGAACGCGTCGGGGACGAAACTCCCGGCCGTCGCTCCCGCGCGGCCCAGGTAGCCCCGCGCCACCCCGGCGCCGCCGACCCACAGCTCGCCGGCCACTCCCGCGGGCACCGGGCCGTGGCGCGAGTCCAGCACGTACGCCTGCACGTTGTCGATGGGCCGGCCGATCCCCGGCGCGCGCCCGCTCCCCTGCCCGGCCGCGACCGCACCGGACGTGGCGACCACCGTGTTCTCCGTCGGGCCGTAGTTGTTGACCAGCGCGAACGGCAGGTCGGCGCGCGGACGGCTGCGCAGCGCGTCGCCGCCCGTGAGCAGCAGGCGCAGCGGCGCGTCGGCCGGCCACTCCAGCGCGAGCAGCGCCTCCGCCGTCGGCGTCGGCGCGAAGGCGACGGTGATCCGCTCGTCCAGCAGCAGCGCGCGCAGCGCCGCGGGCGAGGTCCGCGTCTCCTCGTCGGCGACCAGGTGCACCGCCGCGCCGCTCGCGAGGTACGGCCACAGCTCCCACACGGACGCGTCGAAGCCCAGGCCGGCGAGCTGCGTCGCCCGGTCCGTCTCCGTGACGGCGAACGCCGCGCGGTGCCAGTGGACCAGGTTGAGCAGGCCGCCGTGCTCCACCACCACACCCTTGGGCCTGCCCGTGGAGCCGGAGGTGTAGATCACGTACGCGGCGCTGCGCGGTCCGGCGCCGCTCCGCGGAGCCCGCTCCGCCTCGCCCTCGGCCGCCTCCCGGTCGCGGTCCAGGCAAAGGACCTCCCTCCCCTGCCCGGCGAGCGTCCCCAGCAGCGCCGACTGCGTCACCAGCACCGCGGCGCCCGAGTCGGCCAGCGCGTACTCCAGGCGCTCGGCCGGGTACGACGGGTCCAGCGGCACGTAGGCGCCGCCCGCCTTGAGCACGCCCAGCACGCCCACCACCAGCTCCGGC
Source organism: Gemmatimonadota bacterium (assembly GCA_040752145.1). Lineage (GTDB taxonomy): Bacteria > Gemmatimonadota > Gemmatimonadetes > Longimicrobiales > Longimicrobiaceae > JAFAYN01. The sequence goes on from JBFMFL010000003.1 coordinate 42,263, forward strand.
GTGCGCTCCAGGCAGACCCCCACCCGCACCTCGGGGCCCACCCCGAGGGCGCGGAGCCGGTGCGCGAGCCGGTTGGAGCGCCGCTCCAGGTCGGCGTAGGACAGCGTCCCGCCCGCCCCGGCGACCGCCGTCCGGTCCGGCGTGCGGGCGGCCTGCTCCGCGAAGAGCTCGTGTACGCACGCGGGAGGGCGGCCCACCGCCTCGCCGCGGGACGCGGCCAGCACCTGCGCCCGCTCCGCCCCGAGCAGCAGCGACACCTCGGAAAGCCGGCGCGCCGGATCGGCCGCCATGGCCCCCAGCAGCACCTCCAGGTGCCCGGCCATGCGCGCGGCGGTGGCGGCCTCGAACAGCGATTCGCGGAACAGCAGCGTGCCGCCCAGCCGCTCGCCCTCCTCGGCCAGGCGCAGGTCCAGGTCGAACTTGGCCGCTTCCCCCCCGGCCGCGAACCGCTCGATCTCCAGCCCGCCCAGCGCCAGGTGGTCCCCCGGGGCGGAGCGCCCCAGGGCGAAGACCACCTGGAAGAGCGGGGTGTGGGCCAGGCTGCGCTCCACGCCCAGCTCGTCCACCAGGCGCTCGAAGGGGAGGTCCTGGTGGGCGTAGGCGCCCAGCGTCTCCTCGCGCACCCGCCCCAGCAGCTCGGTCCAGGTGGGCTCCCCCCCCAGGTCGGCCCGCAGGGCGAGCATGTTGACGAAGAAGCCCACCACCCCCTCCGTCTCCACCCGCGTGCGGCCGGCCACCGGCGTGCCCACCACCACGTCGTCCTGCCCCGCATAGCGGGCCAGCAGCGCCTGCCACCCGGCCAGCGCCGTCATGAACAGCGTCGCGCCCTCGCGCCGGGAGAGCGCCCGCAGCCGCCGCGCCACCTCGGGCGACAGCGTGAAGCCGTGGCTCCCCGCGCGCGCGTCCCGGGCGAGGGTGCGCGGACGGTCCAGCGGGACCTCCAGCAGCGGGGGGGCGCCGCGCAGCCTCTCCCTCCAGAAGCCGACCTGCGCCTCCAGGGTCTCGCCGCCGAGCCATTCGCGCTGCCAGACGGCGAAGTCGGCGTACTGCACCGGCAGCTCCGGCAGCGGCGACGCTTCCCCGCGCCCGAAGGCGCCGTACAGGGCGGAGAGCTCGCGGACCATGATCTCCGTGCTCCAGCCGTCGCCCACCACGTGGTGCATGGTGAAGCAGAGCACGTGGTCCTCCGCGCCCAGCCGCAGCAGGGTGCCGCGCAGCAGCGGCCCGCGCGCTAGGTCGAAGGGGCGCAGCGCCTCCTCCTCCGCGAGCCGCCGCGCCCGCCCCTCCCGCGCCTCCTCCGGCAGGCCCCGCAGGTCCAGGACGGGCAGCTCCACCCCGGCCGGCGGACGGACGACCTGTACGGGGGAGCCGCCGTGCTCCCGGAAGACCGTGCGCAGCGCCTCGTGCCGACGCACCAGCTCGCCGACGCACGCCCGCAGGACCGCGGCGTCCAGCGCGCCGCGCAGGCGCAGCGCGAGGGGCATGTTGTAGGCGGGGCTGCCGGGATCCAGCTGGTCCACCACCCAGAGCCGCTGCTGCGCGAAGGACAGCGGCAGCGGCCCCGACCGCGCGGCGCGCTCCACCGGCGGCGCCACCAGGGCGGAGCCGTCGCCGCGCAGCGCCTCGACGCGCCCGGCCAGCTCGGCGACGGTGGGCGCCTCGAACAGGGCGCGCAGCGGCAGCTCCACCTCGAACGCAACGCGGATGCGGGAGACCACCCGCGCGCCCAGCAGCGAGTGCCCGCCCAGCGCGAAGAAGTCGTCGTGGATGCCGACCGTCTCCACCCCGAGCACCGCGGCCCAGATCCCCGCCAGGATCTCCTCCACGGGGGTGGAGGGCCGCGCGGGCTCCGCCTCGCCGGCCCCTTCCACCTCCGGCTCGGGGAGCGCGCGGCGGTCCACCTTGCCGCTGGGGGTCAGCGGGAACGCGTCCAGCCCCACGAAGCCCGACGGCACCATGTAGTCCGGCAGCCGCTCGCGCAGCCAGGCGCGCAGCTCCGCCGCCGCGGGGCGTGCCTCCCCCTCCGCGGCGAGGTGGTAGGCCACCAGCCGCACGCCGCCGCCCCCGTCCGGCCGCGGCGCCACCACCGCGTCGCCCACGCCGGGGTGCTCCAGCAGGGCGCTCTCCACCTCGCCCGGCTCGATGCGGAAGCCGCGCACCTTGACCTGGCCGTCGATGCGGCCCAGGTACTCCAGCTCCCCGCCGGCGAGCCAGCGGGCGCGGTCGCCGGTGCGGTACATCCGCGCGCCGGGCCGCGCCGAGAACGGGTCGGGGACGAACCGCTCGGCCGTCAGCCCCGGGCGGCGGTGGTAGCCGCGCGCGACCCCGGCCCCGCCCAGGCACAGCTCCCCCGCCACCCCCACGGGCGCCGGGCTCCCGGCCGGGTCCAGCACGTACGCCCGCGAGTTGGCCACGGGGCGCCCGATCCTCACCCGCTCCGCGCCGCGCTCCACCTCGCTCCAGGTGGAGTAGACCGTGTCCTCCGTGGGGCCGTACAGGTTGAGCACCCGCTCCGTCCCGGGCAGCGCGTACAGCTCGCGCGCCAGGGGGGCGGGTAGCGCCTCGCCGGCCAGGTTGAAGGCCCGCACGCTCTCCGGGACGCCGCCGCCGCGCAGCAGCTCCATGAGCGCGCCCGGGACGGTCACCACCAGCCGCACCCCCTCCTCCGCCACCCGGGGGAGGTCGAGGACGTTCTCCACCAGCACCAGCGTCCCGCCCCAGCAGAGGGTGCCGAAGATCTCCCCCACCGACACGTCGAAGGAGACCGAGGTGGAGCCCAGGACCGCGGCGCGGTCCTCCGCCCTCACCGCGTCGCGCAGGAAGTGGACGACCTGCGAGGCGCTGCGGTGCTCCACCTGCACCCCCTTGGGGCGGCCGGTGGAGCCGGAGGTGTACAGCACGTACGCCAGGTTCCCGGGCACGGCCCCGCCCCCGGGCGCGGTGTCGGGGTGCGCGGCGATGCGCTCCGCCTGGGCGTCCAGCAGCACCCGGGGGACCCCCGCGGGGAGCCGCTCCGCCAGGTGCGCCTGCGCCACCACCACGGCCGCGCCCGCGTCCTCCAGCATGTAGGCAAGGCGCTCCGCCGGGTAGGCGGGGTCCAGCGGCACGTACGCACCGCCCGCCCCCAGGATGCCCAGCATCGCCGCCAGCATGTCCGGCGTCCGCTCCACGCAGAGCCCCACCCGCGACTCGGGGCCGACGCCCAGGGCGCGGAGGTGGTGGGCCAGCCGGTTCGCGCTCCGCTCCAGCTCGGCGTACCGGGTGGCGTGGCCGCCGAAGCGGACCGCCGCGGCGTCCGGGGTGCGGGCCGCGGCTTCCGCGAACAGCTCGTGCAGGCAGCGCTCCGGGTACGCGCGGCCGGTGGCGTTCCACTCCTCCAGCACCCGGGCGCGCTCGGCCGGCAGGAGGAGCGGCACCTCCGCCACGGCGAGCCCCGGGTCGGCGGCCACGGCGCGCAGCACCCCCACCAGGTGCGCCGCCATGCGCCGGGCGGTGTCGGCCTCGAACAGGTCGGTGGCGTACTCCAGCGCCGCGGCCAGGGCGCCCCCGCTGCGCTCCCAGGTGTACAGGGTGAGGTCCAGGATCGCCGCGCCCCCGTCCAGCGGCTCCGGGAACAGGGTGGCCCCCGGGACCTCCACCGGCTCCAGGGTGGTGTTCTGCGGCGCGAGCATCACCTGGAAGAGCGGGTTCCGGCTCAGGTCGCGCTCGGGGTGAAGCTCCTCCACCAGTCGCTCGAACGGGAGTTCCTGGCGCGTAAAGGCCTCCAGCGCCGCCGCGCGCGCGCGCGCCAGCAGCGCGCGGAAGCTCTCCTCCGGCACCACCTCCACCCGCAGCACCAGGGTGTTGACGAACAGCCCCACCAGCCCGGCCACCTCGGCGCGGTCGCGGTTGGAGACGGAGGTCCCCACCGCCACGTCGCCCTGCCCGGCGTAGCGGGCCAGGAGCAGGTCCCAGGCGGCCAGCAGCGCCATGAAGAGCGTGGCCCCCTCGGCGCGGGCGAGCGCGCGCACGCCCCGCATCACCTCCGCCGGGACCTCGAAGCGGTGCGTGGCGCCCCGGAAGCTCTGCACGTGAGGGCGCGGGTGGTCCGTGGGCAGGTCCAGCGCCTGCAGGCCCGCCAGGCGCTCGCGCCAGTAGGTGAGCTGCTCCCCGGCCGCCTCGCCGTGCAGCCCCGCGCGCTGCCGCAGCGCCCAGTCGCCGTACTGCGTCGGCAGCGGCGGCAGGGGGGATTCCCCGCCGGCCAGCATCGCCGGGTAGAGGGCGCCCAGCTCCCGGATCAGCACCCCGGCGGACCAGCCGTCGCTGACGACGTGGTGCATCCCCATCACCAGCAGGTGCTCGTCCGCCGCCAGCCGCAGCAGCCGCGCGCGGAACGGGGGCCCCGTCTCCAGGTCGAACGGCACCCGCCCCGCGTCCGCCGCAGCGCGGCGCACGGCGCCCCCCCGCTCCGCCGGGTCCAGGCGCGACAGGTCCACCTCCGGCAGCGGCACCGCCGCGGCGGCGAGGACCCGCTGCACGGGCCGCCCGCCGGCCTCGGCGAAGACGGTGCGCAGCGTGTCGTGCCGGCGCACGATCTCCCGCAGGCTCCGCCGCAGCGCGGCGGCGTCCACGGCTCCGCGCAGGCGGAGCGCGCCGGACAGGTTGTACGCCGCGCTCCCCGGCTGCAGCCGGTCCAGGAACCAGAGCCGCTCCTGGGCGAAGGAGAGCGGGCACTCGCCGTCCACGGGCTCCACCGGCGCGGGCGCGGCGGGCTCCGCCAGGAACATCGCCTGGAGGAGCTCCGCGGCCAGGCGGTCGATCCGGGTGTCGTCCAGCAGCGAGGAGACCGGCACCTGCGTGCCCAGCCCCGCCTCCAGCGCCCCCTTGAGCTCCATGGCGCGCAGCGAGTCCAGCCCCAGCGCCACCAGCGGCTGCGCCCGGTCCACCCCGGCCGGGTCCAGGCCCAGCACCTGCGCCGCCCGCTCCACCAGCAGCCCCTCCAGCAGCTCCTGCCGCTCCTCCGCGGCCGCCGCCTCCAGCGCTTCGCGGGTGAGCCCCGCCGAGTCGGCGCGCGGCGCCGCGACCGCCGCGTCCTCCCGCACGCTCACCCCCACCAGGGGGAGCTCCCCCGCCAGGAAGAGCGCCCGGCACGCCCGGCGCTGCACCTTGCCGCTGCTGGTCCTGGGCACGCCGCCGGGGCGCACCACGGCCACCGCGTGCACCTGCACCCCGTGCTCGGCCGCCACCGCGCGGCGGACCGCGTCCGCCACCTCCTCCACGTCCAGCCCGGCCGCCGCCTGGCGCGAGACCTCCTGCACCACCACCAGGCGCTCCTCCCCGGCGTGGTCGATGCTGAAGGCGGCGCCGCTCCCGGCGCGGAGCCCCGGGTGGCTGCGGACGGCCGTCTGCTCCACGTCCTGCGGGTAGTGGTTGCGCCCGCGGATCACGATCAGGTCCTTGAGGCGCCCGGTGACGAACAGCTCGCCGTCCTCCAGGAAGCCCAGGTCGCCGGTGCGCAGGAAGGGTCCCTCGCCGGTGCCGGCCTCGAAGGCGCCGAAGGTCTCCGCCGTCTCCTCCGCGCGCCCCCAGTAGCCGCGCGCCACGCTGGGGCCCGCCACCCACACCTCGCCCACCCGGTCGGGCGCGCACTCGCGCAGCGTGGCGGGATCCACCACGATCACCCGCTGCGACTCCGCGCTCCGGCCGCTCCCCACCAGGCGGTACTTCCCCTCCGGGTCCGCGTCGGCCACCACCGCGCCCCCGCCCAGCGCCTCCGGGTCCACGGCGCGCTCCACGGCGAGCTCCGCCGGGCGGCTGCCGGTGACCATCAGCGTGGCCTCGGCCAGCCCGTAGCAGGGATAGAACGCCCGCGCACGGAACCCGCTGGGGGCGAAGCTCTCGGCGAAGGCGCGCAGCGTCTCGGCCCGCACCGGCTCGGCGCCGTTGAAGGCGATCTCCCAGTAGCTCAGGTCCAGCCCCTCCCGCTCCTCGGGGCGGACGGCGTGGACGCACAGCTCGTAGGCGAAGTTGGGCCCGCCGCTGCTGGTGGCCCCGTAGCGCGAGACGGCCTCCAGCCAGCGCGCCGGCCGCTGGATGAAGGCCACGGGGGAGAAGAGCGCCGCCCAGTAGCCGGTGAACAGCGGCTGGAGGATGCCGCCGATCAGCCCCATGTCGTGGTAGGGCGGCAGCCAGATGACCGAGCGGGTCTGCGGCGTGTAGCCGGCCAGCCGCTCGATGACGGCGAAGTTGTGGAGCAGGTTGCCGTGGCTGACCATCACCCCCTTGGGCGCGGCCGTGGAGCCCGAGGTGTACTGGAGGAAGGCCAGCGTGTCGCCCGTCGCCTCCGGGTCGGCCCACCCCTCCGCCTCGTCGGCGGGGGCGTCCTCCGTGGCCATCCAGCGAAGGCCGCCCAGCTCCGGGGTGTGGGCGCACAGCCGCTCCGCCTCGCCCAGCAGCTCACGCGTGGCGAGCGCCAGCGTGGGCGCGCAGTCGGCGACGATGGCCTGCAGGCGGGGATCGGTCTTGTTGCGGCGCGGCGGATAGGCGGGCACCGCCGTCACCCCGGCGTAGAAGCAGCCGAACAGCGCGGCGACGTACTCCAGCCCCGGCGGGTAGAGCAGGAGCGCCCGCTCCCCGCGCGCGCCGAGCCCCTGGAGGCGGGCCGCGACCGCGCGGGCGCGCAGGTCCAGCTCGCCGTGGGTGACGTGCCCCTCCTCCACCTCCCCGTTCTGCAGGAAGGTGTAGGCGATCCGGTCCGGGTCTGTCTCCGCGCGGAGGCGGAGGAGCTCCACGAGCGAGGACGCGGCGTGCGGGTTCGGCATCGGTGCGGAGACAGTTGTGGAAGGTGTCGGCCGGTGAGTGCTGCGAGGGGGGCGCTCCGTGCGCACTCCGCCGTCCCACGGCCAGGCCCGTCAGGTCATCACGCGCAGTTCCGCCGGGTGCTCCCCGCACGAAGAGCGGCGGACCCCGCCGCCGCCGGATGCGCCCGCGGGCCCGCCGTCGGCCGACCCCGTGGCGTCACGTCCCGTCCCCCCCGGCACCTCCGGGGAGGCGCCCGCACTCGACTTCGCCAGTCCTGAATTAATCGCCCCCATGGCCCGCTCCCGCGCACCAGACTTCGAGCGGTGCGGAGGGGCGGTCAAGCCCGGGCCGGAGGGGCGATTACCCGGAAGCGGAGGGACCCACCGCGGGTCCGGCGGTGTCCGCGGCGCCGTCCGGAGGCAGATGGGCGCTCCGAGCCCACGGGCGGCGGCGCGAGCCGGAGCCGAACGCGGCGTGGCGGTCCGGCGGCGGTCAGCGTGCCGTGGCTCGTGGGCTCACGGCTCCGGCGTCGGTCGCGCCGCGCGGGCGAAGTGCGCTGGGGGAGGCTGCAGGCGGGCTGCCGGGGGCCGGGCGGCAGGCGTACGATCTAGCTTAGTCGTGTCGTTTAAGATGCGCAAGGTCTCGGCCGGCGAGCACCCTATCTCCTGGCGGCGCAGAGACTTGTGAACAGGCCGGCTCCGTGCGCGCAGAAACCGACGTTTCGAGCCGGCGCACGCCCGGCTAAGAGCCCGGCGGCGGGTGGATCTGCGGACGCATCACCCTGGAGCCGTTCGCGGATGGGGCGCGCTCCGGGGACGGGGGCGGATCGACGGCGGGATGCTGCGGGCGGGGCTCATCGACGAGGTGAGCCTGCTGCTCGCGCCGGTCGCGGACGGGCGGGTCGGGATGCCGTCGCTCTTCGACGCGGACAGCGACGGCGCCACGCCGCGCCGCCTGGCGCTCGACGGCGTGGAGCGGCGCGCGGACGACGTCCTCTGGCACCGCTACCGGGGCGGGGGGGCGGGCGCCCCCCC
>JBFMFL010000003.1:50086-80429 GCA_040752145.1 Gemmatimonadota bacterium
CGCTCACTCGCTCCTGCCCCTCGCTCTGGCGGCCGCGCTCCGCTGGCGGTCGGCGGCGCCGCGCTGCTGCTCGGCGCGCGCGTGGGCGCGCTCCAGCACGGCCGCGCCCGAACCGGCCGGGTGGGATGCCGGACGGGGCCGGCGCGCGTACAGGTTGTACAGGTGCGAGCCCACGTACATGTCGTCCTGCTCCACCACGAGGTCGAACCCGTGCCTGTCCAGCAGGCCGGTGACCTTGCCGAGGGCGCCGTCCAGGTCGTGAACCTCCAGGACCACCTGGCGCACCCTGGGCCAGTCGGCCGGCTCGATCCCGTCCAGCACCTGCATCTCGCTCTTCTGGCAGTCCACCTTGAGCAGGTCGATCCGCTCCACCCGGTGCTCGTAGATCACCTGCGACAGGGGGCGCAGGGTGCAGCGGAAGGTCTCCGCCCGGAAGCGCTCCTCCAGCAGGTCGTCGGCGTGCCTCATCACCCGCTCCATCCCGTCCATCCCCTCCCGGAGCTGGTTCTCCATGATCGCCAGCAGGGTCTCGCGCTCGTCCTCCAGCCGGGGATGGAAGGTGGACATCCCCGGGGAGTTGGGATAGAAGGTGAACTCCGCCTCGGTGGTCCGGTCGGAGATCCCGTAGTTGAAGACCCGCGCCCGCGGGGCGTAGCGCGAGGCGTTGACGCGCAGGATCTCGAAGACGCGCGGCGCCGGCTCGAAGGTGAACGAGTCCACCCGGTGCCCCAGCGAGTGGACGAACAGGGTGAAGAGGCCGATGTTCCCCCCCACGTCGAAGACGCAGTCCCCGTCGCCCAGCGTGAAGCCGTGGCGCAGGTAGACCCGCTTCTCGAAGATGTCGTGGTAGAAGTAGCGCGCCTCGGCCTTGCTCTGGTACACGACCTCGTACTCGTTGGGGAGACGGATCGTGCGGCCCAGGAAGGCCTCCGGGATCGGCGGGAGGGGGCTCACGGTGCGCTCGCGTCCGGGGTGGGTGAAGCGGGCGGTCCGCGCCGGCGGCGGGAGCCCGTCACGCCCGGCCTCCGGCGCGGTACGGGCGCTCCCGCGCCCCGGCCCGGAGGGGTCAGGGACGAAGCGCATACTCCCTGTCCTGCCGGGGCCGTAGTCGGTCGGGCCCGTACGCTACGCACGCCGTTTTCCCCTGTCAAGTCGGAAATTATTCGCCCTCCGGGGAGCGGATGCAGGGACTCCGCGGGCACCCGGCGGACGGAGCCGGCCGCCTCCGCCGCCGCCCGGTCCCGCGGCTCCAGCATCGCCACGAGAAGATCCGCGCGAGCAAAGAAACCTGCTCTCGAAGCCGTCGCCGCCTCGCCTGCAACCGGCCCGGACATCCCGGAGCGAGGCCCTGCTGTCCATGCTCGCCGCCGTGGGAGTCCGTACCGCTTCGGCTGCGACGTGCAGATCCAGGAGCTGGCGGATCCCGGGCTGCTGCAGAGGATGCACGCGGCGGGCTTCCGCGCGCTGTACGTGGGCATGGAGGCGGCGTCCGCGGGCGTGCGCCGCAGGTTGGGGAAGGGCGTGTGTCCCGCGCCGATGGCCGAGACCCTGTCGCGCGCCATGCAGATGGGGTTCGTCGTCCGCGCGTCGGTGGGCGTGGGTTGGCCGGACGAGACGGAAGGAGAGATGGAGGAGACCCTCGCCCTCGTTCGTTCGCTGCCCGACCTCGCCATCGATGCCTTTCGGTACACGCCGCTGCCCGGAGCGCCGCTGACGACGTACTGGGCCCGCGGCGCCGGAATGGGCGATGCAGCCGCCATCCGGTTCGACCCGTACTCCGACTACTCGGAGTTCAGCCGCAACCACTCCCGCATCCCGGACGAGCGGCTGGACGGCATCTGGAACGCGCTGCAGGACCTGGAGCGCGCGCGCCACGAGGTCTACTTCCGGCCCGATCAGCCGTAGACACGGCGGTGAGGTGCCGGCCCGGCACGGCCGTCCAGGCGCCGGCCCAGGAGTGCGGCGAGCGCGGCGGCGTGCGGCTCGCGCACCAGGGTGAAGTGGCTCCCCGGGACGACGTGCAGCTCCACGCCGCCCCGCGCCACCCGCTCCCACCCGGCGCTCCCCGCGTCGGCCGGGTCGTGCTCCGCAGCGCGCAGCAGGAGCACCGCCCCGCCGTAGGGCCTGGCCGGGTAGGCGTGCAGGGCGGCCAGGTTGGCCCCGAACACGGCGTACAGCTGCTCCAGCCGCCCGGCGTCCACGTCCGGGGGGAGCAGCCCGGCGGCGCGGGCGCCCTCCAGCACCCGCCGGAGGTAGGAGCCGCCGCCCTCCTCCGCGGCGAGCTCCAGCCCCCCGGGCGGAAGCCCCAGGTCGGCGGCGAAGGTGAGTACCCGCACCCGCTCGTCCACGGGGGCGGCGCGATGGTGCAGCGCGGGGAGGTACGAGTCGATGAGCGCGAGCGTCTCCACCCCTTCCCCGGCGGCCTCCAGCCGGCGCGCCATCTCGAACGCCACCACCCCGCCCATGGACCACCCGCCGATCCGGTACGGCCCGGCGGGCTGCACCTCGCGCAGGGCGCGGAGGTAGTCGGCGGCCATCTCCTCCACCGTCGCGGCGGGCTCTTCGCCGTCCGCCACCCCCCGGGAGCGCAGGCCGTACACCGGCTGGTCCGGGTCCAGGTGCCGCGCCAGGTCGGCGTAGGCGAGCACGTCGCCGCCCACGGGGTGCACCAGGAAGAGCGGCGTCCGGCTGCCTTCCGGCCGGATGGGCACCAGCGGGGAGCGCTCCCCCTCCGCCCGTCCCCCGCGCAGCTCCGCGGCCAGCTTCTCCACCGTGGAGGCGGTGAAGAGGAGCGCCAGCGGGAGCCGGACGCCCGTGACCCGCTCCACCTGCGCCATGAGGCGCACCGCCAGCAGCGAGTGCCCGCCCAGCGCGAAGAAGTCGTCGCGCACCCCCACCGGGCCGACCCCGAGCACCTCCTCCCAGGTGCGCGCCAGCGCCAGCTCCAGCTCGTCGCGCGGGGCCACGTGGCCGCTCCCGCCCGCGTCCGCGGCCCGGTCCGGCGCGGGGAGCGCGCCCCGGTCCGTCTTGCCGTTGGGGGTGAGGGGGAGCCGGTCGAGCACGACCACCGCGGACGGCACCATGTACTCCGGCAGGCGCGCGCCGGCGTGCGCCCGCAGCTCCGCCGCCGACGCGCCCCCGCCCGTGACGTAGGCGACGATGCGCCGGTCCCCCGGCGCGTCCTCGCGCACCACGGCGACGGCCTCGCGCACCGCCGGGTGCCGGAGGAGCGCGGCCTCGATCTCCCCCGGCTCGATGCGGAAGCCGCGCACCTTGACCTGGAAGTCCGTCCGCCCCAGGTACTCCAGGGTCCCGTCGCTTCTCCAGCGCACCCGGTCCATCACCCGGTACATCCGGCTCCCCGGCGCCCCGAACGGGCAGGGCAGCCACCGCTCGGCGGTGGCGTCCGGCCGGCCGGCGTAGCCCCGCGCCAGCCCGTCGCCCGCCAGGTACAGCTCGCCGACGACGCCCACGGGGGCCGGCTGCAGCTCGCCGTCCAGCACGTACGCCCGCGTGTTCGCCACCGGCCGGCCGACGTGGACCTCCTCCGCGCCCCGCCCGACCAGCGCGTAGGTGGAGTAGGTCGTGTCCTCCGTGGGGCCGTAGAGGTTGCCCACCCTTTCGACGTGGCCCAGCGCGTAGAGTCCCTGCGCGAGCGGGGCCGGCAGCGCCTCGCCCCCCAGGTTGAGGGTCCGCACGCTCGCCGGGATGCCGCCGGCGCGTAGCAGCTCCGCCGCCGCGCTGGGGACCATGCTGGCGTACACGACCGGCTCGTCCGTCGTCGCCAGCTCCAGCGCGTTCTCCACCAGCACCAGCCTGCCGCCCCAGCACAGCGTCCCCCAGATCTCCGCGACCGAGACGTCGAAGTTGACGGAGGTGGAGAACAGCACGGAGGCGCGCTCCTCGTCCGAGACGGCCTCCCGCAGCCAGTGCAGCAGCACGACGACGGACGAGTGGCGGATCATCACCCCCTTGGGGCGGCCCGTGGAGCCGGAGGTGAAGATGACGTGCGACAGGTTCTCCGGCCCGGCGCCGCTCGCGGGCGCCGCGTCCGGCTCCGCGGACAGGTCGGCCCGGTCCAGGAGGAGGAGCCCGGCCGCGCCTCCGGGCAGCCGCTCCGCCAGGCGCGACTCCGTGAGGACCACGTCGATGGCCGCGTCCTCCAGCATCCAGCCCAGCCTCTCCCGCGGGTACGCCGGGTCCAGCGGCACGTAGGCGCCGCCCGCCCGGAGCACGCCCAGCAGCGCCACCACCAGCTCCGGCGTGCGGCTCATGCACACGCCCACGCGCGTCTCGGGCCCCACGCCCAGGCGCCGCAGCGCGTGGGCGAGCCGGCCGGAGCGCCGGTCCAGCTCGGCGTACGTGGTCGCCGCGCCGCGCCAGGAGACGGCCACGGCGTCCGGCGTGAGCGCCGCCTGCGCGGCGAACAGGTCGTGCACGCACGGCCCGGCCGGGTACGCGCGGTCCGTCGCGTTCCACTCCTCCAGCACCCGCGCGCGCTCGGCGTCGTCCAGCAGCGGCAATTCCGCCACGCGCCGCTCCGGCTCGCGCGCCAGCCCCTCCAGCAGCGTGGCGAGGTGCCCCGCCATCCGCCGGACGGTGGCGCATTCCCACAGGTCGGTCCGGTACGACAGGCCGCCCGCAAGCCGCTCCCCCTCCGCGCCCATCCCCAGCGTCAGGTCGAACTTCGCCCGCCCGCTTTGTGCCCCCAGCGGCTCCACCTGCACCCCGCCCAGCCGCGCCCCCGCGCCCGTTCCGGCCGGGTCGAAGGTGAACATCGCCTGGAAGAGCGGAGCGTGCGCCCGCGTGCGCTCCACGCGCAGCTCCTCCACCAGGCGCTCGAAGGGCACGTCCTGGTGCGCGTGCGCCTCCAGTACCCGCCCCCGTGCCTGCTCCACCAGCGCCCGGCCGGTGAAGCCGCCGCCGATCTCGGCGCGCAGCACCAGGGTGTTGACGAAGAAGCCGATCAGCCCCTCCGTCTCCAGCCGGCTGCGCCCGGCCGCGGTCGTGCCCACCGGCACGTCCGCGCTCCCCGCGTAGCGGGAGAGCAGCGCCTGGAAGCCGGCCAGGAGCACGGTGAAGAGCGTCGCGCCCTCGCGCCGGGCGAGCGCGCGCAGCGCCCGCGTCGTGTCGGAGGTGAGGGCGAACCCGACCGCGCCGCCGCGGTCGCCGGCGACGGCCGGGCGGGGACGGTCCGTGGGCAGCTCCAGCAGCGGAGGCATCCCCGCCAGGCGCTCGCGCCAGTAGCGGGCCTGCGTCCGCAGCACCTCGTCCGACAGGTGGGCGCGCTGCCACACCGCGAAGTCGGCGTACTGCACCGGCAGCTCGGGGAGCAGCGAGGGACGGCCCTCCACCGACGCCTCGTACAGCGCCGAGAGCTCGCGGAAGAACACTCCCATGCTCCACCCGTCGCCGACGACGTGGTGCATGCACACCAGCAGCGCGTGCTCCTCCGCGTCCAGCCGCAGCAGCGCCGCGCGGAGGAGCGGCCCCCGGCGCAGGTCGAACGGCCTTTCCGCGTCCTCCGCCGCCAGCCGCGGCACCTCGGCCCGCCGCGCCGCCTCCGGCAGGGCGCCCAGGTCCACGATCGGGAGGCGGACCGGCGCGGCGGGGAGTACCACCTGCACCGGCTCCCCTTCCACATCCGCGAAGACGGTGCGCAGCGACTCGTGCCGCCGCGCCAGCCCGGAGAGCGCCGCCGCCAGGGCGCGCGCGTCCAGCGCCCCCCGCAGCCGCAGCGGGACCGGGAGGTTGTACGTCGCGGAGCCGGGCTCCAGCTGGTCGATGAACCACAGCCGCTGCTGCGCGAACGACAGCGGCAGCGGCGACCCGTCCCGCGGCGCCGGCACGACGGGCGGGAGCCGCACCCCGGCGCCCTCGCGGAGCGCGGCCTCGGCGCGCCCGGCCAGCCCGGCGACGGTGGGCGCCTCGAAGAGCGCTCGCAGCGAGATCTCCGCTCCCAGCGCCGCCCGCGCCCGCGCCACCACCCGCGTCGCCAGCAGCGAGTGCCCGCCCAGGTCGAAGAAGTTCTCCTCCACCCCCACCCGCTCCAGCTCCAGCACCTCCGCCCAGATCCCCGCCAGCACCTCCTCCGCCGGCGTCCTCGGCGCCACGTACCGCTCCTCCGCGGACCCGAAGTCCGGCGCCGGCAGCGCCCTGCGGTCCAGCTTGCCGCTGGGGGTCAGCGGCAGCGCGCCCATCGCCACGAACGCCGCCGGCAGCATGTACTCCGGCAGATCACGCCGCAGGTGCTCGCGCAGCGCGTCCGCCCCCGCGTCGCCCTCGACGTAGGCGACCAGGCGCCTGTCGCCGGGCTGGTCTTCGCGAACGACCACCGCGCACTCGCGCACCCCCGGGTGCCGCCGCAGCGCCGCCTCGATCTCCCCGGGCTCCACGCGGAAGCCGCGCACCTTGACCTGCGTGTCGACGCGGCCCAGGAACTCCAGCTCCCCCTCCGCCGTCCACCTCACCCGGTCGCCGCTCCGGTACAGCCGCGCACCGCTGCGCGCCGCCCCGCCGAACGCGTCCGGCACGAACGCCCGGGCCGTCAGCGCCGGCCGCCCCAGGTACCCGCGCGCGACCCCCGCGCCCCCGATCCACAGCTCGCCCGGCACCCCCGGCGGCACCGGCTCGCCCGCCGCGTCCACCACGTAGAAGGCGGTGTTGGAGAACGGCCGCCCGATCAGGTTCCGCCCCGCCGCGCCCCCGCCCACCCGGTGCGAGGAGCACGCCACGGTGGCCTCCGTGGGCCCGTACGCCACCCGCACGTCCGCGTCGGGGAAGGCCTCCCTCAGCTCCGCCTGCAGCTCGGAGGGGACGACGTCGCCCCCCGTGAAGGCAAGGCGCACCCCCGGCAGCCCCGCCGGGTGCGTGGCGCGGAGGACCGGGGCCAGCTGCCGCATCAGCGCGGGCACCATGAACATCGCCGTCACGTCCTCCATCGCCTCCACCAGCGCGGGCGGGTCCATCGCCTGCTCCCGCGGGACCATCCGCACCGCCCCCCCCATCGCAAGCGGGACCAGCGCCTGGTAGACCCACACGTCGAAGGAGACGGAAGCCAGGCAGAGCGTCGTGTCCCCGGGGCCCATCCCCAGCTCGGCGGCGGAGTGGTGCACCAGGTTGGAGAGCGCGCGGTGCTCCACCAGGACGCCCTTGGGCCTGCCGGTGGAGCCGGAGGTGTAGATGACGTACGCGAGAGATAGGGAACAGGGGACAGGGAACAGGGAACAGCCTGCAACTGCAACGGCGGACCCGTCCTCCACACTGTCGTGCTCCCCCTCCCCCCTTGCGGGGGAGGGGGCCGGGGGGAGGGGGGTCTCGTCCAGCGGGACGACGCGGGCGCCGACCGGCGGGAGCGAGGCGAGCAGCTCGGGCTGCGCCAGCACCACGGGGGCGCCCGCGTCGTCGAGCATGAAGGCCAGGCGCTCGGCCGGGTAGGCGGGGTCCAGCGGGAGGTAGGCCCCGCCGGCCCTGAGGATGCCGAGCACCCCCGCCACCAGGGCGGGGCCGGGCTCGGCGAGGATGCCCACGCGGGTCTCGGGGCCGCCCCCCGCGCTGCGCAGGCGGCGGGCGATCGCGTCGGCCCGGCGGTCCAGTTCGCCGTAGCGGACGGTCTCCCCCCCGAAGCGGACCGCCACGGCGTCGGGGGCACGGCGCGCCCACGCGGCGAACAGGTCGTGCAGTGGCGTGTCGGGGTACTCCCGCGCCGTGCGGTTCCAGGCCGCGAGCACCTGCTCGCGCTCCGCGCCGTCCAGCAGCTCCAGCGCGGACAGGCGCGGGTCGCCGTCCCCGGCGACCTGCTCCAGCACCCGCCGCAGGTGGCCCAGCATGCGGGCGATGGTGCCGCGCTCGAACAGGTCCGTCCGGTATCCCAGCTCCGCCTGGAGGCCGTCCGGGTACTCCGTGAACACCAGGTTGAGGTCGAACTTGACCGTGGGGATCTCCACCGCGACGGGCTCGGCCCGCAGCCCGGCGAGGAGGCCCGTCACCGGCTCCGCCCGCCTCACCAGGGCGAACATCACCTGGAACAGGGGCGTGTGGCCTAGGCTGCGCTCCGGCTGCAGCTCGGCCACCAGCTTCTCGAAGGGGAGCTCCTGGTGCTCGTACGCGCCCAGCGTCACTCCCCGCACCCGCCGCAGGGCCTCCCGGAACCCCGGGTCCCCGGAGAGGTCCGTCCTCAGCACCAGCGTGTTGACGAAGAAGCCGATCAGCCCCTCCGTCTCGCCGCGGGTGCGCCCCGCGATGGGGCTCCCCACCACCACGTCCTCGCTCCCGGCGTACTTCGAAAGCAGCGCCTGGGAGGCGGCGAGCAGGGTCATGTACAGCGTGGCGCCCTCCCGCCGGCCCAGCGCCTTGAGGCGGGCCAGCAGCTCGCCGGGGAGGTCCACGGAATCGTTCGACCCCTCGTACGCGGGCACCGGCGGGCGGGGACAGTCCGTGGGCAGCTCCAGCAGCGCGGGCGCGTCCGCCAGGCGCTCCCGCCAGCAGGCGAGCTGCCGCTCCACGGTCTCGCCGGAGAGGTGCCGGCGCTGCCACACGGCGTAGTCGGGGTACTGCACCGGCAGCTCCGGCAGCGGCGACGGGCGCTCCTGCCGGTACGCCGCGTACAGCGCCGACAGCTCGCCGAAGAGCACGCCCATGCTCCACCCGTCGCTGACGACGTGGTGCATGCACAGGAGCAGCACGTGCTCCTCCTCCGCCAGCCGCAGCAGCGACGCCCGGAAGAGGGGGCCCTCGCCCAGGTCGAACGGGCGCGCCGCGCCCTCCGCGACGCTGCGCCTCGCCGCCGCCGCGCGCGCGCCCTCCTCCAGGCGCGACAGGTCCTCCACCGGGAGCGCGAATCCGCCGAACGGCGCGACGGCCTGCACCGGCGAGCCCTCCGCCTCCACGAAGACGGTGCGCAGCGCCTCGTGGCGCCGCACGATCTCCCCCAGCGCCCTGCCCAGCGCCTCCACGTCCAGCGCTCCGCCCAGCCGGAGGGCGGCGGGGAGGTTGTAGACGGAGCTCGCCGGGTCCATCCGGTGAAGGAACCAGAGCCGCTCCTGCGCGAAGGAGAGCGGCAGCGGGCCCGTGCGATCGGTCGGCACCACCGGGGGCAGGATCGGCTCCCCCGCGCGCCGCAGCCCTTCCACGCGCTCCGCCAGCCCCGCCACCGTGGGCGCCTCGAACAGCGCCCGCAGCGGCAGCTCGGTCCCGAACGCCTCCCGGACCCGCGAGACCACCCGCGTCGCCAGCAGGGAGTGCCCGCCCAGCGCGAAGAAGTCGTCCTCGACCCCCACCGTCTCAAGGCCCAGCACCTCGGCCCAGATCCCCGCCACCACCTCCTCGGCGGCGGTCCGCGGCTCCACGTACCGGTCCGCGTCGGCCGCGCGGTCCGGCGCCGGCAGCGCCCCGCGGTCCAGCTTGCCGTTGGGGGTCAGCGGCAGCGAGTCCAGCATCACGAACGCCGCCGGCACCATGTAGTCCGGCAGGCTCCCGCGCAGGTGCGCGCGCAGCTCGTCCGCGCCCGCCCGCCCCACCACGTACGCCACCAGCCGCTTCTCGCCCGGCCCGTCCTCCCGCACGACGACGGCGCAGTCGTCCACCCCGCCATGGCGGCGCAGCACGGCCTGGATCTCCCCCGGCTCGATGCGGAAGCCGCGGACCTTGACCTGCGCGTCCACCCTGCCGACGAACTCCAGCCCGCCGTCCGCCCTCCACCGCAGCCGGTCCCCCGTGCGGTACATGCGCGCGCCCGGCTCGGCCGCGAAGGGATCGGGCACGAACTTCTCGGCCGTCGCGTCCGGCCGCCCCAGGTAGCCGCGCGCCACCCCTGGGCCGCCCACGTGGGCCTCGCCGGGCACGCCGACCGGCACGGGGGAGCCGTGCGCGTCCAGCAGGTAGACCCGCACGTTGCCCACCGGGCGCCCCAGGCTGACGGGCTCGCCGGGACGCACCCGGGCGGCGGTGGTGTTGACCGTCGCCTCGGTGGGGCCGTAGTGGTTCCAGAGCGCCACCTCCGGGAAGACCGCGAACGTCCGCTCCGCCAGCTCCGGGGGCAGCGCCTCGCCGCCCAGCAGCACGGCCACGAGCCCTTCCGGCCGGGCCCTGGCGCCGGAGCGGACCCGCTCCAGCACCGCGCTCCACAGCGACGGCACCCCGCCGAAGGACACCCGGCCGTGCGCCGCGAGGGCGTCCAGGAGCGCGTCCGGGTCCGCCACCGTCTCCTCCGGGAGCACCCGGACGGGCTCGCCGCGCAGCAGCGGGGGGAAGAGCTGGCGGACGTGCGCGTCGAAGCCCAGGCGGCTCACCAGGGGCAGGGCGAACCCGTCGGGGCCCAGGACGACGCGGTCGAACCACGCCAGGTAGTTGGCCAGCCCCCGGTGCGTGACGAGCACGCCCTTGGGCGCGCCCGTGGAGCCGGAGGTGTAGATGACGTACGCCAGGTTGTCGGGAGACGGCGAGTGCGGGAGTGCGAAAGTGCGGGAGTGCGAAAGTGCCTCCTCGTCGGAGGCGAGGCCTTCCGGTCCGTCCAGCACCACCGCCTCCCCGGCGAAGCCCGGCAGCAGCCCGCGCAGCTTCTCCTGGGTCAGCAGCACCGCGATCCCGGAGTCCGCGGCCATCAGCCCCAGGCGCTCCGCGGGGAAGGCGGGATCCAGCGGGACGTACGCCCCGCCCGCCCCCAGCACGGCCAGGACGGCGACGACCATCTCCGGGCTCCGCTCCAGGCAGATCCCCACCCGCGCCTCCGGCCCCACCCCCAGGCGCCGCAGGCGGCGCGCGAGCCGGCCGGCCCGCGCACCCAGCTCGGCGTAGCTCAGCGTCTCCTCGCGGAAGACCACCGCCACGGAGCCGGGCGTGCGCGCCGCCTGCTCCTCGAACAGCTGGTGGACGCAGCGGTCCGGGGGGTACTCCGCCTCCGTCCGGTTCCACGCCTCCAGCACCTGCGCGCGCTCGGCCTCGCCCAGCAGCTCCAGGGCGGAGAGGCGCACCTCGGCGTCGCCGGCGACCTGCTCCAGGACCCGGCCCAGGTGCCCCAGCATCCGCAGGGCGGTGCCGCGCTCGAACAGGTCCGTGGCGTATATCAGCTCCCCGAGCAGCCCCCGCGGGGTCGCCGCCACGCTCAGGGAAAGGTCGAACTTGGCGCTCTCCAGCTGCGCATCCATCCACTGCGTCCGCAGCCCGGGGAGCGCGTCCTCCGCGACCCCGGCGTCCCGCAGCGTGAGCATCGCCTGCACCAGCGGCGAGTGGCCGAGGCTGCGCTCCGGCCGGAGCTCCGCCACCAGCTTCTCGAACGGCACCTCCTGGTGCTCGTAGGCCCCCAGCGTCACCTCCCGCACCCGCCGCAGGGTCTCGCGGAAGGTCGGGTCCCCGCTCAGGTCCGTGCGGAGCGCCAGCGTGTTGACGAAGAAGCCGATCAGCCCCTCCACCTCGCGGCGCGTCCGCCCCGCGACGGGGCTCCCCACCACCACGTCCTCGCCCCCGCCGTACCTGGACAGCAGCGCCTGGAAGGCGCCCAGCAGGGTCATGTACAGCGTCGTCCCCTCGCGCCGCGCGAGCGCCTGCAGGCGCTCCAGCAGCTCGCCGGACAGCCCCACCGGCTCGGCGGCCCCGCGGAAGGTCTGCGCCGCGGGCCGCGGGTGGTCCGTGGGCAGCTCCAGGAGCTCCGGCGCGCCCGCGAGCCGCTCCCTCCACCAGCCCAGCTGCCGGTCCAGCGCCTCGCCCCGCAGCTGCTCGCGCTGCCACGCCGCGTAGTCGGCGTACTGCACCGCCGGCTCCGGCAGCGGCGACTCCCCTCCCTCCCGGAAGGCCGCGTACAGCGCCGCCAGCTCGCCGAAGAGCACGCCCAGGCTCCACCCGTCGCCGACGATGTGGTGCATGCCCAGCAGCAGCACGTGCTCCTCCGCGCCCAGCCGCAGCAGCGCCGCGCGGAAGAGCGGCCCCCGGCGCAGATCGAACGGGCGCGCCGCGTCCTCCGCGGCGCGGCGCTTCGCCGCCGCCGCGCGCCCGCCCTCCTCCAGGCGCGACAGGTCCTCCACCGGGAGCGTCCAGCCGCAGAACGGCACGACGACCTGCGCGGCCACGCCCCCGACCTCCGCGAAGACCGTCCGCAGCGCCTCGTGCCGCCGCACGATCTCCCCCAGCGCCCTCGCCAGCGCCGCCACGTGCAGGGGTCCGCCGAGCCGCAGCGCGACGGGGACGTTGTAGAAGGGGCTCCCCGGCTGCAGGCGGTCCAGGAACCAGAGCCGCTCCTGCGCGAACGACAGCGGCAGCGGGCCCGCGCGCCCGACGGGCACCACCGGGGGCAGGGCCGGCCGCTCCGCGCGCCGCAGCGCCTCCACCCGCTCCGCCAGGGCCGCCACCGTGGGCGCCTCGAAGAGCGCCCGCAGCGGCAGCTCCACGGCGAGCACCTCCCGGGTGCGCGAGACCACCCGCGTCGCCAGCAGCGAGTGCCCGCCCAGCGCGAAGAAGCTCTCCCGGACGCCGACCGTCCGGAGCCCCAGCACCTCCGCCCAGATCCCCGCCAGCACCTCCTCCACCGGGGTCGAGGGAGCGGCGTCGGCGTCGGCCCCGAACTCGGGCTCCGGCAGCGCGCGCCGGTCGGTCTTGCCGCTCGGCGTCAGCGGGAAGGCGTCCAGCGAGACCAGCGCGGCCGGCACCATGTACTCCGGCAGCCGCGTCCGCGCGAACGCCAGGATCTCCCCGCGCCGCGCCTCCGCCGCAACCACCCAGCCGACCAGCCGCCCCTCGCCGCGCGCGTCCGCCCGCACCTCCGCCGCGGCGTCCGCGACGCCCGGGGCCTGCCGCAGCACGGCCTCCACCTCGCCCGGCTCGATGCGGAAGCCGCGCACCTTGATCTGCCGGTCCAGCCGCCCCAGGAACTCCAGCTCGCCCGAGGCGAGCCAGCGCACCCGGTCGCCCGTGCGGTACATCCGCGCGCCGGGCACACCGCTGAACGGGTCGGGGACGAACGCCGCGGCCGTCAGCTCCGGCCGTCCCAGGTATCCCCGCGCCACCTGCGCCCCACCCACGCACAGCTCGCCCGGCACGCCCACGGGCGCCGGCTCCATGTGCCGGTCCAGCACGTATGCCCGCACGTTGTCCGTCGGCCGCCCGATCCCCGGCGCGCGCCCGCTCCCCCGCCCCGCCGCGACCGCGCCCGACGTGGCGACGACGGTGTTCTCCGTCGGGCCGTAGTTGTTCACCAGCACGAACGGAAGCCCGTCGCGCGGACGGCTGCGCAGCGCGTCGCCGCCGGTCAGCAGCACGCGCAGCGGCGCCTCCGCCGGCCACTCCAGCGCGAGCAGCGCCTCGGCCATCGGCGTCGGCGCGAAGGCCGCCGTGATCCCCCGGCCGAGCAGGAAGTCGCGCAGCGCAGCCGGCGAGGTGCGCGTCTCCTCGTCGGCGACGAGGTACACCGCCGCGCCGGAGGCGAGGTACGGCCACAGCTCCCAGACCGACGCGTCGAAGCCCAACCCGGCGAGCTGCGTCGCGCGGTCGTCCTCGGTGACGCCGAACGCGTCGCGGTGCCAGTGGACCAGGTTCAGCAGCGCCCCGTGCGTGACCTCGACGCCCTTGGGCATGCCGGTGGAGCCGGAGGTGTAGATGACGTAGGCGAGGCTGTCGCGAGACGGCAGACCCCCCTCCCCCGGCCCCTCCCCCGCAAGGGGGGAGGGGAGAACTGCTTCTTCGACGGCAGATACGGAGCTGGCGTCCGCGGGGAGGTCCCCACCCGGCTCGCTCAGGCTCGCCACCCTCCCCCAATTCTGGGGGAGGGCTTCCCGACCCTTGAACTCCGACGTGTCGTTCTCCCCCTCTCCCCTTGTGGGAGAGGGGGCCGGGGGGTGAGGGGTGTCGACACGCACCACCTCGCTCCCGAACGACTCCACCCGCACCGCCGTCGCCACAGACGCCAGCACCAGCGGCGCCGCCGCGTCGGCCAGCATGAAGGCGATGCGCTCGTCCGGGACGGACGGGTCGATGGGGAGGTACGCGGCGCCGGCCTTGAGCACCGCGAGCTGCGCCACCACCAGCTCCGGGGTGCGCTCCAGCAGCACGCCCACCCGCGTCTCCGGGCCGGCGCCCCGCTCGCGCAGGTGTGCCGCGAGACGGTCGGCGCGCGCGTCCAGCCCGGCGTAGGTGAGCGCCGCGCCGCCGGCAACGACGGCGGGCGCGTCCGGGCGGCGGCGGGCCTGCTCGGCGACCAGCTCGTGGACTGGCGGGCCGGCCGGGCGCGGGCGGTCGGTGGCGTTCCACTCCTGAACGACCCGGCGCCGCTCGCCGGGGGAGAGCAGCGGCAGCTCGGAGATGCGCCGCCCGGGATCGGCCGCGGCCTGCTCCAGGAGGGTGCGAAGGTGCCCCCGCATCCGCTCGGCCGTGGCCGCCTCGAACAGGTCGGTGCTGAACTCCAGGTAGCCGAAGAGGGCCGAGTCGTCCTCCTGCAGCACCAGCGAGAGGTCGAACTTCGAGGTCCCGGACTCCGCCGCGAAGGGGACGGCCCGCACCCCCCCGAACTCGAAGGGGCGGGCGAGGCCCTGCGGGGAGAGCAGCACCTGGAAGACGGGGTTGTGGCCCAGGCTGCGCTCCACGCGCAGCTCCTCCACCAGCTTGTCGAAGGGGAGCTCCTGGTGCGCGTGCGCTCCCAGCAGGCTCTCGCGCACCCGCCCCGCCAGCTCCGTGAAGACCGGGTCCCCCGACAGGTCGACCCGCAGCGGCAGCGTGTTGACGAACAGGCCGATCAGCCCTTCCGTTTCCCGCCGCGTCCGCCCGGCGATGGGGACGCCCACCACCACGTCCTCCACTCCCGCGTAGCGCGCGAGCAGCACCTGGAAGGCGGCGAGCAGCGTCACGAAGAGCGTGCATCCCTCCCGCCGCGCCAGGCCGTGCAGCGCCTGCGTCAGCCCGGCACCCAGCTCCACCGGCAGCGATGCCCCGCGAAAGCTCTGCGCGGCGGGGCGCGGCCGGTCCGTGGGCAGCTCCAGCACGGCGGGCGCCCCGGCCAGCCGCTCCCGCCAGAAAGCGAGGTGCGGCTCCAGCCCGGGGCCGCGCAGCCGCTCCCGCTGCCAGACGGCGAAGTCGGCGTACTGCAGCGGCGGCTCCGGCAGCGGCGAGGGCTCGCCCCGCGCGAACGCCGTGTAGAGGGCGTCCAGCTCGCGGGTGAGCACCTCCATGCTCCAGCCGTCGCTGACGACGTGGTGTACGCACAGCAGGAGCACGTGCTCCTCCGGGCCGACCCGCAGCAGCCGGGCACGGAAGAGCGGCCCCGCCAGGTCGAAGGGGCGCGTCGCCTCGGCCTGCACCCGCCGCCGCACCTCGGCCTCGCGCTCCGCCTCGTCCCGCCCGCCCAGGTCCTCGGATTCCAGCCGCCAGGACCCGGGGGGCGCGATCACCTGCACCGGCTCCCCCTCCTCCGCGACGAAGGTCGTGCGCAGCGCTTCGTGGCGGCGCACGATCTCCGCCAGGGCGCGGCCCAGCGCTCCGGCGTCCAGCGGGCCGTGCAGCCGGGACGCCGAGAACATGTTGTAGAGCGGACTCGCCGGGTCCAGCTGGTACAGGAACCAGAGCCGCTGCTGCGCGAAGGAGAGCGGGAAGCGGGTGGCGCGGGCCGCCTTCTGCTGGAGGATCTGCGCCAGCAGGCGGCGCTTTTCCGCCACCGAGAGGCCCTGCCCCGTCGTCTCGAGGGTGCTGCTCATCGGCTCGGACCTTTCCTTTCGCCCGTGCTCCATCTGCCGGGGTCGTCGCGAGTGGGTTCCCTGCACTCCCTGTCCCATTGCAGCCGGTACAAAACACGCCAGCGACCGCCCGGACGGAAAAATCACGAACGGCGGCATCCCGCGCAAGGAGACCGGGAAGACCCGGTGCGCGGGCATGATCAGCGTCCCCGGACCGGAGCGTGGAGGGGGGAAGACGCGGAGACCGCCCGGGCGAGCCCGGACGGTCTCCCTTTCCGCGAGCCGCGCCGCCTGCCCGCCCTACGTCCGCGTCCGCTCCCTGGCCCTGCGCCAGGCGGAGCGATCCATCGCGACCACGCCCGGCACCGGCGGCGGCGCCGCGGCGCGCAGCTCCTCCACGCGCCCGGCCAGCGCGGCCACCGTCGGCGCCTCGAACAGCGTCCGCAGCGGCACCTCGACGCCCAGCGCCGCCCGCAGCCGGGAGACCACCTGCGTCGCGAGCAGCGAGTGCCCCCCCAGCTCGAAGAAGTTCTCCGTCGCGCCCACCCGCTCCACCCCCAGCACCTCCGCCCAGATCCCCGCCAGCAGCTCCTCCGCCGGCGTGCGCGGAGCCACGTACGCGTCGGCCTCCGCCCGCTCCGGCGCCGGCAGCGCGCGCCGGTCGATCTTGCCGTTCGCCGTCACCGGCATCCGCTCCAGCACCACGACCGCCCACGGCACCATGTACTCCGGGAGCTGCTCCCGCGCGTGCTCCCGCAGCTCCGCCGCCCCCGGCTCCGCCCCCTCCCTGCCCGTCACGTACGCCACCAGCCGCTGCCGCCCCGGCACGTCCTCCCGCAGCAGCACGGCCGACTCCCCGACCTGCGCGTGCCTCCGCAGGGTCGCCTCGATCTCCCCCAGCTCCACCCGGTACCCGCGCACCTTGACCTGGTGGTCCGTCCGCCCCAGGAACTCGATCTCCCCGTCCGCCCGCCGGCGCCCCACGTCCCCCGTGCGGTACAGCCGCGCTCCCGGCACTCCCCGGTGCGGGTCCGGGAGGAACGCCGCAGCCGTGAGGTCCGGCCGCCCCAGGTAGCCGCGCGCCATCCCCACCCCCCCGATGTACAGCTCCCCCGCCACCCCCGGCGGCACCGGCTCCAGCCGCGCGTCCAGCACGTGCAGCTGCGTGTTCGCCACCGGGCGCCCGATCGGCGGGTCCCCCGCGTCGGCCGTGTAGGCGCTGGAGGTGATGCGGATCCCCGCCTCCGTGGTCCCGTAGCCGTTGAAGAACGTCCGCCCCGCGCCCCAGCGCCGCACCTGCTCCACCGGCAGCACTTCGCCCCCGGTGACCACCACCTTCAGCGCCGGCAGGTCCTCGGCCGGCGTGACCGCCAGCGCGGAGGGCATGACCTTGAGGTGGGTGACCGCCTGCTCCCTCAGCAGGCGCGCCAGCTCCTCGCCCGGCAGCTTGTCCTCGCTCGGGGCCAGCACCAGCTCGGCCCCGCTGCACAGCGCGGTGAAGATGTCGGCCACCGCGGCGTCGAAGTGCAGCGGCGCGTAGGCCAGGCTGCGCACCCCCGGGCCGGAGCCGTAGACGCGGGCCAGCTCCAGAAAGGTGTTGCCCACGCCGCGGTGGTCGGCCAGCACGCCCTTGGGGCGGCCGGTGCTCCCGGAGGTGTAGACGACGTAGGCCAGGTTGTCGGGAGAGACGCCGGTCGCCGGCGGCTCCCCGCTCTCCCGCTCGGTCGTCTCAGCCTCCGCGTCCACCGGGAGGAGCGGCACGCCGCACCCCTCCAGGCGCCCGGCGAGCGCCGCCTGCGTGAGCAGGAGCAGCGGGGCGGCGTCGGCCAGCACGTAGGCGCGCCGCTCGGGCGGGAGCGCCGGGTCCAGCGGCAGCCAGGCGCCCCCGGCCAGGAGGACGCCCAGCACGGAGACCACCGCCTCGGGCGCCGGCTCCATGCAGATGGCCACCAGGGTCTCGGGGCCGACGCCCCGGCGGCGCAGCAGGTGGGCGAGCCGGCAGGAGCGCCGGAAGAGCTCGGCGTAGCCGAGGCTCTGCTCCCCGAAGCGCAGCGCGGGCGCCTGGGGGGTGCGCAGCACCTGGGCGTGCACCAGCTCGTGGATGCACAGGTCGCCCCTGTAGCCCGTGTCGGCGCCGTTCCAGGCGTGCAGCAGGTGCGCGCGCTCGGCCCCGCGCAGCAGCGACACCTCCGAGAGGCGCGTCCCGGGCGCGGCCGCCATGGCCTCCAGCAGGATCTCCAGGTGGGAGGCCATGCGCGCGACCGTCTCCGCGTCGTACAGCCCGGCGCGGTAGGCGAGCGTCGCGTCGAGCCCGTCGTCCCCGTCGAGGATGCTCAGGTTCAGGTCGAACTTGGTCACTTCCGCCCCGCCCCCGAATGGCTCCAGCCCCACCGTGCCCAGCGACAGCCGCGCTTCCCGCGCGCCGGCGCCGCTCAGCGCGAAGACCACCTGGAAGACGGGCGCGTGCAGCAGGCTGCGCTCCACGCCCAGCTCGTCCACCAGGCGCTCGAAGGGCAGGTCCTGGTGCGAGTACGCGCCCAGCGCCGTGTCCCGCACCCGCGCCAGCAGCTCCGTCCAGGCGGGGTCGCCGCCCAGGTCGGCCCGCAGGGGGAGCATGTTGACGAAGAAGCCGATCAGCCCTTCCAGCTCGGTCCGCGTGCGCCCGGCGATGGGGGTGCCCACGACCACGTCCCGCTGCCCGGCGTAGCGCCCCAGCAGCGCCTGCCAGCCGGCGAGCAGCGTCATGAACAGCGTCGTGCCCTCGCGCCGCGAGAGCGCCCGCAGCCCCCGCGCGGCCTCCGCCGGCAGCGCGAAGCGGTGGCTGCCCGCCCGCGCGCCCCGGCCCGGCGCGCGCGGACGGTCGACCGGCAGCTCCAGCAGCGGGGGCGCGCCGCGCAGCCGTTCGCGCCACCAGCCGACCTGCGCCTCCAGGACCGGGCCGCTGAGCCACGCGCGCTGCCACACCGCGAAGTCGGCGTACTGGATCGGCAGCTCCGGCAGATCCGGCTCCGCGCCCCGGCCGAAGGCGGCGTAGAGCGCCGACACCTCGCGGACCAGCACGTCCATGCTCCAGCCGTCGCCGACGACGTGGTGCAGCGTGAACAGCAGCACGTGGTCGTCCTCGGCCAGGCGCAGCAGCGTGCTGCGCAGCAGCGGCCCGCGCTCCAGGTCGAAGGGCGCCAGCGCCTCCTCGCGCGCCAGGCGCTCCGCCTCGCGCTCCCGCTCCCCGTCCGCCAGGCCGCGCAGGTCCAGGCTCGCCGCCGCCGCCGGCGCGGGTGGGTGGACGACCTGCACCGGCACGCCGCCGCGCTCCTCCAGCGTGGTGCGCAGCGTCTCGTGCCGCCGCACCAGCTCGTCCAGGCTCGCGCGCAGCGCGCCCGCGTCCAGGGCTCCGCGCAGCCGCAGCGCGAAGGGCATGTTGTAGGCGGGGCTCCCCGGCTCGATCCGGTCCACCAGCCACAGCCGCTGCTGCGCGAACGACAGCGGCACCTCTTCCCGGGCTTCGCGCGGGACCCGCTCGATGGGCGGGGCCGGCGAGGTCCCGGCGCCGCGCAGCTCCTCGACGCGCGCGGCCAGCGCCGCCACCGTGGGCGCCTCGAAGAGCGCCCGCAGCGGCACCTCCACCCCGAACGCCTGCCTCGCGCGGGAGACCACCTGGGTGGCGAGCAGCGAGTGGCCGCCCAGCTCGAAGAAGCTGTCCCGCGCCCCCACCGTCTCGGTCCCCAGGACCTCGGCCCAGATCCCCGCCAGCACCTCCTCCGCCGCGGTCGCCGGGGCGACGTACCCCGCCCCGGCCCCGCTCCCCGGCTCGGGCGCCGGCAGCGCCCTGCGGTCGACCTTGCCGTTGGCGTTCAGCGGCATCCGGTCCAGCACCACGAACGCGGAAGGCACCATGTACTCCGGCAGCCGCGCGGCCAGGTGCGCCCGCAGCTCGGCCGGCGCCGCGCCGGAGCCGGCCGCGGGGACCACGTACCCCACCAGGCGCCTGTCGCCCGGCGCGTCCTCGCGCACGGCCACCGCCGCCTCCCGCACCTCGGGGTGGGCGGCGAGCGCGGCCTCCACCTCGCGCGGCTCGATGCGGAAGCCGCGCACCTTGACCTGCCGGTCCGCGCGGCCCAGGTACTCCAGCTCGCCGCCCGGAGTCCAGCGGGCCCGGTCCCCCGTCCGGTACATCCGCCCGCCCGGGGCGGAGGCGAAGGGGTCCGGGACGAAGCGCTCGGCCGTGGCCGCGGGGTTCCCCATGTACCCCCGCGCCACCCCGTCGCCCGCCACGTACAGCTCGCCCGCGGCGCCCGGGGGGAGCGGCTGCATCGCCGCGTCCGCCACGTAGACGCGCGTGTTCCGGATCGGCCGGCCGATGGGGACGCGCCCCTCGCCGGCCGCGCCGGCGGCGAGCGCGTGGTGGGTGCTGTCCGCCGCCACCTCGGACGACCCGTACAGGTTGAGGAGCGTCGCCCCGGGGACCGCTTCCGCGAAGCGGCGGGCCAGCCCGGGCGGGAGCTCCTCGCCGCTGCTCACCACCAGCCGCAGCCGCGGGCAGCGCTCCCCCAGGTCCGGGTGCGCGTCGAGGAGCGCGCGGAGGAGGGAGGGGACCAGCACGACGCGCGTCACCCCGTGCCGCGACAGCAGGGCGGCGAGCGCCTCCGGGTCCCGGGCGTCCTCGTCCGGGACGAGCACGGAGGGTACCCCGGCCAGGAGCGGCCCGAACACCTCCCACACCGAGTCCACGAAGGCGAGCGAGGTCTTCTGGCAGCACACCTCGCCGGCCGCGAACGGGTACGCGCCCCACATCCAGGCGAGGCGGTTGACGATCCCCCGGTGCGTCCCGAGCACCCCCTTGGGCGTGCCGGTGGAGCCGGAGGTGTAGACGACGTAGGCGAGAGACAGGGAACAGGGAACGGGGAAGAGGGGACAGCCTGCAGCGGCGGCGGCAGACCCGGCGTCTGCCCCGTCGTCCGCCTCCGCGCCGGGATCGACGAGCACCGCCTCCACCCCGCACCCGCCCAGCCGCTCCGCCGCGGCGGGGTCCGCCAGGAGGAGCGCCGCGCCCGAGTCGGCCAGCACGTGGCGCAGCCGCTCCGCCGGGTAGGCGGGGTCCATGGGGACGTACGCGCCCCCGGCGCGGAGCACGGCCAGGAGCGCGACGACCACCTCGGGCGTGCGCTGCATGCACACGCCCACGCGAACCTCCGGCCCGACGCCGCGCCGCCGCAGGGCGCCGGCCAGGCGGGCGGAGCGGCGGTCCAGCTGGGCGTACGTCACCCGCTCGCCTCCCCAGCCGAGGGCGGCGGCGTCGGGCGTGCGCGCCGCCTGCCCGGCGAACAGCTCGTGCAGGCAGCGCTCGCGCGGACCCCCGGCGGCCGTCGCGTTCCACGCCTCCAGCACCTGCGCGCGCTCGGCCCCGCGCAGCAGCGAGACCTCCCGGAGGCGCCGCGCGGGGTCCCCCGCCAGCGTCTCCAGCAGCACGTCCAGGTGCCCGGCCAGCCGCCCGGCCGCTCCCTCCTCCAGCCGGTCGCGGTCGTGGACGATCTCCACCCTGAGCCGCTCGCCGGGGATGACCTGCACCCACAGCGGGTAGCTGGGCTGCTCGCGGGTGACGCCGCTCCGCACCCGCACCCCCCGCAGCTCCCCCGCCCGCTCGGCGAGCGCCCGGTCGACGGGGAAGTTCTCGAACACCACCAGGCTCTCGAACAGCGCCCGGCCGGCCGGGACCTCGCTCCACTTCGCCACCTCCACCAGCGGCGCGTACTCGTACTCGCGCGCTCCCGCCTGCTCCTTCTGCAGCCCCGCCAGCCACTCCCCGAGCGTCGCCTCCGCCTCCAGGCGCACCCGCACCGGGAGCGTGTTGATGAACAGCCCCACCGTCTCCTCCGCGCCGGGCAGCTCCGCGGGCCGCCCCGACACGGTCGCGCCGAAGAGCACGTCGTCCTCCCCCGAGTACCGCGACAGGAGCAGCGCCCACGCGCCCTGCAGCAGCGTGCTCGGCGTCACCCCCAGCCGCCGCGCCCGCTCGTGGAGCGCGCCCGTCCGCTCCGGCGGGAGCAGGAGCGCCGCGCCGGCGTGCCCCCGGCCGCCCCCCCGCGGCGCCCGCGCCGCGGGGAGCGGCGTGGGCGTGTCGAAGCCGGCCAGCGCCGCCTTCCAGAAGCGCGCGGCGCGGGACCGGTCCTGCCGCTCCAGCCAGGCGACGTACTCGCGGAAGCGCGGCCCGGGGGCGGCCCGGGGCGCCTCGCCGCGCACGCGCGCCGCGTAGCCCGCCAGCACGTCGCCGAACACCAGGGACAGGCTCCACCCGTCCATGATCAGGTGGTGCTGCGTCCAGACCAGCCGGTGCTCCTCGTCGCCCACCCGGAACAGCGCCAGCCGCATCAGCGGCGCCCCGCCGGGGTCGAACCCCGCCGCCCGGTCCGCCTCCAGCCAGCGCTCCATCCGCTCCTCCTGCCCGGCCCCGTCCAGCCCGCGCCAGTCCTCCACCCGGAAGGGGAGCTCCGCTTCGCGGCGGACCACCTGCACCGGCCGGGCGAGCCGCGCCCAGGCGAAGCCCGCCCGCAGGGCGTCGTGCCGCGCCAGGACCCCCTGCCACGCCGCCCGCAGCGCCGCCACGTCGAGCGGCCCCTCCAGCACCAGCCCGAACTGCCCCACGTACACGCCGGAGCCGGGGGCGAGGAGCGAGTGGAAGAGCATCCCTTCCTGCATGGGGGTGAGCGGGTACACGTCCTCCACCCCGCGGTCGCTCCCCAGCAGCGCGTGGAGCGCCTCCCGGTCCAGCCCCGCCAGCGGGAAGTCGCCCGGCCCGTAGCCGCCCGCGCCGGCGACGCGGCAGTGCGCGATCAGCGCCCGCAGCTCCTCCAGGTACCACCCGGCCAGCCGCTGCACCGTCCCTTCGCGGAGGGCCGCCGCGCCGTAGCCGAAGCTGATCCCCAGCCGCCCGCCGCTGACGATGCCGTTCACCTCCAGGCGGTGGGGGCGGACGCGCCGCGGGTCCTGCTCCGCGCCCATGGACTCGGGCGCCAGCCGGAAGAAGGTGTCCTCCGACACCGTGCGGTCCACCTGGCCCAGGTAGTTGAACGCCACCTCGGCCGGCGGCGCCGGTTCCAGCTCCGCGGCGGCGCCGCCCGTCCAGCGCAGCAGCCCGTAGCCCAGGCCCCGCCCCGGCACCGCGCGCAGCTGCTCCCGGACCGCCCCGAGCGCCTCGCCCGGTCCCCCGGCCGCGGGGAGCTCCACCAGCACGGGATAGAGGCTGGTGAACCATCCCACGGTCCGCGACAGGTCGACGCCCTCGAAGCGCCCCTCCTCGCGGCCGTGGCCCTCCAGGTCCAGCCGCACCCGCCGCTCCCCCGTCCAGCGGGACAGGGCGCGCGCCAGGGCGCAGACCAGGACCTCGTCCACGTGGGTGCGGTACGCGGCGGGCACCTCGCGCAGCAGCGCCTCCGTTTCGTCCGCCTCCAGCTGCACGGCCACGGTCCGGGCGAGCCCCGCGGTGTCCTCCGCCCGCGGGTCGTCCAGCGGCAGCGGAGCGGCGGCGGAGCGGGCCTGCTCCACCCAGTACGCGGCCTCCGCGGCGGTCCCGGGCTCGCCGGCGTGCGCGGCCAGCCGCTCCGCCCACGCCCGCCACGAGGTGGTCTTGGCGGGGAGCCGCACCGGCTCGCCGCGCTCCAGCTGCACGTACGCGGTCTCCAGGTCCTCCAGCAGGATGCGCCAGCTGACCCCGTCCACGACCAGGTGGTGCAGCGCGAGCAGCAGCCGCCCGGCGCCGTCGCCCGTCCGGAAGCAGGCCGCCCGCAGCACGGGCCCGCGCTCCAGGTCCAGGCCGGCCTGCACCCGGTCCGCGGCCGCCTCCATCGCCCGGCCGCGGGCGGCGCCGTCCAGCCGCGCCAGGTCGACCGACGCCAGCGGCGCGCGCTCCCCGGCGGGGGCGTGCTCCTGCGTCCAGCCGTCGGACCCGCGGCGGAAGCGCAGGCGCAGCGCGTCGTGGTGCTCCAGCAGCGACGCGAGCGCCCGCTCCAGCAGCCGCGCGTCCAGGGGGCGCGGCGGCACCAGCAGCAGCCCCTGGTTGTAGTGGTGCGGCGCCGGCGGCTCCTGCGCGAAGAACCAGCGCTGGATCGGGGTCAGCGGCGCCGCCCCGGTCACGGTGCCCTGCTCCGCCGCGGCCGCCGCCCCGGTGCCGGCCGCCCGCGCCAGCTCGGCGATGGTGGTGTGCTCGAAGAGCTGGCGGGGGAGGACCCGCAGCCCCGCCCTGCGCGCCGCCGTGGAGACCTGGATGGCGAGGATGGAGTCGCCGCCCAGCTCGAAGAAGTGCTCGTCGATCCCCACGCGCTCCACGCCCAGCACCTCGCTCCAGACCTCGGCGAGCGCCCGCTCCACCGGGGTCCGCGGAGGCGCGTGCCCCCGCCCGGAGGCGCCGTGCGCCCCCGGGTCCGGGAGGGCGCCCCGGTCGACCTTGCCGTTGGGGGTCAGGGGGAGCCGCTCCAGCGCCACGAACGCGGAGGGCACCATGTAGTCCGGCAGCGACTCGCGGAGCCGCGCGCGCAGCTCCTCCGGGCCGGGCAGCCCGGCCCCGGCCAGGTAGGCCACCAGCCGCTGCTCGCCCGCGGCGCCGGCGCGCGCCGCCACCAGGCACTCCCGCACCCGGGGGTCGCGCAGCAGCACGCTCTCGATCTCGCCCGGCTCGATGCGGAAGCCGCGAAGCTTGACCTGGTGGTCCGTGCGCCCCAGGAACTCCAGCTCGCCGGAGGGGAGCCGGCGCACCCGGTCCCCCGTGGCGTACATGCGCTCTCCCGCCTCCCCGAACGGGCAGGGGACGAACGCCTCCGCGGTCGCCGCCGGCCGCCCCAGGTAGCCGCGCGCCACCCCGTCGCCGGCCAGGTACAGCGCGCCCGGGACCCCGGTGGGAGCCGGGTTCAGCCCCCGGTCCAGCACGTACGCCCGCACGCCGCGGATCGGCCGGCCGATCGCGGGGGCGCGCCCTCCGCCGTCGGGCGGGACGACGCCCGACGTGGCGACCACGGTGTTCTCCGTGGGCCCGTAGGCGTTCACCAGCGCGAAGGGCGCGTCCGCCGCGGGCCGCGAGCGCAGCGCGTCCCCGCCGGTGAGCAGCGCGCGCAGCGCCGCGTCCCGCGGCCACTCCAGCCCCAGCATCCCCTCCGCCAGCGGCGTCGGCACGAAGGCCAGGGTGATCCCGCGGTCCAGCAGGAGGTCGCGCAGCGCCTCCGGCGACGCGCGGGTCTCCTCGTCCGCCACCAGGTGGAGCGTCGCCCCCGCCGCCAGGTACGGCCAGGTCTCCCACACCGCGGCGTCGAAGCCGAGCCCCGCGAGCTGCGTCGCCCGGTCGGCCGCCGTGACGGCGAACTCGCCGAGGTGCCAGTCCACCAGGTTCGCCAGCCCGCCGTGCGTGGCGACGACGCCCTTGGGGGTGCCGGTGGAGCCGGAGGTGTAGACGACGTAGGCGGACGACGAGTGCGAAAGTGCGAAAGTGCGGGAGTGCGAAAGTGCGTCCCCATCCGCTGCAACGTCGTGCTCCTCCTCCCCCCTCGCGGGGGAGGGGGCCGGGGGGAGGGGGGTCCCGAGGGTCACCACGGTCCCCCCGAAGCCGCCCAGCCGGTCCGCCAGCGCCGCGTCGGCCAGCACCACGAGCGCCGCCGCGTCGGCCAGGATCACCCGGACGCGCTCCGCGGGCGTGCCGGGGTCGATGGGGAGGTACGCCGCCCCCGCGCGCAGCGTCGCCAGCATGGCGACGACCAGCTCCGGCGAGCGCCCGGCGAGCAGCCCCACCCGCGTCTCCGGCCCGGCGCCGAGGCCGCGCAGGTGCGCCGCCAGCTCCGCCGAGCGGCGCGCCAGCTCGCCGTAGGTCAGCCGCCCGCCGCCGCCCACGGCGGCGACGGCGTCCGGGGTCTCGGCCGCGCGCGCGAGCACCCGCTCGTGTACCGGCACCCACCCTTCCCCGCCCTCGCCGGCCGGGCGGGCGCGGCGCAGGGCCTCCGCCACCCAGTCCGCCAGCGCTTCCAGCTCGGCGCGGCTCATCCGCTCCCCGTCCGGCAGCGGCGCCGGGGGCGGCGGCGGACCCGCGAGGAGCTGCCGCCGCTCGTCCGGGAGCAGCAGGGAGATCTCCTCCAGCGGCGTCCCGGGGGCGTCGGCCACGGCGTCCAGGAGCGCGAGGTAGTGGTCCAGGAAGCGCACCGCGGTGGCGCGGTCGAAGATGTCGCTGTTGTACTCCACCATCGCCGAGGGCTCGGCGCCCTCCTCGACCAGGATCGTCAGGTCGAACTTGGAGGTGCCGCTGTCGCCGAGCGGGATGACGCTGTCCTCCAGCATGTGCATGGACACGCCCGGGTCCTCCTCCGGCGGCGGGCCGTGGTCGCCGGGGGCCTGGATCCCCAGCATCACCTGGATCAGCGCGTTGCGGCTGGGGTCGCGCTCCGGACGCACCGCGTCCAGGATCATCTGGAACGGCACCTCCGCGTGCGCGTACGCCTCCGCCATGAAGCTCCTGGCCCGCTCCACCAGCTCCTCGAAGGGGAGGCGGGCGGAGGGGCGGGCGCGGACGGGGATGGTGTTGATGAAGAAGCCGATGAGCCCCTGCACCTCGGGCCGGTGGCGGTTGGCGGCCACCGATCCCATGGCGAAGTCTTCCTGCCCCGTGTAGCGGAAGCAGAGCGCCTGGAAGGCGGCGGCCAGCACCACGTGGAAGGTGGTGTGCCGGCGCTGCGCCAGCGCGCGGAGGCGCTCCACCAGCTCCGGCCCCAGGGCGGCGCCGTACAGCCCGCCCCGGAAGCTCTGCACCGGGGGGTGCGGCCGGTCGACCGGGAGCTCCAGCACGGGGGGCACCCCGCGCATGCTCTCCCGCCAGAAGGCGAGGTGCTGCTCCAGGCGCTCCCCCGAGAGCTGCTCCCGCTGCCAGACCGCGTAGTCCGCGTACTGGATGGGCAGCTCCGGGAGCGGCGAGGGCCTGCCGGCCCGGAAGGCCTCGTACAGCGTCGTCCACTCGTACACGAAGATCCCGCCGGACCACCCGTCCATGATGACGTGGTGCACCACCATCAGCAGGGCGTGCAGCTCGGCGTCCAGGCGGAGCAGGCGCACCCGGAGGACCGGCCCGTTCACCAGGTCGATGGGACGCCGCGCCTCCTCGGTGAGCCTGCGGCGGACGGTGGCCAGGCGCTCCGCCTCCGGCACGCCGGTGAGGTCGTCCACCGGGAGGGGGATCTCGACGTCCGGCCGGACCACCTGCACGGGGCCGGCGTCGGTGTCCATGTAGACGGTGCGGTAGACGTCGTGCCTGCGCACGATCTCCGCGAGCGCCCGCCGCGCGGCGTCCACGTCCACCGGCCCCCGCAGCCAGGTCCCCACGGGCACGTTGTACATGGGGCTCCCCGGCTCCAGGCGGTCCAGCACCCAGACGCGCTCCTGGTGGTAGGAGAGCGGGAGCGGCCGGTCGCGGGGCGCCCGCGGGATCGCGGCGGCGCGCTCCGCGTGCGCGTCCGTGCGGAGCGCGGCCACCTTGCCCGCCATCCCGGCCACGGTGGGGTCGTCGAACACCGCGTTCAGCGACACGGCGGCCCCGAACTCCTGCTGCACCCGGGCGACCAGCTGCGTGGCCATCAGCGAGTGCCCGCCCAGCGAAAAGAACTCGTCGTGCGCCCCGATCCCCTCGAAGCCGAGCAGGTCCTCCCACAGCCGCGCCATCCTCACCTGCAGCTCGCCCTGGGGGGCGACGTACCGGGTGCCGGTGTCCGGCCGCGGCTGCAGCCCCCGCGCCGCGGCGGCGCCGGGGTCCGGCGCCGCGACGTCCGCGATGCCCACTCCCGCCGTGCTCCCGCCGCGCTCCCCGGCGGCTTCGCGGCCCCGCGCGGGCGCGCCGGGCCTGCGCCGGCGCGGGCGGCGCCGGCGCTCCACCCAGTACGCCTGCCGCTCGAAGGGGTAGGTGGGCAGGAGCACCCTCCGGCGCCGCTCCCCGGCCGCGAAGCCGTCCCAGTCCACCCGCACCCCCGCCACCCACAGGCGCCCCAGTGTCTCCAGCAGGTGCACCTGGTCCGCCCTGCGCGTGAACGCGTGCCGCAGCGAGGCGAACACGGCCGACTCCGCCGCGCCCGCGTGCAGCGCGAAGGTCCCCAGCGTCCGCCCCGGCCCCACCTCCAGCAGCACCCGGCTCCCGTCGCGCAGCAGCTCCTCCAGGCCCTCGGCGAACCTCACCGTGCCGCACAGGTGCCGCGCCCAGTACTCCGGGTCCGTCGCCTCCTCCGCGCGGATCCACGTCCCCGTGACGTTGGAGACGAAGGGGAGCCCGGGCGCCGCCAGGGGCATGGCCCGCAGGCGCTCGGCCAGCCCCCCGGCCACCGGCTCCATCTCCGCCGAGTGGAAGGCGTGCTCCGCGTTCAGGCGGCGGCAGGCGAGGCCGGCCGCGGCGAGCTCGGCCTCCAGGGCGTCCACCGCGTCCACCGGCCCCGAGACGGTGCACAGCCCCGGCGCGTTGTGCGCGGCCAGCGCCAGGCCGCCGCGCAGCCGCGGCCGGAGCTCCGCCGGGTCCAGGGGGACCGCGAGCATCGCCCCCGCGGGGAGGGCGGAGATCAGGCGGGCGCGGTGGGCGAGCAGCGCCAGGGCGTCCTCCAGGGTGAAGACGCCCGCCACCGTGGCGGCCACGTACTCGCCCAGCGAATGGCCGATCATCGCCGCCGGGCGCACGCCCCAGCTCATCCACAGCCGCGCCAGCGCGTACTCCACCACGAACACGGCCGGGTGCGCCGCGTCCGTCCTCGCCAGCGGGTCGTCGCCCCGCTCCGCGCCCCGGCCCAGCATGCCGCGCAGGTCGATGGAGTCCTCGCCGGGGTCCGCCGCGGCGCCCCCCGGGGTCTGCTCCGGGGAGGGATCGCCGGGGAAGAGCGCCTCCAGCACGTCGGTTCCGGTGTGGTCCGCCAGGATCTCGGCGCAGCGGTCCACCTCGCGCCGGAACACCGGCTCGGCCTCGTACAGCCCGCGCGCCATCTGCGCGTAGTGGTCGCCCACGCCCGGAAAGAGGAACGCCACCGGGCGCGCGTCCCGCTCCTGGGTCCCTTCCAGCAGGCGCCGCGCGTCCAGCGCCGCCAGCGCCGCGGCGGCGTCGTCCCGGCCGCGGCACACCAGCGCCCTGCGGTGGGCGAAGCGCCGCCTCCCCACGCGCAGGGTGTGCGCGACGTCGGCGAGCTTCTGCCCGGGGTGCGCGCGCAGGTGCTCCGCCAGGCGCGCCGTGGCCGCGTCCAGGGCGGCGGGGGTGCGCGCGCTCAGCACCAGCAGCTGCCAGGGGCGGGACGGACCGGAGGGCCGGGCCTGCGGCGCCTCCTCCAGCACGACGTGCGCGTTGGTGCCGCCCATCCCGAACGAGCTGACCCCCGCGCGCCGGGGCGTGCCGCCGCGGGCCCAGGGGCGCAGCTCGGGGTTGACGTAGAAGGGCGAGCGGGCGAAGTCGATCCTGGGGTTGGGCTCGCGGAAGTACGGCGACGGCGGGATCTCCCCGTTCTCCAGCGCCAGGGCCGCCTTGATGAGGCCCACGATCCCGGCCGCCGCGTCCAGGTGCCCGACGCTGGACTTGACCGCGCCGAGCGCGCAGCTCCCCGGGCGCCCCTGGCCGAAGGCGGCGGTCAGCGCCGCCGCCTCGATGGGGTCGCCCACCTCGGTGCCGGAGCCGTGCGCCTCCACGTAGGAGACGTCCGCCGGGTCCACCCCCGCCGCGGCCAGCGCCTCCCGGATCACGGCCGCCTGGCCCTCCCAGCGCGGCGCCGTGAAGCCCACCTTGTCGTCGCCGTCGTTGTTGACGGCCGAGCCGCGGATCACCGCGTGGACGTGGTCCCCGTCCGCGAGCGCGTCCTCCAGCCGCTTCAGCACCACCACCCCCGCCCCGCTCCCCCCCACCGCGCCGCGCGCCGCGGCGTCGAACGGGGTACACTCCCCGGTGGGCGACAGGATGCCTCCCTCGCGGTAGCGGTAGCCGCGGTGCAGCGGCACGTCGATCCTCACCCCGCCCGCCAGCGCCACGTCCGTGTCGCCGGACAGCAGGCTCCGGCACGCCAGGTGGACGGCGACCAGCGACGAGGAGCACGCCGTCTGCACGTTCAGGCTGGGGCCCTGCAGCCCCAGCTTGTACGACGTCAGCGTCGCCACGGAGGGGGAGTTCGAGAGCAGCACCTGCATCGTGCCGACCGCCCGGGCCAGCTCCCGCTGCGAGAGCACGTCCAGCATGTAGCGGTTCTCGCCCTCGGAGGCGTACACGCCCATGCGCCCGCCCTGCCCCCGCGCGGCGTAGCCCGCGCGCTCCAGCGCCTCCCACGCGCACTCCAGGAAGACGCGCTGCTGCGGGTTCATCACCAGCGCCTCGCGCGGGGTCAGGCCGAAGAAGCCGGCGTCGAACAGCTCCGCGCCCTCCAGCGCCCCGGTGACGGGGACGTAGCCGGGCGAGCGGAACTCGCGGGGCGACACCCCGGCGGCGGCCAGCTCCTCCTCCGTCAGGCGGCGCAGGGAGCTCGCTCCGGAGCGGAGGTTGCGCCAGAACTCCTCGACGTCGCTCGCGCCCGGGAAGCGCCCCGCCATGCCGACGACCGCCACTGCACCTCCGCCTGCGCTTCGCATCCTGCCGTACCTCGGTGGCTCGTGTGGGGTGGCCCCGGCGTCCCGCGGGGGATCGTCGTGGTGCCGCCGGGCGCCCGCGCCGGGCGCGTCGGCGGGGCCGG
>JBFMFL010000030.1:0-38421 GCA_040752145.1 Gemmatimonadota bacterium
CCGTGGCGAACGCCTGGCCCGCCACCATCGTGTCACCCGTGGCCGGGTTGTACATCGCCTCCACCTCGCGCAGCGCCGTCCCCTCCACCACGCACACCCGGATCGTCTGCATCTCCGGGGCGGCGGGCGGCGGGGTCACGGCCACCGGCGGCGGCGGGAGCACCGGGGGCGGGGGCGGCGGCAGGATGTCGCCGAACATGAACTTCAGGCCCAGGCTGGCGCGGGGCGTGAAGGCGAACTTGTCCTGCGCGGTGTTCTCGTTGTACACGTGGGCCGGCGAGTCGTAGCCGTGCACCGCCAGCTCGCCGAAGATCCCCAGCCCCGAGGAGACGGGGAACAGGTCGGCGCCCACGCCCAGCACGCCCTGGCCGACCGAGGCGTACTCGGGGTCCTGCGAGAGGCAGACGCCCGCCGCGCGGTACGCCGCCACGCAGGGGTAGCCCACGCCGCCCGGAGGCGCCGGGTTGCCGGCGATGTTGGTGGTGAGACCGCCGCCGCCCAGGAAGAAGTAGACGGAGCTCATCATCGGCGAGCCGGCGCTGAAGAAGAAGGGCCGGAACACCAGGTCCAGGTCGTACAGCCAGTTGTTCATCGCGTACTCGTCGTTCCCATCCTCGAAGCCCGCGTCCGAATCCGCCTGCGGGAGCTGAGTGGGGAAGTACGCACCGTGCAGCCGCACGCCGAAGCTGGGGCTCGCCCAGTACGTCGCCGCCGCGCCGAAGATGGGCCCGAAGCCGACCTGGTACCCCTCGTCGCCGATCTCGAACCAGCTGGTCGTCCAGGATCCACCCGCGTAGATGCCGAGGTCGAACAGAGAGGCCCTGCGGCCCATCATGTCGTCCTGCGCCTGCACCTGCGTTGCCCCAACCGCCATACAGGCGGCCACCGCTGCCACGCTCAGTATCTTTCTCATCTGAGTCCTCTCCAGACCAGAGGTTTGGATCCGCCGCCTCCCATTCCGAAGGGCGGTCCCCCGACTGGCAGGCCACCGGGCCTGCCTCCCGACCACACATCACGGGCCCCTCGGGACCCGTACGAGAGCGTCACTCGCCGTGCGACCTCCTTGTTCGGGTGAAGCCGGCCCGGTGCCGGCCCCGGCCGCGGCTCACGCCGGCGGCGTCAGGAACGCGGCCAGGGTCGCGCCGAGCGTCGCGCCGTACACCACGTGCCCCGCGACGACCCCTGCCGGCGTCCACCGCCCCCACGCCAGGCCGAAGCGTCCCGGGGGCGGGAGAAAACCTGACCGCACGCAAGCACTAATCGTACCAAGCACCGGGAACGCCGCCACCACGATCCCCCCGTGCACCAGCCCCAGCAGCGCCCCGCCGCCCAGCGACACCCCTCCGGCGCGCTGCAGCACCGCCGCGTACAGCCAGGACACCACGGTGGAGCCCAGCACGAAGAGCAGGGTCGTTCCCAGCCCCTCCGTGGCCGGGAGCCGGGGGTTCCCCAGGAACAGGCACCCCAGCTGCCCCGAGGGGCTGAACTCCGTGAGGCCGAAGGTCCTGAACAGCCAGAAGCAGGCTGCGGAGAAGGTCGTGGCCACGAGCCCCGCCCACAGGATCGCGCTCCAGGTGATCGTCATCCGGCTGGTCGGGGGTGCGGGTCGGCGGGCTGGGGAGACACGGCGCCCCCGGCCGAAGATCTGCGCGGGGACGCCGGTGGAGGATCATCGGGTCAGGGGAGCGGCTCGGCGCCGGCGGGGAGCGCCCCGGAAACGGGCGAGTCGGCCAGCGCCCCGTGGGCGGGCGGCTCGGCCAGCCGCCGCCCCTCGCGGACGTGCGACAGCGGCGGGAGCACCTCGTCCGCCACGGTCCGCAGCGAGCGGTTGAAGATCACGTCGGAGACGCCGTCCGGGATCGCCATGGTGTCCAGGTACAGCTCCACCGCCTCGGCCAGCGACACCTCCTCGGAGAGCGCCTTGGCGAAGATCAGCGAGTTCTCCACGTGGGTGGCGAACAGGTCGTCCTCGGCGCGGGCGGCCGCCAGGTTGATGCGGTGGCGCAGGTCCTCCTGCACGCGCCCGCGGATGCGGCGCCGCACCCGCGAGAACACGGCGTCGAAGCGCCCGCCCGCCCCGCGGTCCTCCGGCTCGTCCTCGCGGTCGGTGGAGTCCGCCAGGGCGTCGATGTCCATCTCCGCCACCTCCGGGAGCCCGGAGCGCCGCCCGATCGCCGCCAGCGCGCGGCTCCCCACGTTGCGCGCCTGCTCCGGGGTGAGCCGGAGGATGCGGACGTAGATGTCGAGCGCGGAGTCGAACGGGAGCTGGTCGGAGACCAGGTCCACCAGCGCCAGGACGTGCCGTACGTGCGTGGCGAGGAGCCGCTCCTGGCAGACCGCCGTGGTCAGGTCCACCTGCCGCTGCAGCGCGCGAGACGTGTTCCGATTCAGTGCCACCTTACGCCACCTCCCCTGTGGTATCCGTCGTGACCCGGGCGTGCCGATTCCGAGCGCCGGATCCAGCAAGTTCCATTCCCGGTGCGGGTACGGCTTTGAACTGCGGGTTCGGGCGTGCCCCCGGCTGCGCCGGGGTCGGGCTCCGCGCTGGCGTCCGCCGGCGCTCTCTCCCCCTCAGAACAGGCAGCGGCAGGTGCCGTCCTCGGGGTCGCAGCGGCCCCCGAACGGACCGAACAGCCTGCACGCCCGGTCGCACAGCTCGGGGTCGCAGGTGGGCGCGGCGGCCCGGGTGTCCGGCGCGGCGAGCGCCTGCGCGCTCCCGAAGCCCAGCGCGCCGACGAGCGCCATCCCGGAGACGGCGCGGCGGATCGTCCCGGCGGAAGCGGTCATGCTCTCCTCCTCCTACCGGTAGCAGAAGCAGCTCCCCCGCGAGCAGAGCCCGCCGGGGTAGCCGAGCGTGCGGCACAGCCGGTCGCAGTCCACCAGGTTGCAGCCCTGGCGCGGGGCCTCCACTTCCGGCGCGGCGAGCGCCTGCGTCGCGCCGAAGCCGAGCGATGCGGCCACGGCGGCCCCGAGCACGGCACGACGGGCGGAGCGGATCCACGTGTGCATGCGTCCCTCCTGGAGTGGGCGGCTTCGCGGCCGGGCGGATGCGCCCGCGCCGCGTGCCCGCCGCCAGGACGCAAACGGCAAGCCAATTCACGACAGCCACTTGCGCTTCGCCACCGCCTGGAGACGAAAAAAGCCCCGGCGCCGGGGAGCGGCGTCGGGGCGCGTCGGGATGCCGGAAAAAAGAAACGGACCGCGGGTCGCGGTCCGTTTCGGTGTCCGTCCAGCCGTGGGTCCGGAGCTTACTGCTTCGGAGCCGGGGCCGGGGTCTGCGCCGCCGGGGCGGTGGTCTGCGGCGTGCCGGCCGCGGGGGCGGTCCCCTGCCCGGCCGGGGCCGGGGTCACGCCCGGAACCGCGGGGGCCGTGCCGGTCCCCACCGGCGGCACCGCCGAGGGCTGCGTGGCCTGGCCGCCGCGGATCACCGAGGCGCGCCGCTCGCCGGCGCCCGTGGACATGATGGAGAGCGCCAGCGCCAGCACCAGGAACGCTCCCCCGCACCACCAGCTCGCCTTGGTCAGCAGCGTCGCCGCCTGGCGCCCGCCGAACAGGGTGTCCGTGCCGGCGCCGCCGCCCATCGCCGCGAGGCCGCCCCCCTTGCCCGCCTGGAGCAGGACGACGGGGATGAGCACGAGGGCATCCAGGATCAGCAGGATCAGCAGGAAGTAGTACACGGGAGCGCGCGGTTGGGGAGAGCGGAACGCCGGGAACCCGAGAAAGCTATGGCTCCCGGCCGTCCTGTCAACCCGTGGCGGTGCAGATGGAGGCGAACCCCGCCGGGTCCAGGCTCGCGCCGCCCACCAGCACCCCGTCCACCTCCGGCGCCGAGAGCAGTTCGCGCGCGTTCTCCGGCTTGACGCTCCCGCCGTACAGGATGGGCACCGCCGCCGCCCCCTCCGGCCCGAACGCCTCGCGCAGCCGCGCCCGCACCTCCGCGTGCATCGCGGCCGCGTCCTCCGGCGTCGCCGTCTCCCCCGTGCCGATGGCCCACACCGGCTCGTAGGCGATCAGCAGCCGCCCCGCGTCCTCCGCCGACAGGCCGGGGAGCACCGCGTCCAGCTGCCCGCGCACCGTCGCCTCCGCCCGCCCGGCGCGCCGCTCCTCGATCTTCTCGCCCACGCACAGCACCGGCACGAGCCCCGCGTCCAGCGCAGCCCGCACCTTGCGCGCCGTGTCCTCCGGCGTCTCCCCGAAGACGTGGCGCCGCTCGCTGTGCCCCACCAGCACCAGCGACGCCCCCGCGTCCGCCGCCATGGGCGCGGAGATCTGCCCA
Organism: Gemmatimonadota bacterium; assembly: GCA_040752145.1. Taxonomy (GTDB): domain Bacteria; phylum Gemmatimonadota; class Gemmatimonadetes; order Longimicrobiales; family Longimicrobiaceae; genus JAFAYN01. Next base: position 4,277 of record JBFMFL010000030.1, read on the forward strand.
GTGAAGGCGCCCTGCTTCTCCCAGTACACGTCCTGCACCCCCAGCAGCACGTCGGCGCGCTCCGCCGTGCTCTGCCGCGCCGCGTCCAGCGACACGGCCGGCGGAAAGAAGACCACGGTGCGGTCCCTCCGCTCCGGGTAGGCCGAGAGGAAGGCCGAGAAGAACGCCCGCGTCTCCGTGGGCCCCTTGAACATCTTCCAGTTGCCGGCCAGCACCGGCCGGCGCAGCGCGCTCACGCGCCCCTCCGGTCCGAGAGCGCCGCCACGCCGGGGAGCGTCTTCCCCTCCAGGAACTCCAGCGACGCCCCGCCGCCGGTGGACACGTGCGAGATGCGCTCGCTGAGCCCCAGGTCGGCCACCGCCGCCGCCGAGTCGCCGCCGCCCACCACCGTCACGGCCCCGCGGTCGGTGGCATCCGCCACGGCGCGCGCCACGCCCTCCGTCCCCTTCGCGAACTCCGGGATCTCGAACACGCCCATGGGCCCGTTCCAGAGCACCGTCTTCGCGTCCGCCAGGATGGCGCGGTACGCCTCCACGGTGCGCGGGCCCACGTCCAGCACCGAGCGGTCCGCCGGGATCGCGCCGCGCTCCACCACGGCGGTCTCCTGCCCCGCCTCCATCTTCGCGGCCACCACGCAGTCGGTGGGGAGCACCAGCTTGTCGCCCGAGGTGCGGATCAGCTCGGCGGCCATCTCCACGCGGTCCTCCTCCACCAGCGAGGTGCCGGTCCCCAGCCCCATCGCCCGGAAGAAGGTGTTCGCCATCGCGCCGCCGATCAGCAGCCGGTCCACCCGGGGGAGCAGGTTCTGGATGACGTCGATCTTGCCCGAGATCTTGGCCCCGCCGATGATCGCCACGAAGGGCCGCCCCGGCTCCTCGACGACGGTGCCCAGGTACTCCAGCTCCCTTTCCATCAGCAGCCCGGCCGCGGCGAGGCGGCCGCCCTCCTTCATCACCTCCGCCACGCCCGCGGTGGAGGAGTGCGCCCGGTGCGCCGCCCCGAAGGCGTCGTTGACGTACAGGTCGCCCAGCGCGGCCATCTGCCGGGCCGTCTCCAGGTCGTTCTTTTCCTCGCCGGGGAGGTAGCGGGTGTTCTCCAGCACCAGCACGTCGCCGTCGCCCAGCTCGCGCGTGGCCTGCTCCGCCTGCTCGCCCACCGTGTCGCCCACGAAGTCCACCTTGCGGTCCGGGAGCAGCTCCTGGAGCCGCCGCGCCGCCGGCCGCAGCGACATCTCCGGCACGCGCTTCCCCTTGGGCCGCCCGAAGTGCGCCAGGATCACCACCCGCGCCCCGGCGTCCGTCAGCAGCTTGAGGGTGGGCAGGGTGGCCTGGATGCGCGTGTCGTCGGTGATCTCCAGGCGCTCGTCCAGGGGGACGTTGTAGTCCACGCGCAAGAGGACGCGCTTCCCCTTGAGGTCGCTCTCCCCCAGATCCCGCAGCGTCAGCTTGTTCATCGGTGTCGTCGGAGGGTGTTCGATGACTTTCTTGCGATTGCGTCGAGTTCGGCGGGCCGCTCCGGAGCCCGGCGATACTGCTGCCGGTCTCCTGCGCGGGCTCCGCGAGCCTCCTCGGTCGGCACGGAACTGCTGTGCCGACGCTGCGGGGTCTCGCTCCGCCGGGGCGAGCCTCGCGCAACCTGCGCGCGAGTCTCCCCCCGTGACAGCATTCGGGAACTATGGGAACTGCACCCGCATCCACGAGCCTGCCGTGTCGTTCTCCCCTCCCCCGCTTGCGGGGGAGGGGCCGGGGGTGGGGGCCGCGGTTCCCGCGGTATCCCCCAGATCTTCTGCGGAGGGAGACTCGCACAGCAGTACCGTGCGAGGCTCCCGGAGCCGGAGCGGAGACAGCGGGGCAGTTTCCGCTGGCTCCGCGACCCGCGCAGGAGACGGACGGCAGTATCGTCCGGCTCCGGAGCGGCCCCACGGCAACATCCCCGCCACGCGCCCCAAAAAGCGAATACCCCAGCCCGAAGATCGAGCTGGGGTATCCGACAAAACCAGACTTTACAAGCGCTTGCCGATGTAGCGCGCCAGGTCCACGCAGCGGTTGCTGTACCCCCACTCGTTGTCGTACCAGGCCATGACCTTGACCATGCCGGCGAGCACGTTGGTGGAGGGCGCGTCCACGATCGAAGAGGCCGGGTGGCCGGTGTAGTCCACCGAGACCAGCTCCTCCTCCTCGAACGCCAGGATCCCCTTCATCCGCCCCTCGGCGGCGGCGCGGAGGGCGTCGTTCACCTGCTGCGCGGTGACGTCCTGCTCCAGCTCCGCGGTCAGGTCCACGATGGACACGTCGGGCGTGGGCACGCGCATGGCGACGCCGTCGATCTTGCCCTTGACCTCGGGGATCACCAGCCCCGTGGCCTTGGCGGCGCCGGTGGTGGTGGGGATGATGGACATGGCGGCGGCGCGGGCGCGGCGCAGGTCCTTGTGCGGCAGGTCGAGGATCTGCTGGTCGTTGGTGTAGGCGTGGACCGTGGTCATCAGCCCGCGCCGCCAGCCGAACTCGTCCAGGAGCACCTTGACCACGGGCGCCAGGCAGTTGGTGGTGCAGCTGGCGTTGGAGATCACGTGGTGACTGGCCGGGTCGTAATTCTCCTCGTTGACCCCCAGCACGATGGTGATGTCCTCGTCCTTGGCGGGCGCGGAGATGATCACCTTTTTGGCGCCGGCCTCCAGGTGCTTGGCGGCGTCGGCGCGCTTGGTGAAGCGGCCGGTGGACTCGATCACGAGGTCCACGCCCAGGTCGCGCCAGGGGAGCGCGGCCGGGTCCTTTTCGGAGAGGACGCGCACCTCGTCGCCGTCCACGATCAGCGCGTTCTCGCGCGCCTCCACGGTGCCCGGGTAGTGCCGGTGCACCGAGTCGTGGCGGAGGAGGTGGGCCAGCGTCTTGGTGTCCGTGAGGTCGTTCACCGCCACGAAGTCGATGTCCGCCACCCCTTCCTGCTTGGCGGCCCGCAGCACGTTGCGCCCGATGCGCCCGAAGCCGTTGATGGCAACCCGTAGAGCCATGATATCTCCCGAAACTTGAGGAACCTGGAAACGGTCAGCCCCCGGCCGCGCCCCGCCAGCGTTGCAGCTCCGGGATCGCGCGGGCGAAGGTCGCCACGCTCACCACCCGCGCCCCCGCACCCAGGAGCGCCTCCGCGCAGGCCACGGCGGTCGCGCCCGTGGTCCACACGTCGTCCACCAGGAGCAGGTGCTCCCCCCGGACGTCGCCCCGCCGCCCCTCCGGGACGGCGAAAGCGCCCGCTACGTTAGCCCGCCGCTCATCGGGATGCAAGGCCGTTTGCGTGCTGCCCGCACGCGTCCGCGCGAGCAGTCCCGCGTCCACCAACCGCCCCGTCCGCGCGGCGAACGCGTCGGCCAGCAGCGCGGCCTGGTTGTAGCCGCGCTCCCTCACCCGGGTGCGGCTGGTGGGCACCGGCACCACCACGCGCGCCTCGTCCAGCACGTCCCGCGGCCAGGGGAGGTCGGCCATGCGCCGCCCCAGCGGCTCCGCCAGCGAGGACCAGCCGCGGTACTTGAGCGCGTGCACCAGCCGGCGCGCCGTGTCGCCCATCACGTACGCGGAGCGCACGGCGCGCACCCCCGCGGGGAGGTCGCTGCACGCCGTGCAGCGCGGGCCCGGCTCCCTCGCGGGCGGCAGCGGCGTCCAGCAGCGACCGCAGCGCGGCGCCGGCACCTCGCGGATGCGCGACCAGCAGACGCGGCACACCCGCCGCTCGGCCTCGGAGGTGGGCACCGGGGCGGCGCACGCGGCGCACACCGGCGCGAACACCAGGTCCAGCAGCCCGTCGCGCAGGTCGGCGGCGAGATGGACGAGGCTCACGCGGCGCCTCCCCGCGGCGGGAGCGCGGCGCGCATGGCGTCCAGCGGCGCCGGGATCCCCCACCACCTCTCGAAGGCCGCGGCGCCCTGCCGGAGCAGCATCTCCAGCCCGTCCGCGGCGGGGACGCCGCGCTCCCGCGCGGCTCGCACCCAGGCGGTCTCGTCGGGCGCGTACACCAGGTCCAGCGCCGCATCGAACCCGGGCCCGCCCTCCGGCGGGAGCGGGTGCGGGTCGTCGGGGCGCAGCCCCAGCGCGGTGGAGTTCACCGCCAGGTCGAAGCGCTCCCCCGCCAGCTCCGCCGCCGAACCCGCCACCTCGACGCGGAGCCCGCCCGCGCCGAACGCCTCGGCCAGCGCGGCGGCGCGCCCGGGGGTGCGGTTCAGCACCACGACCTCGTCCGCCCCCGCGTCGGCCAGCGCGCAGAGCACGGCGCGTGCCGCGCCGCCCGCGCCCGCCAGCAGCACGCGCGCGCCCCGCGGCTCCCGGCCCAGGAGCGCGCGCGCGGCGCCCGCGAAGCCGGCCACGTCGGTGTTGTCGCCCCACACCTCGCCGCCCTCCAGCCAGAAGGCGTTGCAGGCGCCGGTGCGCTCCACGGCGGCGGTGGCGCGCTCCACGGCCAGCGCGGCGGCCTCCTTGTGGGGGACGGTGACGTTGCCGGCGCCGCCCGCGCGGGCGATCCCGCGCAGCAGCCCGGGGAAGGCCGCGGCGTCGCAGCGCAGCGCCACGTACACCCCGTCCAGCCCGGCGGCGCGGAGGGCGGCGTTCTGGAACGCGGGGGAGAGCGAGTGGGAGACGGGCGTGCCCAGGAGGGCCACCAGGCGGGTGGCCGCGGTGGGGAGGGAGGTCACCGGGGGGGCGGTCAGGGGTGGAGGATGGGGGCCAGCCGGTCGAAGACGGCGCCGACCAGCGGCTCCAGCTCGCGGAGCGTGGCCTCGTACGCCTCCTCGTCCCCGCCGAAGGGGTCGCGGACCGGGGCGCCCCCGCCGCCCTCGCCCGCCGCGAAGTCGCCCAGGAGGGCCACCTTGTCCCCCGCCCCGCCGCGCTCCAGCGCGTTCACGTGCGAGGGCGACATGGCGAGCACCAGGTCGGCCCAGTCCACCATCTCGGGGGTGAGGGCGCGGGAGCGGTGCCCGGCCAGGTCCAGCCCGTACCGCTCCGCCACGGCGACGGCGTTGTGCGAGGCCGGGTAGCCGTCCTCCGCGGCGAGCCCGGCGGAGACCACCTCCACGTGCCGCCACCCGCGGCGCTCCAGCTCCCGGCGCGCGAGCGCCTCGGCCAGCGGGGAGCGGCAGGTGTTCCCCGTACACACGAAGACCAGGTTGAAGGTGGTCCCGCGGGGGGCGTCCGGCGCCGTTTCCTCGGTCATGGGGTGCATGGGATGCGGATGGGCGGCTGAAGTCGGGGCCGCGGCCCGGCAGACCGGACTAGCCCGGCAAGCGGCGGGCCAGCGCCTCGGCCACGGCCAGGTCCGCGGGGCGCGTGACCTTGAGGTTGTCGGCGGCGCCCTCCACCACCCGCACGGGGATCCCGTACCTCTCGCACAGGGCGGCGTCGTCGGTGGCGCGCACGCCCTCCGCGCGGGCGCGGCGGTGCGCCTCCAGGAGGACCGCGCGCGGAAAGCCCTGCGGCGTCTGCGCCTGCCAGAAGCGCGCGCGGTCCGGCGTCGCCAGCACCGTGCCGTCGGGCGCGACCTCCTTGAGCGTGTCGGTCACCGGGAGGGCGGCGAGCACCGCGCCCACGCGGGCCGCCTCCAGCACCCGCCCGATGACCTCCGCCGACACGAAGGGCCGCGCGCCGTCGTGCACCAGCACGACCTCGGCGTCCTCCGGCGTGGCGACGAGCCCGTTCCACACCGAGTCGCCGCGCTCCTCGCCGCCGGGGACGACCGTCACGCCGCGCTCCAGGAGCCAGGCCGGCGGGCTCGCCGCGTCCTCGGGCGGGAGCACCACCACGACGGCGCCGATCCCCGGGTGGCTCGTGAACGCCCGGACCGCACGCAGGAGTATCGGCTCGCCGGCCACTTCCATGTACTGCTTGCGGACGGCGCCCCCCATCCGCCGCCCGGAGCCGCCCGCCACCACCACGGCGGCGGCGCGGGGGCGCGGCTCAGCCGAAGACGGTGTCGAGGAGGGCACGGACGTCCTCGGTCTCCACCACGCGGATCCCCTTCGGCAGCTTGGCGGGCACGGCGCGCGGCGACAGGTACGCCCTGCCGAACCCCATGCGCGCCGCCTCCGCCAGCCGCCGCTCCACCTGCCCCACCGGCCGCACCTCGCCGCCCAGCCCCAGCTCGCCGATGAACACCGCGTCGGCCGGCACCGGCCGGTCGTACACGGTGGAGGCCAGCGCGACGGCCACCGCCGCGTCGCCCGCGGTCTCCGCCAGCCGGATCCCGCCCACCACGTTGAGGAACACGTCCAGCTGCCCGAAGGCGAGCCCGGCGCGCTTCTCCATCACCGCCAGCAGCAGCGCCATCCGCCTGGGGTCGAAGCCGGTGCTCACCCGCTGCGGCGCCCCGTACGACGCCTTCACGGCAAGCGCCTGCATCTCCACCAGCAGCGGCCGCGTCCCCTCCATGGTCGCCACCACGGCGGAGCCGGAGGTGCCGCTGGCCCGCTCGCCCATGAACAGCTCGGAGGGGTTGGCGACGGGGACCAGCCCCTCCGCGGTCATGCGGAAGACGCCGATCTCGTCCACCCCCCCGAAGCGGTTCTTGGTGGCGCGCAGCACCCGGTTGTCCAGCCCGCCCGCCCCCTCAAAGTAGAGCACCGTGTCGACGATGTGCTCCAGCGTCTTGGGCCCGGCGATCCCCCCGCCCTTGGTGACGTGCCCCACCAGGAACACCGCGGTCCCGGTCTGCTTGGCGAAGCGCTGCAGCCGCGCGGCGCACTCCCTCACCTGCCCCACGTTGCCCGGCGCCCCCTCCAGCTCCGGCGTGTAGACGGTCTGGATGGAGTCCACCAGCAGCACGTCGGGGGCGCTCTCGGCAGTCCGCAGCAGGATCGTCTCCAACTCCGTTTCGGCGAGCAGGCTCACCTCGCCGGCCGCGCCCTCCAGCCGGTCTGCGCGCAGCCGCACCTGCAGCGCGGACTCCTCGCCGGAGACGTAGAGCGTGCGCCGCCCTTCCGCCTCCAGCCGCGCCGCCACCTGGAGGAGGATGGTGCTCTTGCCGATCCCCGGCTCGCCGCCCACCAGCACCACCGAGCCCGGGACGATGCCGCCGCCGAGCACGAAGTCGAACTCGCCCAGCCCGGTGCTCCAGCGGGTGCGCTCCGTGCCCTGCACCTCGCGCAGCCGCACCGGCGCCGCGCTCCCGCCGCCGTGGCGGGCGGCGGCCGCGGCCGGTCCGCCGCCGCGCGACCTGCCGCCCTTCGCGGCGGGCACGGAAGGGGCCTCCACCAGGGTGTTCCACTCGCGGCAGCCGGGGCACTGCCCCTGCCAGCGCGCCGTCTCGTTCCCGCACTCCGTGCAGAAGAACGCCGTCTTCGTCTTCGCCATTTCGCTCGCTATCCCGGTGCAGAATCAGTCGATTTCATACACCGTGGACGCACGCGGGTGCGCGGCGAGGGTGCACCCCCGGAGTATCGGCCGCATCACTCCGGCGGCGGCCCGTCGATGCGCCCGGAGAAGTTCTCGAAGCGCGTGAACTCCTTGAGGAACATCAGCGGGATCGCCCCCACCGCCCCGTTTCGCTGCTTGCCGATGATGACTTCGGCGCGCCCCTCGATGGAGTTGCCCTCCTTGTCCACCGGGCCGTAGTAGTACTCCGGGCGGAACAGGAACATGATCACGTCCGCGTCCTGCTCGATGGCGCCCGAGTTGTGGCTGACGATCCCGTCCGCGAGCCACGACGCAGGACCCGGCACCGTCAGGTCGAACACCTCCTCCTCGCCGTCGGGCACGACCTCCACCACGCGGTCCCAGAACAGGTCGTTCGCCGCCTGCTGGCGCAGCACGTCGTCGTCCAGGATCTCGGCGTAGTCCGCCAGCACGGCGCGGGACGGGGCGAACCGGAAGTGCGAGGTTCCCCCGTAGCTGGTCCCACGGGCGGCGGCCATGGCCCGCTGGGAGATCCCCCGCTCGGCCATGACCTCCCGCACACGGTCGAAGGACTCGCGCGGGAGCGTGTCCACGTTCGGATTGGGATCCACCTCCGCGAGCACCGCCGCGAGCTTCTCCGCCTGCGCGACGCGCGGCCCGAACGCGCCCACGCGGTCGAGGAACCGCTTCTGGTCCGCGCTCCCCGAGACGGCGACGTTGAACACCGGGCGGTGCTCCTCCTGATCCACCTCGCGGATCCGCGCGACGATCCCCAGCCGCAGCAGGAGCGCCGCCACATCGTTCGCCAGTCCGGTGCTGCACGTGGAGAAGTAGACCGCGGACGAGCCGCGGCTTTCGGCATCCCGCGCGAAGATGCAGCCGTCGGTGGCCCACAGGTGCCGCAGCAGCGTCGCCACCTGCTCGTCAGAAAGCCGGAATACCGTTTCCGGGAGGCGCTTCTCGTGCGAGCGCTGGCCGAAGATCCCCAGCTCGCGCAGCCAGCGGTTGATCCCCGCCGGGTGCCAGCGGTTGCCGTTGCCGCTGAACACCAGCTGGTGCCAGTTGCCGCGCCCCGGGTGCCGGTTCACCGTCACACCGAAATCCCGGACGGCCGCGTCGGCGACGATGCGGCTGTTCTCCTCCGAGGCGGTGGCGTACCGCAGCGGCTGCCCGCTGAGGTAGCTCCCGTCGCCCACGAGATGGCCCAGCAGGACCAGGCGCTCCTCGCTCCAGGCTTCCGCTCCGTCCGGCTCCGGGAGCCTGCGCGCAAGGGCGAGCCGGTCACCGGGCGCGATCTCAGCGGCCTGCACCCATCCCGCTGCGCCCAGCAGCCGGTGCTGCCCCGTGCAGCGGATGGAGCGCCCACTGGCGAGGCGAACCCGGTACACCGGCTTGACGCCGACCGACCAGACGAGGTCGCTGGCCGCATGCACAAGCTTGCCCTCGGGCGACACCGCAACCACCTCGGGCGTGGTCCCGACCAGCTCCCGGATCGGCACCCTCCGGCCGTCGCTCAGCACGACCAGCGTGTCGCCGGTGACGCACTCACGAAGGTCCGACATCATCGGGCGCTTGTCCGGGCGCGACTCCACGGCGCGCGACAGCTGCGAGAGCGCCACCACCGGCACGTCGAGCTCCTTGGCGAGCGCCTTGAGGCTCCGCGAGATCTCCGACACCTCCTGCTGCCGGCTCTCCACCTTGCCGCCGGCGGTCATCAGCTGGAGGTAGTCCACGATGATCATCGCCAGGTCGGGCCGGTCCGACTTGAGCCGCCGGGCCTTGGCGCGCATCTCCAGCACCGAGATGCCCGCGCTGTCGTCGATGTAGATGGGCGCGGTGTTGAGGTAGCCCGCCGCCGTCGCCAGCCGCCCGTAGTCGTCGTCCGAGAGCCGCCCGCGCCGCAGCCGCCCCGCGTCCACCCGCGCCTCGGCGCAGAGGATGCGCTGCACCAGCGACTCCTTGCTCATCTCCAGCGAGAAGAAGGCGACCGGCTTCTGTGCCGCAATAGCGGCATGTTGTGCAATGTTTAAAGTAAATGCTGTCTTTCCCATTGACGGGCGAGCGGCCACGATGATCAGGTCGCCGGACTGGAACCCCGCCGTCATCTCGTCCAGGTCGGTGAAGCCGGTGGGCACGCCGGTGATGGACGAGTTGTTGTTCTGGAGCTGCTCGATCTTCTCGAAGGTGGGCCAGAGGATCTCCTTGATCCACACGAAGCCCTTGCGGTCGTGGCTCTGCGCGATCTGGAAGATCTTCTGCTCCGCGCGGTCCAGGACCTCCTCGATCTCCCCCTGGTTGGTGAAGGTCTCCTGGATGATGGAGGTGGCCGCCTCGATCAGCCGCCGCAGCAGCGCCTTTTCGCGGACGATGCGGCAGTGGTACTCGATGTTGGCCGCGGTGGGGACGGCGTCCAGGAGCTGGGCCATGTACTGCATCCCGCCCACCGCCTCCAGGTCGCCCGCGTTCTTGAGCTCCTCGGAGAGGGTGATGGGGTCGATGACCTCGCCGCGCTCCCACAGGCGCACCATCGCCCGGAAGAGGCGTCGGTTGCCCTCCCGGTAGAACATGGTGTCGTCGATCGTCTCGATCGCCTTGACGATGGCGTCGGCGTCGATGAGCATGCCGCCGAGCACGGACATCTCCGCCTCGGCCGAGTATGGGGGGGCGCGGTCCGCGAACGCCCCCGGCGGGGGAGGGGGCGCGACCCTGGCGACGGCGGGCATGGACTGCATGGGACTCCTGGGGTGGTGCGGGGCTGCGGTACGTCTTTACAGGCTCGGTTGAGCCCTGGACTATCGTATTAGAACTGCCGGGTTCGGGCGTGCCCCCGGCTGGCGCCGGGGTCGGGCTTCGGCTCCGTAAGCGAGCAAACAACGCTCGCTAACGGAGTCGAGCCCCCGCGGAAACTGCCCCGCGGGGTCTCGCCCCTCCGGGCCGAAATCCCTCACGCGGGCTCGCGCTGCGTCCGCGACGGCCCCCCCGTAGTTGCCCCCTCTCCCAGGATTGGGAGAGGGTGGCGAGCCTCAAGCGAGCCGGGTGAGGGCCGCCGGTGCAGGCTGTTCCCTGTAACCTGTAACCTGTTCCCTATCCGTTCCCTCTCCCGTCCAGCACGCTCCTCAGGCGCTGGAGGTCCTCCCAGGTGGGGCGCACCCAGGCGGAGGAGCGGAGCAGGGCCGCGGGGTGGTACGTGGCCACCAGCGGGATGCCGCGGAAGTCGTGGACCCGCCGGCGGAGCTGCCCGATGGGCGTGGTGCTCTGCAGCAGCGTCTGCGCGGCGAAGGCGCCGAAGGCGGCGATGGCGCGCGGCTTCACCAGCTCCACCTGGCGGAGCAGGTAGGGCGAGCAGGCCTCCACCTCGTCCGGCATGGGGTTGCGGTTCCCCGGCGGGCGGCACTTGAGCACGTTGCAGATGTAGACCTGCTCGCGCTCCAGGCCCACCGAGGCGAGGAGCAGCGTGAGCAGCTTGCCGGCCTTGCCGACGAAGGGGCGGCCGGTGCGGTCCTCGTCGGCGCCCGGCGCCTCGCCCACCACGATCACGTCCGCGTCCGGGTTCCCCTCGCCGAACACCACGTGGCTGCGCGTCTCCGCCAGGCGGCAGCGGGGGCAGCCCAGCGCCACCTCGCGCACCGCGTCCAGCACCGGGAGCCGCAGGATCTCCTCCGCCGGGGCGTACGCCGCGGGCGCGTCGGGCGAGGGGCGCATCGGGCTTTCCAGCGCGCCGGCCGGCGACGCCGCGGCGGCCTGCGGAGGCGCGGCGGGGCCGGGACGCTGCGCGGGCTCGGGGCGGCCGGGGATCGCGGGGCGCTCGGGGCGCCGGGCGTACAGGGCGCGCAGCTCGTCGGCGCCCAGCCCCTCCAGCACCAGCTCGGTCTCGCCCAGCTCGGCGCGCTGCCGCAGGTAGGCGCGCAGCAGCTCCCGGGGGTCCTCGCCGCTCACTTCGCTCCCTGCTCGTCCAGGATGCGCTCCACCGTGTCGAGGATCCGGTCGGCCACGTCGCCCTTGTGCATCAGCGGCAGCGGCTCCTCGCCGCCCCCCGGGAGCAAAAAGGTGACGCGGTTGGTCTGCACCTCGAATCCGGCGCCGGGCTCGGTGGCGTCGTTGAGCACCAGCAGGTCCAGCCCCTTGCCTTCGAGCTTGCGGCGGCCGTTGCGGAGCAGGTCGGTGGTCTCCAGCGCGAAGCCCACCACCACGCACCCCGCCGGCCGCAGCTCCCGCGTGGAGGCGAGCACGTCCGGGGTGCGCTCCAGGCGGATCTCCGGGAGCCCGCCGTCCTCCTTCTTGATCTTTTCGCCGGCCGCCTGGGCGGGGCGGAAGTCGGCCACGGCGGCGGACATCACCAGCACGTCGGCGCCGGGGAGGGCGTCGGCGACGACGGCGCGCATCTCCTCGGCCGTCTCCACGCGGCGCAGCTCCACCCCGTCCGGCGGGGGGAGCGGCGAGGGCCCGGAGACCAGCAGCACGTCGGCGCCGCGGCGCCAGGCGGCGGCGGCCACCTCGTAGCCCATCCGGCCGGAGGAGCGGTTGCCGATGAACCGGACCGGGTCGACGGGCTCGCGCGTGGGGCCCGCGGTGACCACCACGCGGCGGCCGGAGAGCGGGCCGGCGCCCTCCAGCGCGCGGCCGGCGTGCGCGACGATCTCCTCCGGCTCGATCAGCCGACCCGGCCCCTCGCCCTCGCCCCAGGCCAGCGGCCCCACCGCCGGGCCGGCGATCCGGTAGCCGATCTCCGCCAGGCGGCGCAGGTTGGCCTGCGTCTGCGGGTGGGCGTACATCCGGTCGTTCATGGCCGGGCACAGCACCACCGGCGCCTCCGTGGCGAGCAGCACGGAGGCGAGCAGGTCGTCGGCCATCCCCGCGGCGGCGCGGGCCAGGAAGTTGGCGGTGGCGGGGGCGACGACCACCGCATGGGCGTCGCGCGCCAGGCGGATGTGCGCCAGCGGGTCGCCGGCCACGTACGCGGTGGTGTGGGAGGGCCGCCCGGTGACGGCCTCGAAGGAGAGCGGGCGGACGAACTCCAGGGCGTTCTCGGTGAACACCACGTCCACCGCCGCCCCCGCGAGCGTCAGCTCCCGCGCGACGGTGATCGCCTTGTACGCCGCGATCCCGCCGGTGACACCAAGGAGCACGCGGCGCCCCGCGAAGGGGCGCCGCGCGCGGCGCGCGTCCGTCATGCGGCTAGCGGGGGGCTGGGGATCCGCAGGGGCGCCCGGGAGCGAGCGGCCCGGCGCAGGCGGCCGCGCGAAGGGCCGCCCGCCGCCGGGCGCGGGGCGTGCCCCCGGGGGCGGGGGCGGCGCACGCTCGGGGCATCTCCGCTCCGGCTACAGGATCTCGGGGCGGACGCGCTTGGTCAGGTGGAAGTCCACGGTCCCCGCCGCGACCTCCTCCAGGGCGATGGTGGTCAGCTTCTCGCGGACCTCGCCGCCGGAGACGGTGGGGTCCTCCATCAGCTCGCCGCGGCGCAGCTCGTTGAGGCTGCGGGCGTACTTGGCGGCCACCAGGACGCCCAGGTACTTGCTGCCGGTGTTCCGCGCCGCGGAACCGGGGGTGACTACCCTCATCTATCTCCCTCCTGCTCGGGTGTGTCTCGCTGCCGCCGCGGTGTCCCGCGGGCGGCTTCAGGGCCGGGCCTCGTACGCGGCGAGGAGGTCGTCCACCTCGCCGCGGAGCCGCCGGATCTCGTCCGGCAGCCCCGGGAGGCGGTGCGCCCGGCGCGACTCGGCGGCCAGGATCGCCTCCACCGCGTCCACCGTGGCCTCCAGGTCGTGGTTCACCAGCACGTAGTCGAACTCGGCCGCCGCGGAGATCTCGTCGCGGGCATTGCCCAGACGGCGCCGCAGCGCCTCGCGGTCCTCGCTCCCCCGCCCGGCCAGCCGCTCGGCCAGCACGCTGCCGGAGGGCGGGAGGATGAAGACCAGCACCGCCTCCGGGACCCGCTTGCGGACCTGCCGGGCGCCCTGGATGTCGATGTCCAGGATCAGGTACTTCCCTTCGGCCACGGCCCGGTCCAGGTTGGCGCGCGGAGTGCCGTACAGGTTCCCGTGCACCCGGGCCCACTCCACCAGCTCGCCGTCCACGACCATGCGGAGGAACTCCTCCTCGGCGACGAACCAGTAGTCGCGCCCGTCCGCCTCGTGGCGCCGCGGGGCCCGCGTCGTGGCCGACACGGAAAAGGCGATGTCGCCGCGCCTCCCGCCCAGCATCCGCGCGACGGTGGTCTTGCCGCCGCCCGAGGGGGCGGACAGGATCACCGGGAAGGTGCGGCCGGGGAGCCCCGTGGCGCCGCTCACTCGACGTTCTCCACCTGCTCGCGGAGCCGCTCGACCTCCTCCTTGATCGCCACCACGCGGTGCGCGATCAGCGCGTCGTTGGCCTTGGAGCCGATGGTGTTGGCCTCGCGGTGGATCTCCTGCACCAGGAACGAGAGGCGCTTCCCCACCGGCTCCGCGGCGTCCGCGGCCAGCAGCTCGCGGAACAGCGACACGTGCGAGGCGAAGCGCACCAGCTCCTCGTTGACGTCCCAGCGCTCGGCCAGGTAGGCGATCTCCTGCGCCAGCCGCTCCTCGTCCACCCCCACCCCGCCGGCCAGCTCCCGCACCACGGCGCGGAGCCGGTCGCGTTCCGCGAGCAGCCGCTCGGGAGCGCGCTCGCGGACGGCGGCGAGCGCCGCCTCCATGGCGGCCAGCCGCTCCTCCAGGTCGGCGTGCAGGCGGCGCCCCTCGTCCTCGCGCATCCGCACGTTGGCGCGGGCCGCCTCCTCCACCGCCGCGCGCAGGTCCTCGGCGGACACCTCCACCTCCGGCTCCTCCGGCGCATCGCGCACGAAGATGTCGCCGTAGCGGGCCAGCAGCTCCAGGGTGGGCGCGCCGGTCACCGAGAAGCGGTCCGTGAGCTCGCGGAAGGCGGCGACGTACGCCGCCACGCGCTCCTCGTCGATGCGGATGCTCCCGGGGGCGGCGCCCTCCCGGTCGATCCTCACCGTGCAGCTCGCGTGTCCGCGGGCGATGAGGGCGCGCAGCCACTCCCGCATCTCCCCCTCCCACCGCGACAGCGCGGCGGGGAGCCGGAAGGTGGTGTGGAAGTAGCGGTGGTTGACGGTCCGCACCTCCACCCGGAGACGCCCCGCGGGAACCGCCCGCTCGGCCTCTCCGTACCCGGTCATGCTCCGAATCATCACCCCTCCGTGCAGGGCTCGGAAGTTACCCGGCGAGCCGGTTCAAGTCAACGGACCGTGGACGGTCCGGGGGCCGTTCTCAATTCCGGAAGTACCAGCGGATTCCGTAGATGGCCCGCGCCCCGGGGAACGGGCGGCCCGGGACGTCGGCGGCCCCGCGCAGGTTGAAGACGTTCTCCACGATGACGAAGGCGCGCACGTCGATCACCCGCACCTGCAGGTACGCGTTGAACAGCGTGTACGCCTGGCTGGCCAGCGGCGCGGGGAAGCCCTCCTCGTCCGGGTCGTCGTCCACCACCGGCGTCAGCGCGGAGCCGCGCCGGACCATCTCGAAGCGGAAGGTGGGCTCCAGGTTCCCGGTGTAGAACACGTCGTGGAACTCCAGCGCCGCCCGCCCCTCGTCCTCCGGGAGGTAGGGGCGCCCGCCGGTGTCGGTCCAGTACGTGTACCACCCGTCCAGCCGCAGAAAGGGGCGGAAGAGCGGGAGCGACACGTACGCCTCCACCCCGGTGGACGCATCCGCGGCCGTCGCCCGCCCCAGGTCGTCGTCCAGCCGCAGCCCGAACGGCGCCGCCAGGTCCTGGTCCAGCGTCACGAACGCGGCCCCGAGGATCGCGCCCGGCCGCGCCCACTCGGCGCCGGCGCGGAAGCCCGAGAGCGTGGGCGACACCGCGCCGAAGAGCGGAAAGGTGTCCGACCTCGCCAGCCGGGGGATCTGCGGGACGTAGGTGGCCACGGAGTCGCGGGTGATCAGCGGCACGCCGCGCGTCCCCGCCGTCGCCGAGCCGAACAGCGAGAAGCCGCCGAAGGGCCCGGCGCGCACGCTCCCCTGGAGCTCGGTCCCCCCCTCGCCGCCCGCGGTGAAGCGGGCGCCGCCCCGCGCCTCCAGCGCCCCTCCGGCCCGCAGGCCGGCGCGCGCCTCCAGCTCCGTCGGGGGAACCGCGAACGCCCCCTCCTCCTCGCCGCGCAGCCGGGCGACGCCCTCCACCCAGGCCGCGCGCCCGCCCAGCAGCGCCCGCAGCACGCCCTGGTACGCCGACTGCCGCTCGGGGAAGCGGTCCGGGTCCGAGGGGACGCGCCAGTTGCGCCCGCCCATCGCCTCCAGCGCCAGCCCGGGCGCGGGCAGCCAGCGGGCGCGCACCCAGAGCGCCTGCCTGTCCGCCTCCTCGGTGAAGGCGGTGTCCGGCCGCGCCACCTCGGTGGTGCGGTACTCCACCTGCACCCCGGCGCGCGGGGTGAAGCGGTACGCCCAGCGCGCGAAGCCGTTGGTCACCGCGAAGGGCTGCCGCCGCCCCAGCCCCTCCGTGTCCGCGATGTCGAAGCCCAGCGTCACCGTCTGCCGGCTGCCCGGGGCGGCCGCGAATAGCCCGCGCAGCAGGCGGGTGTTGGGGTCGCCGGTCCCCAGCTCGATCTGCGAGTACGGGCGCCGGTCGGCCAGCCGGTAGGGGAGCAGCTCCACCCGGATCTCGTTCAGCCGGCGCTCCACCCGCACCGTCTCCAGCTCCACCAGCGAGATCTCCTGCAGGTCCAGCGTCGCCGAGGCGAGCGGGTCCACCTCCCACCCGTCGTAGAAGAAGCGGGTCCGCCCGCCGCCCAGCCCGTAGGGGGCCACCCCCGCGGGCCGGCCGTAGCCGCCGCCGCGGGTGATGGTGACGCCGGGGATGGTGCGCAGCAGGTCCAGCAGCGAGGTGCCGTGGAAGCGGCCCAGCGCCTCCCGGTCCCAGGTCCAGGTCCCCTGCCAGAACCCGGCCGAGTCCGGCTGCGGCCAGGCGGGGAAGAGCGGCGCGGGGAGGATGGAGTCGGTCCGCGCCGTGTCGCCGCGCTGCGGCAGGGTGTCCGTGGGGAGGGTCTCCGGGGGGACGCGGAAGGTGGCGGTGTCGCGCCCCTCCAGCCGCACCGTGTCCCGCGGCGCGGGGCGCGGCACGGTGTCCGGGCGCGCGGGCGGGTTCTGCGCCGCCAGCAGGGCCGGCGCGGCGAGCAGGAGGAGCCCCGCGAGCAGGGCGGGCCGTGCGGTCATCCGCCGGGCCGCTCCCCGGCGGAGCGCGCCCGCACCCACTCCACGAACAGCCGGGTGGGCACGCCGGTGGAGCCGCGCGTCTGGTACGGGAGCTTGCCCTCGCCGTACGCCGTCCCCGCCACGTCCAGGTGCGCCCAGGGGAAGCTCCCCGCGAACTCGCGCAGGAACCAGGCGGCGGTGATGGAGCCCGCCGGCTTGCCGCCGGAGTTCTTGATGTCGGCGTACTCGGAGCGGATCTGGTCGCGGTACTCGTCGAACATGGGGAGCCGCCACACCCGCGAGCCGGTGCGCTCCCCTGCGGCGCTCAGCTCCGCCGCCAGCGCGTCGTCGCCGGAGTACAGCCCCGCCGCCACGTGCCCCAGCGCCATCACGCACGAGCCGGTGAGCGTGGCCGCGTCCACCACCGCCGCCGGATCGAAGCGCCGTGCGTACGAGAGTGCGTCGGCCAGGATCAGCCGCCCCTCCGCGTCGGTGTTGACGACCTCCACCGTCTTCCCCAGGTGGGTGCGGAGGATGTCGCCGGGGCGCATGGCGGAGCCGGAGAGCAGGTTCTCGGTGGCGGGGACGATCCCCACCACGTTGGCCGGGAGCCCCAGCTCGGCGACGGCCTGCATCGCCGCCAGCGTGGCCCCCGCCCCGCTCATGTCGAACTTCATCTCCTCCATGTTGAGCGCGGGCTTGATGGAGATCCCCCCCGCGTCGAAGGTGACCCCCTTCCCCACGATCACCAGCGGCTTGTCGCCCTCGGCGCCGCCGCGGTGCTCCAGCACGATCAGCCGGGGCTCCTGGTCGGAGCCCGCGGCCACGGCGAGCAGGGCGCGCATCCCCTCCTCCTCCAGCTCCCGGCGCCCCAGGATCGTCGCCCGCATGCCGCGCTCCCGCGCGATCCGCTCGGCGGTCTCCGCCAGGTAGGCGGGGGTGGCCACGTTGGGGGGGAGGTTGCCCAGGTCGCGCGCCAGCCGCTCGGCCCGCGCCACCACCTCGCCGTGGCGGGCGCCCTCGCCCACCTCCGCCGCGGCCCCGGGCGCGCAGCCGAGGACGACCTCCTCGACCTGCCGGGTCGCGGACCCTTCGGCGTCGCCGGTCTTGAACTCGCGGAAGGCGTAGGCTCCCAGGACGAGCCCTTCCGCGACCGCCTGGGCGCCTTCCCGGGCCGGCACCCTTTCCGACGCGGGGAGCTGGATCGCGAAGCGCTCCACCTTCATCCGCCTCGCCTGCCTGCTCGCGGTCCCGCCCAGCCGCCGGAGCCGCTCGGGGGTGAGCGCGGCAGCCTCCCCCAGGCCGACCAGGAGCACGCGCTTCGGCTGCGCACCCGGCCCCGCCGGGTAGACCAGCAGGGTCTCGTCCGCGTTCCCGGTGAAGTCGCCGGCCGCCAGCGCGCCGTCGATCTGGGTTCCCAGCGCCGTGTTCCCGGCCGACAGGAGGTCCGCGGCCCTCAACTCGCCCGTCTTGAAGACCGGCAGGACGACCAGCGGGAGGTCCTCGCGGTCGATGCTCTGGGTCCGGACGGTGATCCGCATGGTGGCTGTTCGCGACGTGGAAATCGGCATCGGGCGGTCCATCCCTGTGGGGGCGCCCCGCGCGGCCGGGTCCGCGCGGGGCTCCGCGGGCTACATGCTGGCGACGATCTGCTCGCCGAACTCGGAGGTCGAGACCTTGGTCGCGCCCTCCATCAGGCGCTCGAAGTCGTAGGTCACGGTCTTCTGGCGGATCGCACCTTCCAGGCCACGGACCACGAGGTCCGCCGCCTCGGTCCACCCCATGTAGCGCAGCATCATCTCGCCCGAGAGGATCACCGACCCCGGGTTGACCACGTTCTTGCCGGCGTACTTGGGAGCGGTGCCGTGCGTCGCCTCGAAGATGGCGTGCCCGGTGACGTAGTTGATGTTGGCCCCGGGCGCGATGCCGATGCCGCCCACCTGCGCCGCCAGCGCGTCGGAGACGTAGTCGCCGTTCAGGTTGAGCGTGGCGATCACGTCGTAGTCCGCCGGGCGGGTGAGGATCTGCTGCAGGAAGGCGTCGGCGATGGAGTCCTTGACGACGATCTCCCGGCCGCCCTGGCGGATCACCTGCCACGGCCCGCCCTCGAAGTCCACCGCGCCGAACTCGCGCCTGGCCAGCTCGTAGCCCCAGTCGCGGAAGCCGCCCTCGGTGAACTTCATGATGTTCCCCTTGTGCACCAGCGTCACCGAGCGCCGCCCGTGGCGGATGGCGTACTGGATGGCGGAGCGCACCAGCCGCTCGGTCCCTTCACGGGACACCGGCTTGATCCCGAAGCCGGAGCTGTCCGGGAAACGGATCTTCTTGAAGCGGTCGGGGAACGTCTCCCGCAGCACGTCGCGGAAGCGCTGCGCGTCCTCGGTGCCCTCCTCGAACTCGATCCCCGCGTAGATGTCCTCGGTGTTCTCGCGGAAGATGACCATGTCCACCTGGTCCGGGCGCTTCACCGGGGAGGGCACGCCCTCGAACCACCGCACGGGCCGCAGGCAGGCGTACAGGTCCAGGATCTGGCGGAGCGCCACGTTGAGCGAGCGGATCCCGCCGCCCACCGGCGTGGTCAGCGGCCCCTTGATCCCCACCAGGTACTCGCGGAAGGCGTCCAGCGTGGCGTCCGGGAGCCAGTTCCCCGTCTGGTTGAACGCCTTCTCGCCCGCCAGCACCTCCATCCAGCGGATGCGGCGCTCCGCGCCGTACGCCTTCTCGACGGCGGCGTCCAGCACCGGCTGCGAGGCGGCCCAGATGTCGGGGCCCGTGCCGTCGCCCTCGATGAAGGGGAGCACCGGGTTGCTGGGGACGCGGAGCTCGCCGTCCCGGATGGTGATGCGCTCCCCGTCTGCGGGGACCTGGGGCTGCCAGTTGTCGGCCATGGTCTATGCGAAGCTGGAGTGGATGCGCTGGCGTCGTGCGCGCGGACGCCCGCGCGCGGCGACAGGGTAGCATGAAAAACCTCCGGGGCGCAACGGGGTCACCGCCGCGCCCCGGAGGGCGACGCTCGACGATCGGAGCTTACCGCTCCGAGATCGGCTTGACCTTGAGGCCGCGCGGGCCGGTGTATTCGGCCTGCGGGCGGATCAGCCGGTTGTTGGCGTACTGCTCGAACAGGTGCGCCGTCCACCCCGGCGTGCGGGCGATGGCGAACACGCAGGTGAACAGGTCCTCGGCGATCCCCAGCGTGGTGTACACGGAGGCCGAGAAGAAGTCCACGTTGGGGTAGATCTTCTTGCCCTTCTTCTCCATCTCCTCCGCCATGACGGCGCGGATCTGGTCCGAGAGGGTGAGCCAGTGCGTTTCGCCGGCCTCGGCCATGATCTGGTCGGCCAGCTCGCGCAGGATGCTGGCGCGCGGGTCGGTCGCCTTGTAGACGCGGTGCCCGAAGCCCATCACCCGCTTGCCGCTCCCCAGCGCGTTCCGCACCCACTCGCCCGGCTCCACGCCGCTCTGCTCGATCTCGCGGAGCATGTTCATCACCTCCACGTTGGCCCCGCCGTGCGACGGCCCCTTGAGCGTGCCGATGGCGGAGGTGATCGCGGAGTAGACGTCGGAGAGCGTCCCGGCGGTGACGCGGGCGGCGAAGGTGGAGGCGTTCATCCCGTGCTCGGCGTGCAGGATGAGCGCGGCGTCCATGGTGCGGACGCGGGTCTCCCCGCCCTCCTCGCCGTTGAGCATGTACAGGAAGTTGGCCGCGAACCCCAGGTCGGCGCGGGGCTCCACCGGGTCCCTGCCGTTGCGGATGCGGTCGAAGGCGGCCGTCAGCGTCGCCGACTTGGCGGTCAGCAGGATCGCCTTGCGGCGCAGCTCCGGCTCGGAGTTGTCGTCGGCGTTCGGGTCGAACATCCCCAGCGCCGAAACGGCCGTGCGGAGGGCCGCCATGGGATCGGCCTGGCGCGGGTAGGCGCGCAGCATGTCCAGGAGCTCGGGGCTCACCGCCGCCTCGGCGGCGAACTGCCGCTTCAGCTCGTCGAGCTGCTCCTGGTTGGGGAGTTCGCCGTTCCAGAGGAGGTAGCAGACCTCCTCGAAGGTCGTGTTGCGGGCGAGATCGTCGATGTCGTACCCGCCGTAGATCAGCTCTCCCTCGGCCCCGTTGATATAGCTGAGCCTGCTCTGCGCAACAACAACTCCTTCAAGACCGGCGTTGGACATGGCAGCTTCCTCTATCGCGATTGCAGGGATAGATTACGGTTTCCGCAACTCGGGGGTCCGAACGTGCCGCGGAGGCGCCCGGCGCCCGCCGCATCATTCGGACCACCCAAAGTCCGTCAGTATAGCGGAGGTTCCGCGGGCGTCGCAAGTCGCCGCCGCGCCCGGCGCCACCGGCCCGGAACCCGCCCCCACCCGTGAGCCCCGCCCCTCTGCGTGACTGCAGACACCGACGCACACCTGGTAGCCCGGATCCTGGACGGCGACGCCGACTGCTACGCCGTCCTGGTGGGGAGGTACCAGGACTCGCTCTTCCGCTACGCGGTGGGGATGGTGCGCGACGGCGACCTGGCCTCCGACCTGGTGCAGGACTCGTTCGTCAAGGCGTACACCAGCCTGGCCAGCTGCCAGGACCCCAACCGCTTCGGGGCCTGGGTGTTCCGCATCCTGGTGAACCGCTGCAAGGACCACCTCAAGAGCCGCCGCCGGCACACCCTCCCGCTGGAGGAGGACACGGCGGTCACGCCGGACTCGGACAACCCGGCGCTGAGCGCGGACCGCGCCGACATGCGGCAGATGGTGGAGCGGGCGCTCGCCACCCTCCCGGAGGCGCAGCGCGAGGCCTTCCTGCTCAAGCACCTGGAGGGGCGCTCCTACGAGGAGATGGCCGAGATGCTGGGCGCCTCCATCAGCGCCCTCAAGATGCGGGTCCTGAGGGCGCGGGAGGCGCTGCAGGGGCTGCTCAAGGAGCTCGCCGAGTAGGCGGGCGCGTCGGAGGCGGCCCCGCTCAGCCCGCCTCCGCCAGCTCCTGGTCCTCCTTGCACAGGCGCGCGTGGGGGATCACCTCCAGCCGCTCGAAGCCCACCTCCCTGCCGCAGCGCTCGCACGTGCCGAAGTCGTCCGGCGTGTTGTACAGGCGGCGCAGCGCCTCGTCGATCTCGTACAGCCGCCGCCCCTCCTGGCTGGCCAGCAGGAAGTCCTTTTCCTGCTCCTGCGCCTCCGTGCCGATGTCGGCCAGGTGCAGGCGGTAGAGGCTCAGCTCCCCCGAGCGCTCCCGCAGGTCCTGGCTCCTCTCCTCGAAGTGCCCCAGCGCCTCCAGCGCCTCCTCCCGCTCGCGCCGCAGCAGCCTCTCGATCACGTCCCGCTGTTCCTGTGTCAGCATTCGCGTCCTCGCTCCGTCGGTTGGTTTGCCGGCGAGCGCGGATAGCAACAACCATTCCGGGAACGAAACCACGACGCCCCCGCGGAAGATCCCGCGGGGGCGTCGTGGTGTTCATACCGGGCGGGGGACTCGAACCCCCACGCCTTGCGGCGAACGATTTTGAGTCGTTTGCGTCTACCATTCCGCCAGCCCGGCGCGTCACCGAAACCGCGCGAAAAGATAACCGTTCCCCGCCTAGTCCTCAACCATGGGGCGGGTGGTGGCGTAGCGCTCCACCAGCTGGAGCGCGTACACGGCGCGGCGGAAGGCGCGCTCCGGCTCGCCGGTGAGCACGGCCTCGCGCGCCCAGCGGAGGAGCCGCTCCGCCCGCTGCGCCTGCGACTTCGGCATCTCGCGCTGGCGCTCGCGGACCACCGCCTCCGCCCGCGCGAAGATGCGCAGCGCCACCGCCGCGGGCGCCTGCTCCCGGGCCGCCGTGGCCGCGCGGGCCACGTGCCCCACCGCCGCCATGGTGTCGCCCCGCGCGAGCGCCGCGTCGGCGTCCTCGCGGGCCGCGCGCACCGCGGCGATCCCGGCGCCCAGCTCCGGCACCTGGCCGGCGTCCAGCGTCGCCTCGGCCTCGCGCGTCCAGGCGTCCAGCGACTCCAGCGCGGCGGCCATGGTGGCGCGGTCCGGCACGCGGGCGACGCCGCCCGCCGCCGTCTCCGCCGCCCGCTCCTCGGCTTTCAGGGCGCCGTCCAGGTCGCCGGCGCGGCGCAGGCGCTTCCCTTCCTCGCGGAGCGCCTGCACGCGCAGCGCGGCGGGCGCGTCCTCCCCCTTGCGCGCGGACACGAAGGGGAGCCAGGTTCGGTCGTCCGGGAGCCCGCGGGGCGGAGTCACGGCCACCCACATGCGCCCGCCGGCGGGGTGCGCGTGCGCCGAGGGCCCGGTGAGGTCGTCCCCGCAGGCGGCGAGCGCCAGGGAGCAGCACGCGGACGCGGCGAGCGCGCGGAGACCGGACGGACGGACGGATCGCATGGACACGGGGGAACGGGCGGACCGGATGCGACGGGAGGTAAACACAAGGTATGCGCGCACCTCGCGGGGGTCAAGCGGGGTCGTTCTTGACACCCCTTCCGAGCGGCGGATAGGTTGAATCGGACGTTCGATTGAAGACGAACCGGGTTCAGCGAGCATGACCGACTCACGCACCGCCTACGACGAGAAGCTGGAGAGCATCCTTCGTGCCTCGGCCGCCATCTTCGCCGAGAAGGGATACCACCAGGCCAGCATCCGCGACATCGCCCGGGCGACGCGCGTGAGCCTTTCCGGGCTCTACTACTACTTCACCTCCAAGGAAGAGCTCCTCTTCCTGATCCAGGACCACGCCTTCGGCACCCTGGACGACACGCTGGAGCGCCTGCTGCAGGGGGTGGACGACCCGCATCGCAAGCTGCGGCTGCTGATGGAGAACCACCTCCGCTACTTCGTGGGCAACATGGCGGAGATGAAGGTTCTCTCCCATGAGGCCGACTCGCTCACCGGCGACTTCCGCGAGCGGGTCAACGCCCGCAAGCGCCGGCTCACCGAGCGGGCCATGGGGATCCTGGAGGAGCTGGGCCCGGGGAACGGGGTCGACCTGCGGGTGGCGACCTTCTCGCTCTTCGGGATGATGAACTGGCTGTACAACTGGTACCGTCCCGACAAGGACCTGCCGGTGGAGCAGCTCGCCGACCACATGAGCCGCCTGTTCATGGGCGGGTTCCTCAAGGAAGGCACGGAAGTCCCCGCGGGCGCGCTGGAGGCCGCCCCCGGCGAGGCCAACCCGTCGATCTGGCGAAGCCAGGCCGACGGGTCGTCGTACGCCTGAACGCAGCACCCAACCCAGACACGGAGACACGATGGCTACCGCAACGACCGAGATCCCCGCGACCGAGCAGAACACCCTGGTCCGCTACGAGGCCCGGGACGGGATCGCGATCTTCACGCTGGACGACCCGCCGGCGAACACGTACACGCACGAGATGATGCGCGACCTGGACGCCGCCATCCTGCGCGCGCGCTTCGACCCGGAAGTGGACGTCATCGTGATCACCGGGGCCGGCGAGAAGTTCTTCTGCGCCGGGGCCAACATCAACATGCTGCAGAAGGCCGACCCCACCTGGAAGTACTACTTCTGCCTGCACGCCAACGAGACGCTGCTGCGCCTGGAGCACACCCCCAAGCTGGTGATCGCCGCGCTCAACGGGCACACCGTGGGCGGCGGGCTGGAGATCGCCATGGCGGCGGACCTGCGCATCGCCCGCCGCGGCGCCGGCAAGGTGGGCCTCCCCGAGGTGGCGCTGGGCGTGCTCCCGGGCACCGGCGGCACGCAGCGGCTCACCAAGCTGGTGGGCACCAGCAAGGCCATCCAGCTGATGGTGGAGGGCGGCAACTTCGATTTCGACGAGGCGGAGCGGCTGGGGATCGTCAACACGGTGCTGGACGCCGGCTCGCGCGACGAGTTCCTGGAGCAGGTGCTCGCCTACGCCAAGCAGTTCACCCGCCCCGGCAAGGCCACCTTCGCGGTGGGCAACATCAAGCGCTCCTGCCAGAGCGGCGCCGAGCTCCCGCTGGAGCAGGGCCTCGCGCTGGAGCGGGAGCTGCAGGCGCTCCTGTTCAACTCGCAGGACGCCAAGGAGGGGCTGACCGCGTACGTGGAGAAGCGCCAGCCGCAGTTCACCGGCAAGTAGCCACCACGCCGGGAGGACGGGGGCGGGACCGCCGCGCGCCGGGTGCGCACGGGGCGGTCCCTCCCCCGCCTTCTGCTTTTGGGAGACCGACATGGCGACCGAGATCGAGGCCGGGGTGAAGCCCGGACGGCTGTACATCGGGGGGGAGTGGCAGGACGCCGCCTCCGGCAGGACCTTCGACACCGTGAACCCCGCCACGGGCGAGGTGCTGACGCAAGTGGCGGAGGGCGCGGCTGAGGACGTGGACCGCGCCGTGAAGGCGGCGCGCGCGGCGTTCGAGGGCGGCAAGTGGCCGGCGATGTCGGCGCGGGAGCGGGGGCGCATCCTGTACCGCATGGCGGAGCTGATCGACGCGCGCACGGACGAGCTGGCGCGGCTGGAGACGCTGGACAACGGCAAGCCGTTCCGCGAGGCGCGCGCCATCGACATCAAGGACTCGGCGGAGTGCTTCCGCTACTACGCCGGCTGGGCGGACAAGCTGGAGGGCGAGGTGATCCCCGTCTCCGGCAGCTACCTCAACTACACCCGCCGCGAGCCGGTGGGGGTGTGCGGGCAGATCATCCCCTGGAACTACCCGTTCCAGATGGCGGCGTGGAAGGTGGCCCCGGCGCTGGCCTGCGGGAACACCGTCGTGCTCAAGCCCGCGGAGCAGACGCCGCTCACCGCGCTGGAGCTGGCCCGCATCGCCGAGGAGGCGGGGCTCCCGCCGGGCGTGCTCAACGTGGTCCCCGGCTTCGGGGAGACGGCGGGCGCGGCGCTGGTGGCGCACCCGGACGTGGACAAGATCGCCTTCACCGGCTCCACGCAGGTGGGCAAGCTGATCCAGCGCGAGGCGGCGGGGACGCTCAAGAAGGTGTCGCTGGAGCTGGGCGGCAAGAGCCCCAACATCGTGCTGGCGGACGCGGACCTGGACGCCGCGGTCAAGGGCGCGACCATGGGGATCTTCTACAACACGGGCCAGGCCTGCACGGCGGGCTCGCGCCTGCTGGTGGACGAGCGGATCCGCGACGAGTTCGTGGAGAAGCTGACCAAGCGCGCCGCCGGGATGACCCCGGGCGACCCCTTCGACAAGGCGACGCGCATGGGCCCGCTGGTGTCGCAGGAGCAGCTGGACCGGGTGATGGGCTACGTGCAGACGGGCAGGGACGAGGGCGCGGAGCTGGTGCTGGGCGGCGACCGTCCGCAGGTGAACGGCGGCGGGGGCTTCTTCATGAACCCCACCATCTTCGACCGCGTCACGCCGGGGATGACCATCGCGCGCGAGGAGATCTTCGGGCCGGTGCTGGCGGTGAGCACCTTCCGCGAGGAGGAGGAGGCGCTGGAGATGGCGCACGGCACCGAGTACGGCCTGGCCGCCGCGGTGTGGACGCGCGACGTCGGCAAGGCGCACCGCGTGGCGCACGCGCTCCGCGCCGGCACGGTGTGGATCAACATGTACCACGCGCTCGACGTGGGCGTCCCCTTCGGCGGCTACAAGCAGTCGGGGTACGGGCGGGAGCTGGGCAAGTACGCGCTGGACCTGTACACGCAGGTGAAGAGCGTGTGGGTGAACCTGGCGTGACCGACGTGCGAAAGTGCGGGAGTGCGAAAGTGCGAGAGTTGAACGGCCGGGGGCCGGGATGCTGGCGCGCGGGGCGCTTCCGCACTTTCGCACGGGTGGCGGGGTCCCGGCGGCGGGGCCGCACTCTCGCACTTCTGTCAAATGACTGACGCATACATCATCGACGCCTGCCGCACGCCCGTGGGGCGCTACGGCGGCGCGCTGGCCTCCGTGCGCCCGGACGACCTGGCGGCCGCCGTGATCAGGGCGCTCGTGGAGCGCACCGGCGTGGAGCCGGCGGCGGTGGACGACGTGATCTTCGGGTGCGCCAACCAGGCGGGCGAGGACAACCGCAACGTGGCGCGCATGGCCTGGCTGCTGGCCGGGATGCCCGTCTCGGTCGCGGGGCAGACGGTGAACCGGCTGTGCGGCTCCGGGCTCCAGGCGGTGCGCGGGGCCTTCCACGCCATCCGCGCCGGCGAGGGCGAGCTGTTCGTGGCGGGCGGGGTGGAGAGCATGTCGCGGGCGCCCTGGGTGATGCTCAAGCCCAGCGAGGTCCCGGCGCGCGGCGTCCCCGAGATGGCGGACTCGCTGCTGGGGTGGCGCTTCGTCAACCCCAGGATGCCCAAGGAGTGGACGGTGTCGCTGGGGGAGACGGCGGAGATCGTGGCGGAGGAGTTCGGCGTGTCGCGGGCGGACCAGGACGCGTTCGCGCTCGCCAGCCAGCAGCGCGCGGCGGCGGCGATCGCGGAGCGGCACTTCGAGGGCGAGATCGTCCCGGTGGAGATCCCGCAGCGCAAGGGGCCGCCCGTGACCGTGCGCGACGACGAGCACCCGCGCGCGGACACCACCGCCGAGGGGCTGGCGGCGCTCCGGCCGGCCTTCCGCAAGGAGGGGGGCACGGTGACGGCGGGCAACTCCTCCGGGCTCAACGACGGGGCCTCGGCGCTGCTGGTGGCCTCGGCGGCGGCGGCGGAGCGGGCGGGATTCAAGCCGATGGCGCGCATCGTCGCCAGCGCGGTGGCCGGGGTGGAGCCGCAGCGCATGGGGATCGGGCCGGTGCCGGCGACGCGCAAGGCGCTGGCGCTCGCCGGGCTGGAGGTGGGCGACATCGGGCTGGCGGAATTGAACGAGGCGTTCGCGGCGCAGTCGGTGGCGTGCATCCGCGAGCTGGGGCTGGACCCGGAGATCGTCAACGTCACCGGCGGCGCGGTCGCCATGGGGCACCCGCTGGGCTCCTCGGGGGCGCGCATCCTCACCACGCTGGTTCACGAGATGCGGCGGCGCGACGTGCGCTACGGCCTGGCGAGCATGTGCATCGGCGTGGGCCAGGGGATCTCCATGATCGTGGAGCGGACATGAGCGGAGCGACCGAAGCTGCGGCGACGGTCCTCCTCCGCATCGAGGAGGGGGTCGCCTGGATCACGCTGAACCGGCCGGACCGGCTGAACGCCTTCGCCGGGACCATGCGCGACGACCTGCACGACGCGGTCGCGGCGGCCTCGGAGGCGCCGGAGACGCGGGTGATCGTGATTTCCGGCGCGGGGCGCGGCTTCTGCACGGGGGCGGACGTGGAGGTGATGTCGGACCTGCTGGCGCGGGGCGACGCGGACACCTTCGAGCGCTACGTGGAGGCGGGGATGCGGGTGGTGGGCCGCATCCGCTCGGTCCCGCAGCCGGTGATCGCGGCGGTGAACGGCCCGGCCGCGGGCGCGGGCGCGTCGCTTGCACTCGCCTGCGACCTGCGCCTGGCGTCGGCGCGGGCGTCCATCGGCTTCACCTTCAACCGCATCGGGCTGCACCCGGACTGGGGGGCGAGCTGGCTCCTCCCCCGCCTGGTGGGCGCGGGGCGCGCGGCGGAGCTGGTGCTGAGCGCGCGGATGGTGGACGCGGCGGAGGCGGAGCGCATCGGCCTGTTCTCGCGCTTGGTGCCGGAGGACGCGTTCGAGGACGAGGTGCGGCGAACCGCGCTGGAGTACGCCGCCCGGGCGCCGCTGGCGCTCGCGGCGGCCAAGCGGACGCTGGCGCGCGCCTGGACCAGCGACCTGGACGCGACCATGGCCGCGGAGGAGGAGGCGCAGCTCCGCTGCTTCCGCTCGGCGGACGCGCGGGAGGGGATCGCCGCCTTCCACGAGAAGCGGCGGCCGGCGTTCCGGGGAGAATAGGTTACAGGGGACAGGTTACAGCCTGCAACTGCTTACGGAGGGAAGACGGGTGGACGAGAAGCTGGAGCGGGTCGGCGTCCTCGGCGCGGGGACGATGGGGCACGGGATCGCCCAAGTGTGCGCCATGGCGGGGCTGGGGGTGAGCCTGTTCGACCCGCAGCCGGGCCAGGTAGACGCGGCGCTGGCGGCGATCACGGGCAACCTCGACAAGGGGGTGGAGCGCGGCAAGGTGTCGGCGGCGGTGCGCGGGGCGGCCATCGCCAACCTGCACAAGGCGGCGAACCTGGCGGACGCGGTGAACGACGCGGACCTGGTGGTGGAGGCGGTGCCGGAGCGCATCGACGTCAAGCTGCGCACCTTCGAGGACGCGGACCGGCACGCGCCGGCGCGCGCGATCCTGGCGAGCAACACGTCGTCGCTCAGCATCTCGCGCATCGCGCAGGCCACCCAGCGGCCGGAGCGGGTGGTGGGGCTCCACTTCTTCAACCCGGTCCACATCATGAAGCTGCTGGAGGTGGTGCGCGGCGCGGCCACCTCGCAGGAGACGGTGGACGCGGCGCTGGCCTTCGCGCGGCGCATCGGCAAGGAGCCCATCGTGGTCTCGGACACGCCGGGGTTCGCGTCGTCGCGGCTGGGCGTGGCGCTGGGGCTGGAGGCGATGCGTATGGTGGAGGAGGGGGTCGCCTCGCCGGAGGACATCGACACGGCCATGACGCTGGGCTACAACCACCCCATGGGGCCGCTGCGCCTCACCGACCTGGTGGGGCTGGACGTGCGCCTGGGGATCGCGGAGTACCTGCACGACACGCTGGGCGGCGAGCAGTACCGCGCCCCGGAGATCCTGCGGCGGATGGTGGCGGAGGGGAAGCTTGGCAAGAAGTCGGGCCAGGGGTTCTACCGCTGGGAGGACGGCAAGTGAGCTACGAGACCATCCTGGTGGACCTGGACGGCGGGGTCGCCGTCGTCACCGTCAACCGGCCGGACAAGCGCAACGCGCTCAACTCGCAGGTGCGCGCGGATGTTCTCACGGCGCTCGACTACCTGCGCGACGACGAATCGGTGCGGGTGGTGGTGTTCACGGGCGCGGGGGAGAAGGCGTTCGTGGCGGGGGCGGACATCGGCGAGTTCGCCGAGCGCACGCCGCTGGAGCAGCGCGAGGCGATGACGGGGCGCCGGGTGTTCGACGAGATCGCGGCGTTCCCCAAGCCGACGGTCGCCATGATCAACGGGTTCTGCCTGGGCGGCGGGTGCGAGCTGGCGCTGGCGTGCGACGTGCGCATCGCCTCGGACGCGGCGCGGCTGGGGCAGCCGGAGATCAACCTGGGGATCATCCCCGGCGGCGGGGGGACGCAGCGGCTCCCGCGCGCGGTCGGCACCGGCCAGGCGATGCGGCTGATCCTCTCCGGCGAGATCGTGGACGCGGCGGAGGCGCTGCGGATCGGGCTGGTGGACGTGGTTCACCCGGCGGCGGAGCTGCGCGGGCGGACGATGGAGTTCGCGCGGGGGATGGCGGCCAAGTCGCCGGTCGCGCTCCGCATGGCGAAGGCGGCGGTGCGCGCGGCGGCGGAGATGCCGCTGGCGGCGGGGCTCGCGTACGAGACGGAGCTGTTCGTGACGTGCTTCGGGAGCGACGACAAGCGCGAGGGCGTGGCCGCGTTCCTGGAGAAGCGCCCGGCGGAGTTCACGGGGCGCTAGTCCGATGTCCGGGGGGCGGGCCGGGGTCGGTCCCGGTCTGCCCTGCCCTTCTTCCACGCGGAAACCGAGGCTGGCGGCGCCGTATGAGGGAAGCCAAGACGAAGGTGTACATCGACTGGCGCTGGTGGCTCACGGCGATCAGCGTCTCGGCGGTGGCCGCGGCGGCGGGGTTCGCCGCGGGGATGTGGCTGGGGCGGTGACCGTTGGGACGGTGCGGGGCTTACCGCGCCAGCTAGGATTGTACTGGCCGATTGAATCCGTCCGTCCGCAAATTCAACCTCAACCCATGCCCATCTGGGTACCTGCATTATGGCCTTAATCGACTTTCTACGTGAGCTAGATGAAGAGGTTAGCACCGTCGTCGCTTCAGATTTTGAAGTTGAGGTCGTGGAGACGAAGTACGTCCCGACCTTCGATGATAGCTACATCACCTATGACAACCTCGATAGCAAGATAAAGCGTTGCAAGCTCCTCGAGAGCTGTGTTCTGTATGTTGACATTCGCAATTCCGCCCGAATCAGTGCAGCTAAACAACCGAAGACGTTGGCAAAGATGTATTCTTCGTTTGTAAGAAGCATGATTGCAGCAGCACGCTACTTTGGGGGTCATGTACGAAACATCATCGGTGATCGCGTGATGGTTGTATTCGATCAAGAAAATTGTTTTGAGAACGCGGTAGATACGGCTATTCTGATGAACACGATCTCGAAGCATATCCTTAACAATCGGATCAAAGCCCTGGATTTCCGCTGCGGTATTGGGATCGACTACGGGCAAATGCTAATCACAAAAGCAGGCGCTATTCGGCGTGGTGCTGAGACCGAGTTCTACCGGTCACTGGTCTGGCTAGGTCGACCTGCAAATACCGCGTCGCGCCTAACCGATCTCGCGCATAAAACAGAAACCTCCTATCTGCCTGGCGTGGCGGAAGGCCATCACTACCCGGTTACCGACAAATGGGGCTGGTATGATTATACCTACGAGCAGTTTCTAGAGAGACTGGAGATCACCTACTCGCCCCAACTGCGGCACAAGGAGCCTTATTTTAAGACTTTCTTCACCAAGAGCATAGGACCATATAAGCACACGCACCCGGCGATCTTAATGAGCGGCGTGGTACACGCTGGGTTTGTGGATGCGCGACCGTCTGATTCAAGCATTCAGCAGGGCTGGTGGCGCAGACAGGATATCAAGGTTAAAGATTACGCCGGAGACGTGTACGGCGGTGATGTAGTTTTCTCGGCCGTCTATGACCTGTGACGGCATAATGGAAGAAAGACTCCGATGGATCATGGGCAACGTGAATGAATGGCTGAAGTTCGCTGAAGCCAAACTCGCGGCGCTTGTGGCGGCAAATGGAGCAGCAGTCTTTGGTGCGCTTCAGATCCTAACGAATTCTGAGAAATTCAATTCTGTGGCACGCCTGTACCTGCAGTCGTTTCTTTGCTGTAGTAGCATTGCG
The DNA here is from genome assembly GCA_040752145.1 of Gemmatimonadota bacterium. Taxonomy (GTDB): domain Bacteria; phylum Gemmatimonadota; class Gemmatimonadetes; order Longimicrobiales; family Longimicrobiaceae; genus JAFAYN01. The sequence continues at coordinate 35,707 of JBFMFL010000030.1, forward strand.
ATTGTGGTGGGAATTGTGGCCATCCTGCCAAAAACAAGTTTGCCATGGGTACGCTCTACCAAACCGATACAGAGTACGGATAATCTTCTATTCTTTGGCCATATCGCGAAGTACAATCCGGAAGAGTATCTTGATTCACTGTATGCCGCTACGGGTGATTCAGAAAGGCAGGAGTGGAGTCGCACGGCACGAAACTACGCGCAGCAAATCATCATTAACTCACATATCGCATCGACTAAGTACGCCCTTTTCCGCTGGTCAGCTTGGTTCACACTCGCCGCGGTCTTGACGCCAATAATAGCGTTACCCCTCCTCATCTGGCTCGTTGACAGATCTGACTAACCAAGGATGTGTTAGTGGCTTAACGCAGCCGCCGCACGCGAGAGGCGGAGCGTGAACGTGCGCCCCTGCCCCTCCGGGTTCTCCCCGTTCAGCTCGCCCGCACCCCCCTTCTGATCCGCTATGCCCTTCCCGTAGCTTCGTACGCGCTGACGCAGGCTGCCGCCACGGCGGTACCACCCAGGTAGCCGCCGAGCACGTCCGACGCCCAGTGCTTCTCCTCGACTATCCTGCCGCCGGCACTTACGAGCGGCACCATCAGCGCCACCGGAAAGGCGACCGCCGGCCGGGCGAGCCCCTCCCGCGCCAGCACGTACGCGCTGGCCAGCGAAACCGCACACGGCCCGAACGCGTGGCCGCTCGGAAACACGGGCTTGCGGCGAGATCGGTGGCCGGGCGGTGCCGGCGGCTGGGGCAGCCACCGGTCGAACACCGGGTTGAGCGCCGTGGCCGTGGCAGCCGCCGCGAGGATCGCGCCGGCCCCCGCCCGACGTGAGCGGCGCGCGCGGGACCCGCTCGCGCCGGACGCGGTGAGCAGGAAGATGGAGGGACCGAGCGCCGCCGGGACGTAGGTCCACCACTTGCCGACGGGTGCCAGCGCCGCGGCCGCGCGCCGGGCAGGATGCCGGTGCGGCGCCGCCGCGAGGCCCCGCGCCGCCTCGTCCAGCCGGGCGGTGTCGCGGCGCACGACGGCGGAAGCGAGCGCGGCGAACCCCGCCGCCGCCGCGCAGGCGACCGCGCCCAGCGCGAGCGCCAGGAGCTTGCAGTCTCGCTGCTCGGATGTATGGCTGTATCGGTTGGACATGCCACACGGCCGTAGCGAGTTGCGTACCACGATCACCGTCACGGCCCAACGAGAGCGCTGCTGAAGATGTCCATTACGATTCAAGAAATCGAGCGGGCGGTTGTCGAGCTGTCGCCCGGGGTGTTGGCCGAATTCCGGGCCTGGTTCCTGGAGTTCGACGCCGCCGCACGGGACCGGCAGCTTGTGCAGGATGCCGCGGAAGGCCGGTTTGATCCTCTGGCGGGTGAGGCATTGGAGGATTTGCGGGCGAGCGGTACGCGCTGGTTGCAAGGGCCAGCGGCAAGCACATCGCCGCCATTGGCACGCGCCACGAAAATAGCCTGCAACCAGATCGTCGCCGTGCCACCGCATTGATGGGAGCCGGCTCAAAGGCAGCCGCCGCCCCTCACCACAGGTCCGCTCCCTCCCCTCCACTCCAGAAAGGCCAGGGGGTTTGATCAGCGTCTTTCGCGACTATTATTGACAACCCCCTGGAACAAACCTATACTGCACTCCCCCGCGGCGTCCACCCGCTGACAGCTTCCGAATAGAACACCTGCCGGGTACATCCCATATGCCCGCGGTCTCCCCATCACGGTGTAGAAACCTGGAAGGGCAATTTGACCATGAGAAACCGGGTGAGCTTTCTGACGCTCGCATTTGCAGTCGCTGCGTGTTCCGACGACTATCATCCGATCACCGCTGAAGTCGGCGCGGCGCCTGTCTCGACCAGCGAAGCAGAGAGCGTCCCAACCCGCGCAGACGAGTCGCCGCGGAACAGCGTCCATACAACCGACACACGGCTCTGGGAGCTGCTGGACCATGGTGCGAATACCGCGCTGGTGGGTCTGAAAGCGGCCGGCCGTCCCCGTGGAGTCTGGCGCGCAAAGCAGCTGATGACCACGGCTGAACGGGAAGGCAGCCGAAGGGCGGTGCTGTCGCTCCCCGGGATCGCCTTCGTCCGGGACCTCCCCCCACTTCCCGTGCTTGAACTGCGCATCGCCGACTCGACAGCCTTGCGGCGCCTGCGGCAATTGCCGTACGTCGACTACGTCGAGCCGGCGACGCTTCCCAAGCAAATTCTCGATGAAGCCATCGCCGAGTTCGGCGCGCAACCTGCGTTCCTGTCGAACTGCAAGCCCCCCGAGGCATACCCCCACAACCTGGGGGAGACGGAATACGGCGACAAGGTGAGCGCCATGTATTCCAGCTACTCCCGGGCACACCGGGTAGTCCCCGCGTGGCGTCGCACGCAAGGAGACAACATCCTGGTGGCGATCCTCGACACCGGAATGGACCCGCAGCAGTATCAGTTCATGGACCCGGCGCAGTTCAACCCACGTCCCTTCGACTACTCACGCACCATCAGTAGTGTCCGGTTTAGCTTCTACGATGCTGCTGTAATCGCGTGGTCTGGCCCATCTTACAGCGTGCTCGCAGGTGAAACGATTTGAGCCCGGGCCTCCCGGGTGCCACACTCCCGTGACCTCATCCACGGGAGTGGCCGATGAACCAAGGGCAGACGCTCTTCGCGCAGGTGATGGCCCATGCGCCGCACCGGGAGTTCCAGCGTTGCGTGCGGCGCTACCGGG
>JBFMFL010000300.1:0-8682 GCA_040752145.1 Gemmatimonadota bacterium
CTCCCCCCGCAAGCGGGGGGAGGGGGGAGAACGACAATGCTGTTGCAGTTCTCCCCTCCCTCGCTTGCGGGGGAGGGGCCGGCGGAGGGGGGCCTGCCGACGCAGACAGCCTCGCCTACGTCATCTACACCTCCGGCTCCACCGGCCGCCCCAAGGGCGTGATGGTCACGCACGGCAACGTGCTGCGGCTGTTCGAGGCCACGGAGCGCTGGTTCGGCTTCGGGGCGGACGACGCGTGGACGCTGTTCCACTCGTACGCCTTCGACTTCTCCGTGTGGGAGATCTGGGGCGCGCTGCTGCACGGCGGGCGGCTCGTCGTCGTCCCCTTCGAGACCAGCCGCGACCCGGAGGCGTTCCGCGCGCTGCTGGCCGCGGAGCGGGTCACCGTGCTCAACCAGACGCCCTCCGCCTTCCGGCAGCTGGTGGCGGCGGACGCGGCGGCGGAGCGGGCGGACGACCTGGCGCTCCGCTGCGTGGTGTTCGGCGGGGAGGCGCTGGACCCGGGGAGCCTGCGGCCGTGGACGGAGCGGCACGGCCTGGAGCGGCCGCGGCTGGTGAACATGCACGGGATCACCGAGACCACCGTCCACGACTCCTTCCGCCCGGTCACCGAGGCGGACGTGGAGGCCGGCTCCGCCAGCCCCATCGGCAGGCCGCTGCCGGACGGGCGGCTGTACGTGCTGGACCCGTGGGGCGAGCCGGTTCCCACGGGCGTGCCCGGCGAGATGTGCGTGGCGGGCGCCGCGGTGACGCGCGGCTACCTGGGGCGGCCGGAGCTGACCGCGGAGCGCTTCGTCCCCGACCCGTTCGCGTGGGAGCCCGGCGCGCGCACGTACCGCTCCGGAGACCGCGTGCGGCGCCTGGCGGGCGGCGAGCTGGAGTACCTGGGCCGCGTGGACCAGCAGGTCAAGGTGCGCGGCTTCCGCATCGAGCCGGGCGAGGTCGAGGCCGCCGTGGCCGCGCACCCGGCGGTGCGCCAGGCGCTGGTGCTGGTGCGGGAGGACAGGCCGGGCGACCGGCAGCTGGTGGCCTACGCCGCCGCCGACCCCGGGGCCGTCCACCCGCGCGAGCTGCGCGAGTGGACGGCGGCGCGGGTGCCGGACTACATGGTCCCGGCCGCGTTCGTGGTGCTGGACGCCTTTCCGCTGACTCCCAACGGCAAGACGGACCGCCGCGCGCTCCCCTCGCCCGCGCGCGAGAGCGGCGACAGTTTCGTGGCGCCACGGAGCGGGCTGGAGCGCGCGATCGCGGCGGCGTGGGAGGAGGTGCTGGAGGTGGAGCGGGTGGGGGTGGAGGACAACTTCTTCGAGCTGGGCGGCCACTCGCTTCTGCTGGCCCGGCTGCACCGGCGGCTGCGCGACGGGCTGGGGCGGGAACTGTCGGTGGTGGACCTGTTCCGCTTCCCCACGGTGGCCGCGCTGGCCCGGCACCTGGACCCGGAAGCCGCCGCGGACGGGGAGGGCGGGGAAGGGCGCGGCCGGGCCGCGACCCGGCAGAAGCTGATGCGCAGGCAGCGGGAGCCCAGGCGGTAGACGCGAGGAGACGCACATGGACACCCCCCAGGACGGATCCGCCCGCCCGGCGCTGTCGTCGGCCAAGAAGGCGCTGCTGGAGAAGCGGCTGCGCGGCGCCGCGGCGAGCGCCCCCCGCGAGACCATCCCGCCCCGCGCGGAGACGGGGCCGCTGCCGCTGTCGTTCCCCCAGCAGCGGCTCTGGTTCCTGGAGCAGCTGGAGCCTGGGCGCCCGTTCTACCACATCGGCGTCCCCGTGCGGCTGCGCGGGCGGCTGGACCGGGAGGCTCTGACGCGCGCGCTCACCGAGATCGTGCGGCGGCACGAGGCGCTGCGCACCGGCTTCGTGGTCGTGGACGGCGAGCCGCGGCAGACCGTCCGCCCCCCGTTCGAGGTGGAGGTCCCGCTGGACGAGTGCGCCGGCATCCCGCACGAGGCACTGCTGGAGCGCATCCGCGCCGAGTTGGAGGCGCCCTTCGACCTGGAGCACGACCCGCTGGTGCGCGCCCGGCTGCTGCGCCTGGGCGACGAGGAGCACGTCCTGGCCGCCACCCTGCACCACGTCATCAGCGACGGGTGGAGCATGGGCGTGTTCATCCGCGAGCTCACCGTGCTGTACGAGGCGTTCGTCGCCGGCCGCCCCTCGCCGCTCCCCGACCTCCCCCTGCAGTACGGCGACTTCGCCGTGTGGCAGCGCGGTCGCCTGGGCGGCGAGGTGCTGGAGAAGCAGCTCGCCTACTGGCGCGAGCAGCTCCGCGATTTCCCCACGGTCGATCTCCCCACCGACTTCCCGCGCCCCCCGGTGCAGAGCCACCGCGGCGCCGGGCTGTGGTTCCGCCTCCCCGCGGAGACCGCCGCGCGCCTCAAGGCGCTCGCCAAGGAGGAGGGCGCCACGCTGTTCATGCTCCTCCTGGCCGCCTGGCAGACGCTGCTGCTGCGCTACACCGGGCAGGACGACCTGGTGGTGGGCACCCCCATCGCCAACCGCACGCGCAAGGAGATCGAGCCGCTCATCGGCTTCTTCGTCAACACGCTGGTGCTGCGCGGCGACCTGTCCGGCGACCCGCCCTTCCGCGAGCTGCTGCGCCGCGTCCGCGAGACCACGCTGGGCGCCTACGCCCACCAGGACCTCCCCTTCGAGCGCCTGGTGGAGGAGCTGCAGCCCGAGCGCGACCTCAGCCGCAACCCGCTGTTTTCGGTGCTGTTCGCCCTCCAGAACGCCCCGGAGGAGGACCTGGAGCTGGCGGGCCTCAAGCTGACCTGGCAGTGGGTGGACAGCACCACCGCCAAGTTCGACCTGATGCTGTGGACGCACGAGGAAAAAGGCGAGATCGTGCTCCTGCTGGAGTACGCCACCGACCTGTTCCGCGCCTCCACCGTCGAGCGGATGCGCGACCACCTGACCACGCTGCTGGACGGTATCCTCGCCGCCCCCGACACCCCGCTCTCGGCGCTCCCCCTGCTCGCCCCCGCCGAGCGCGGGCGCATCCTGGGCGACTGGAACGACACCGCCCGCGAGGTCCCGCCCGCCACGCTGCACGGCCTGTTCGAGGCCCAGGCCGCCAGCGCCCCGGAGCGCGTCGCCCTGGAATTCGCCGGCGGGCGCTGGAGCTACGCCGAGCTGGACCGCCGCGCCTCCGCGCTCGCCGCCGCCCTCGCCGCCCGCGGCGTGGGTCCCGAGACGCGCGTCGCCCTGTGCCTGGAGCGCGGCCCGGAGATGGTCGCCGCCCTGCTCGCCGTCCTCAAGGCCGGCGGCGCCTACGTCCCCCTGGACCCCGCCTACCCCGCCGACCGCATCGCCTACGTCCTGTCCGACTCCGGCGCCCGCGTGCTGGTGACGCAGGAGGGGCTGGTCGAGACGATGCCGAGCTTCGGGGGGGAGATCCTGCTGCTCGACGGGGATGAGGCGTCGGCCGCCGCCCAGCCCCTCTACCCCCCCGGCCCCCCTCCCCCCGCAAGCGGGGGGAAGGGGGAGAACTACGGTGCCGAGGACGAGTCTGCCGTTGCAGGCTGTTCCCTGTTCCCTGTTCCCTGTTCCCTAGCTTACGCCATCTACACCTCCGGCTCCACCGGCCGCCCCAAGGGTGTCATGGTCACCCACGGGGCGGCGGTCAACTTCCTGCACGCCATGCGGGAGCGCCCGGGGATCTCGCCGGACGACGCGCTGCTGGCGGTGACCACGCCGGCGTTCGACATCGCGCTGCTGGAGCTGCTGCTGCCGCTGGTCGTGGGGGCGCGCGTGGTGCTGGCGGACCGGGAGACGGCGGCGGACCCGGTGGCGCTCGCGGACCTGCTCGCCGCGTCGGGGGCCACCGTGATGCAGGCGACGCCGGCCACCTGGAAGATGCTGGTCTTCGCCGGGTGGGAGGGCGACCGCTCGCTGCGCGTGCTCAGCGGCGGCGAGGCGCTACCGGGCGCCGTCGCCGACCTGCTGCGGGAGCGGAGCGCGGGCGTGTGGAACCTGTACGGGCCCACGGAGACCACGGTCTGGTCCACCCTGCACCCCGTCACCGGCTCCGAGCCGGTGGTGCCGATCGGGCGGCCGATCGCGAACACGCGGGCGTACGTGCTGGACGCGCACTTCCAGCCCGTGCCGGCGGGGGTGCCGGGCGGGCTGTACCTGGCCGGGGCGGGCGTGGCGCGCGGCTACCTGGGGCGGCCGGAGCTCACGGCGGAGCGCTTCCTCCCGGAGCCGTTCGGGGGCGAGGCGGGCGCGCGCATGTACCGCACCGGCGACCGGGCGCGCTGGCGCGAGGACGGCGTGCTGGAGTTCCTGGGGCGCGACGACCACCAGGTCAAGGTGCGCGGCTTCCGCGTCGAGCCGGGCGAGGTGGAAGCCGCGCTCGCGGCGCACCCCGGCGTGCGCGAGGCCGCCGTCGCGGCGCTCGACGACGAGAGCGGCGAGGCGCGGCTGGTGGCGTACGTGGTGGAGGAGGACGAGGTGCCGGAGGACGCCCCGGAGCTGCGCGCCTGGCTGCGCGACCGGCTCCCGGACTACATGGTCCCCTCGCTCTTCGTGGCGCTGGACGCGCTGCCGCGCACCGCCAACGGCAAGACCGACCGCGCGGCGCTCCCGGCGCCGGAGGGCGGCCGGGCCGGGGTGGAGGCGGAGTACGTGGAGCCGCGCACCGCCGTGGAGGAGGCGCTGGCCGCCGTCTGGGCGGAGACGCTGCACGTGGACCGCGTGGGCGTTCACGACAACTTCTTCGAGCTGGGCGGCCACTCCATCCTCGCCACGCAGACGGTGGTCGCGGTCCGCTCCACCCTCCAGGCCGAGGTCCCGGTGCGCGTCCTCTTCGAGCACCCCACGGTGGCGGAGCTGGCGGCGGCGATCGTCGCGCGCGACCCGGTCCCCGGCCAGACGGAGCGCGTCGCGGAGATCCTGCGCCTCCTGGGCTCCATGTCCGACGACGAGGCCGCGCAGACGCTGCTGGAGCAGCAGGCGCTCGGGGGAGCGTAGGTGCGGGCGATGCTGCACATGGTCCACGAGCTGTTCGCCGCGCAGGCGGCGCGCACGCCCGGCCTGCCCGCCGTGGAGGGCGGCGGCGAGTCGCTGAGCTACGCCGAGCTGGAGCGCCGCGCCAACCGGCTCGCGCGCCACCTCCGGTCGCGCGGCGTGGGGCCGGAGACGCGGGTGGGCGTGTGCCTGGAGCGCGGCGCGGAGATGGTGGTGGCCGTGCTGGCCGTGCTCAAGGCCGGCGGCGCCTACGTCCCCCTGGACCCGTCCTACCCGGCCGAGCGCCTGGCCTACACCCTGGCCGACTCCGGCGCCGCCCTGCTGGTGACGCGGGACGGGCCCGCCGGCAGGCTCCCCGCGTTCGACGGCCGGGTCGTCCGGCTGGACGGGGAGCGGGAGGCGGTCGCGGCCCATCCCGGCGACGCCCCGCCGAGCGGCGTCGGGCCGCGCAACGCGGCGTACGTCATCTACACCTCCGGCTCCACCGGGCGGCCCAAGGGCGTCGTCGTGGAGCACGCCGACCTGGCGGGCAGGCTGCTGGCCGCGCTGGAGGCCTTCGGCCCGGCCGCCGGCGAGACCATGCCCGCGCTGGCCAGCTACGCCTTCGACATCTGGGGCTTCGAGGTCTTCGTCCCCCTGCTCTCGGGCGGACGGGTGCGCCTGCCGCCGCGCGACCGGGTGAAGGACGTGGAGCGCCTGGCGGAGGAGCTGGCGGACGTGGACGCCTTCCACGCGGTGCCGGCGCTGATGCGCGAGGTCGTGGGGCGCGTGCTGGCCGGCCCCGGCGCGCTGCCGCGGGTGCGCAGCGTCTTCGTGGGCGGCGACGCCGTGCCGCCCGGCCTCCTCGCGGGGATGCGGCGGGCGTTCCCGCGCGCCCGGACGTGGGTGCTGTACGGGCCCACGGAGGCGACCATCCTGGCGACGATGGCCGAGGCGGGGGCGGAGCAGGCCCCCGACGGGCACGTGCTCGGCGGGGCGCTGCCGGGGGTGGAGCTGCACGTGTGCGGCGCCGCGGGGGACCCGCTCCCCGGCGGGGAGGCCGGCGAGCTCCTGATCGGCGGGGCCGGGGTGGCGCGGGGCTACCTGGGGCGCGCCGGTCTGACGGCCGAGAAGTTCGTCCCCGACCCGTTCGGGAGCGAGCCCGGGGCGCGGCTGTACCGGAGCGGCGACCGGGTGCGGAGGCGCGCGGACGGGGCACTGGAGTTCCTGGGGCGCATCGACGGCCAGGTCAAGATCCGCGGCTTCCGCGTGGAGCCGGGGGAGGTCGAGGCCGCGCTGGGGGCGCTGCCCGGCGTGGCGGAGGCGGTGGTGGCGGTTCGCGAGGACGTGCCCGGGGAGAAGCGCCTGGTGGGCTACGCGGTAGCGGCCGCGGGGGCGGACCTCACCCCGGCCGCGCTGCGGGGGCGCCTGGCGGAGCGGCTGCCGGAGCACATGGTGCCGGGCGCGCTGGTGCTGCTGGAGCGCATGCCGCTGAACGCCAACGGCAAGACGGACCGGGGCGCGCTCCCCGCGCCGGGGCCGGCGGCGGGGTACGTGGCGCCGCGCACGCCGACCGAGGAGACGCTGTGCGGGATCTGGGCGGAGGTGCTGGGCGTGGAGCGGGTGGGGGTGGAGGACGCATTCCTGGAGCTGGGCGGGCACTCGCTGCTGGCGGCCCGGGTGGTGGCGCGGGCGCGGGCGGCGTTCGGGACCGAGGTGCCGCTCGCGGCGCTCTTCGAGGCCCCCACCGTCGCGCGCTTCGCGGAAGCGGTGGAGGCGCGGCTCCGCGCGGGCGCCGCCGCGGCCCCCCCGCTCGTCCCCGCCGCGCGCGACCGGCCCGTCCCCCTCTCGTTCGCGCAGGAGGCCATCTGGTTCCTGCAGCAGCTCTCGCCCGGGATGCGCGCCTACAACTTCCAGGCGATGCTGCGCGTGCGCGGCCCGCTGGACGTCGCGGCGCTGGAGCGGGCCCTGGGGGAGATCGTCCGCCGGCACGAGGTGCTCCGCACCACCTTCCCGGGGGTGGACGGCCGGCCCGTGCAGCGGGTCCACGCGCCCTGGCCCGTCGTCCTCGACCCGGCCGACCTCGCGGGGCTCGCGCCGGACGAGCGCGAGGCCGCCGTCCGCGCGCACCTGGCGGAGGAGATCGCACGCCCCTTCGACCTGGCCCGCCTGCCGCTGGTGCGCTGGACGCTGCTCCGCGTCGCCCCGGACGACCACGTGCTCGCCGCGGTGGAGCACCACTTCGTACACGACGGCTGGTCGTTCGGGGTGTTCCTGCGCGAGCTCAAGGCGCTGTACGAGGCGTTCTCGCGCGGCGAGCCCTCGCCGCTGCCGGAGCTGCCGGTGCAGTACGCCGACTACGCGGTCTGGCAGCGCGCCTGGATGCGGAGCGACGCCGCGCGCGAGCACCTGGAGTTCTGGCGCCGCGCGCTGGCCGGGGCGCCGCCGCTGCTGGAATTGCCGCTCGACCGCCCCCGTCCGCCGGTGCTGCGCTTCCGGGGCGCCACCCGGCGCCTGCACATGCCGGCGCCGCTCGCCCGCGCCGCCCGCGCGTTCTGCCGGGAGCGCGGCGTGACCCTCTACAACGCGCTCCTGGCGGCGTTCTACGCGCTGCTGCACCGCTCCAGCGGCGCGGAGGACGTGGTCCTGGGCGGGGCGGTGGCGGCGCGCGGGCGCAGCGAGATGGAGGGGCTGATCGGGATGATCGTCAACATCGTCGCCCTGCGCGCGGACCTGGGCGGCGACCCGTCGTTCGGGGAGCTGCTGGAGCGGGTGCGGCGGACGGCGCGCGAGGCGCTCGACCACCAGGAGATGCCCTTCGTCCAGGTGGTGGAGGCGCTGCGGCCGGAGCGCGCGCTGGACCACCTCCCCGTCTACCAGGCGGCGTTCAGCTTCCACGACTCCCCCTACCCGGAGCCGACGCTGGGCTCGGCGCGGCTGGAGGTGACGGAGGGGCTCCCCAACGGCTCCGCCAAGTTCGACCTGCAGGTGATCGTCATGCCCCGGGCGGAGCAGCGCCCCGGCTCCCCGCCCGACGAGATCGAGCTGGCCTGGGAGTACGACACCGACCTGTTCGACGCCGCCACCATCGACCGCGTCGTCGAGCGCTACTGGCTGCTCCTGGGCGGCGCGCTGGCCGCGGCGGACGATCCCGTCTCCGCCCTGCCGCTGCTCACCGGCGCCGAGCGGGCGCAGCTCGCCGCCTGGAACGGCACGGCGCGGGCGCTGGACGGGGCGGGGGAGACGCTGCACGGGCTCGTCGAGGCCCAGGCGCGCCGCACGCCGGGCGCCGCCGCCGTCACGTTCGAGGGCGAGACGCTGACCTACGCCGGGCTGGACGCGCGCGCCGCCGCGCTCGCGGCCACGCTGCGGACCCTGGGCGTCGGCCCGGAGACGCGGGTGGGCGTGTGCATGGAGCGCTCCGCCGAGCTGGTGGTGGCGCTGCTGGGCGTGCTCAAGGCGGGCGGGGCGTACGTGCCGCTGGACCCCGGCTACCCGGCGGAGCGCCTGGCCTACATGCTGGCCGACGCGGCGGTGCCGGTGCTGCTGACGCAGGAGCGGCTTCTCGCGAGGATTCCGGGCTTCGGGGGCGAGGTCGTGGTGTGCGGCACCCCTCACCCCCCGGCCCCCTCTCCCACCTCGACCCCCCTCCCCCCGGCCCCCTCCCCCGCAAGGGGGGAGGGGGAGAACGACACGTCGGAGGGCGAGGGTCAGGAAGCCCTCCCCCAGAATTGG
>JBFMFL010000301.1:0-3245 GCA_040752145.1 Gemmatimonadota bacterium
GGCTCCGTAGCAGACGATACGACCGTCTGCAACGGAGTCGAGCCCCGGCGGAAACAGCCCCGCCGGGTCTCGCCCCTTCGGGCCGAAATCCCTCACGCGACGGCTCGAACAGCAAAGAAAACGGCGGGCCCGCGGGTGTCCGCGGGCCCGCCGTGGGGGTCCTGGGGTGTGGCTCCGGCGCGTCAGCTTTCGGGGGCGGGGGGGAGGTCCAGGCGGAAGTGGAAGCGGGTGCCCACGCCGGCGGCGGTCTCGTAGGCCAGCTCCGAGCCCATGGCGCGCACCAGGTTGCGGGCCAGCGTGAGGCCCAGGCCCGTGCCCGAGAAGCCGGGGCCGTTCCAGCGGCTCACGAGGCGCACCGGCTGGAAGAGCATGGCCTCCTGCTCGGGGCGGATCCCGGCGCCCGAGTCGCGCACGGCGAGCTCCACCTCGTCGCCGCCCTGGGGGACGGCGGACACCTCCACGAAGCCGGACTCGGTGTACTTGAGGCCGTTCACCACCAGGTTCAGGAGCACGCGGGCGAGCGCCACGGGGTGCCCCAGCCGGCGGTCCTCGCCCTCCAGCGCGAAGCGCAGCTCCACCCGCCGCTCCTCGGCGATGGGGCGCACGATGTCGCCGATGGACGCGGCGATCTCGCGAAGGGAAAACGCCGAGGGGTGCTCGTCCACCAGCTCGTCGCCGCGCCGGTACAGGTCCAGGATGTCGTTGGCCATGGACACCAGCCCCAGCGCGGCGCTGTAGATGATCCCCAGCTGCCGGCGCTGCGCGTCGCTGGTGTCCCCGGCGTAGCCGGAGCGCAGGGCGTCCGAGAGGAAGAGCACCGAGGTGAGCGGCGAGCGGAGGTCGTGCGCCAGCCCCACCACCACCGAGGGGTCGTCGAAGCCGGGGAGGCCGTCCGGGCCGGGGTCCGCGGCCGGTGTGCGGAACGAGCGGACGATGCGGAGGAGATCGGGGAGGCTGGGGGGGGCGCCGTCGCGGTAGCGGGCGGCGAGCTCCGCCTCCATCAGCAGCTCCAGCAGCTCGCGGGAGGAGGGGGCGGAAAGGTCCGGGTCGCCGGGGCCGGCGGCGCGGGCGTCCTCCACCCCCATGGCGAGCTCCGCCAGGCGGGCCGCGAGCCCGTCGCCGTCCGCCCCGCCGGGGAGGCCGGCGAGCACCTGGCGGGCCGCGGAGCGCAGTACGGGCGACGAGATCCGCGTGAGCGGATCCGCCCCGCGCGCGCGCACGGGGACGTCGGTCTCGGGCATGCGGCTCCGTCCGCCCCGCGCCCGCGGGTCCTCAGCTCGCCTTGATGACGGTGTCGCGCTGCAGGCCGTGCTTCTCCATCAGGCGGTACAGCGTGGTGCGGTCCACGCCCGCGATCTTGGCCGCCTTGGACATGTTGGCCCCCACGCGGTCCACCAGCGCGCCCAGGTACACCCGCTCGAAGTCGGCGAGGACCCGCTCGCGGGCGCTGTGGTACGGCTCGTCCAGCCCGCGGAACAGGGTGGCCTTGCTCTCCCGGGGCGCCGGGTCGATCTCGCGGAACGGGATGTCGTCCGGCATCACCGTGGAGCCCGGCTCCACCAGCACCACCGTGTGCTCCACCACGTTCTGCAGCTCGCGGACGTTGCCCCGCCACTCGCGCGCCTGCAGCGAGCCGATCGCCGCCTGGCTGAGCCGGGGGACCGGGGTCTTGGGGTCGCGGTGCCGCTTCCAGTAGTAGCTGAGGAAGTGCTCCGCCAGCAGCGAGATGTCCTCCGGGCGCTCGCGCAGCGGCGGCAGGGTGATGGGCACCACGCTCAGCCGGTAGAACAGGTCCTTGCGGAGCACGCCCTCCTGGGTGGCGTCCAGCGGGTCGCGGTTGGTGGCCGCGATGAAGCGCACGTTGGTCACCGCGTCGATCCCCTCGCTCCCCACGCGCCGGACGATGCCGTCCTGGATGACGCGGAGGAACTTGGCCTGGATCGTCTGCGACATCTCCGTCAGCTCGTCCAGGAAGAAGGTGCCCCCGTTGGCGATCTCCAGGAGCCCCATCTTGTCCTTGATCGCCCCGGTGAAGGCGCCCTTGCAGTGGCCGAACATCTCCGACTCCAGCAGGGTCTCCGGGAGCGCCGCGCAGTTGATCGCCACCATGGGGCGGGTGGAGCGGTGGCTCTGGGAGTGGATGAACTGCGCGATCATCTCCTTGCCCGTGCCGCTCTCGCCGCTGATGAACACCGAGGCGTCGGTGCGCGCCACGCGGCGGGCCAGCTCCACCGCCCGGCAGAACGCCGGCGAGCGCCCCAGCAGCACCGGGCCGCCCACCGGGCCCTGGTGCTCGGCCGCCATCTCGCGCTCCGCCATGGCGGAGGTGTGGCGGTCGTTCAGCACCGCGTGCGCCGCCCTGCCGATGAGGATCTGCAGGTGGGTGGCGGAGAAGGGCTTGGGGAGGTAGTCCCAGGCCCCCATCCGCGTCACCTCCACGCTGGAGTCCACCGACGGGTTGCCGGTCATGATGATGGCGCGCGTCGCCGGGCTGGTCTGCAGGCACACCGAGAGCACCTCGGTCCCCGGCACGTCGTCCAGGTACAGGTCGATCAGCACCACGTCGAAGGAGCGCCGCTTGAGCAGGTCGATCGCTTCCGTCCCGCGCGCGCACATGGAGACGTTGTACCCCTCCAGGCGGAGCACGCTGGCGCAGCTCTCCCGGAGGGTGTGCTCGTCGTCCACGACCAGGATCGAAACCTCGCTCCGGGGGTTCTCGTCCGACGCGACGGCGCCCCCGGGCATGCGGATGGCGCCCGGGGCGGACGAGGGGAGGTGGGCCTCGAAGGACATGCGTTCTCCTTCACTCTCAGGGTGGGCCCCCGTGCCGGGCGGAGCCGGGACGGGCGGCGCGTGCGTCTGTGGCGGGTCCGGCGGGGCCGGACTCCGGTGGGCGCCCCCGCGGGAGCGGCCGGATGCGATCACGTACGGAAAGCGGAGCCGGGCCGGACGTGTCAGCTGTGGCGCGGCTGCCTCGCGTGCCTCCAGGCGGCGGCACGGGCATGATGGGATTGCTGCACCGACTGTGGCCGCCGTCAGGCTAGCAATTTTGAGACCAACGTTCGACAACTGGTGCGGCGACGCCACAACTCGCGACAGGCGCGGGCGGGCGCCCGGACCAGGCGGGTTTTCTCCGGCGGGCTCTCCGCCGGCGCCGGGGCATCCGTGCCCCACGGTGTTCCATCGGCTCCCCGATCGCCCGGCGCGGTCCGCTCCGGCGGCGCTCCCGGGGCGCCGGTCCGGCG
>JBFMFL010000301.1:3255-8488 GCA_040752145.1 Gemmatimonadota bacterium
ATCCCGGCGCCTCGTGCACTTTGCGGGGCGGCGGTCCGCTCGTTCCCTTCCGTGCGCGCGTGGCGCGCGCGGGAAGGGTGCGGCGGGAGCACGGCCTGCGCGCATGGTTGCGGCGCTCCGACGCTGTGTGGCGTGTGCGCAACACTTCCCCGGCGGGGCTTTCCGTGGCGTCTCCGCCACGCCCGGGGAATTGGGGAGACGTGACGCGGGGATCCGACATCCGTGGCACTGCGGCCCCTGGCTTGCTAGGACCCACCCGTGTCCGGCCGTCCTCACGAACGTCGTACGCCCCACGTTACCCGGCCCATGCATAGCGGACCTCCCTCATTGTACACCGAGTCGTCGGCGGAGCTGGTTCCGTACAACCAGCAGTCCGCCGCCTCCGCCTTCCGCGGAGACTCCATCGAGCCGCAGGCCAACCCCCTGCGCCGCTACCTCGCCGCGCTCAAGCGGTACAGGTGGATCGTCCTGGGCGTGGTGGCGCTGGGCACGGCCGTCGGCGCGTACGCCACGCGCTTCGTCAAGCCCGAGTACAAGGTCAGCTCCACCATCTGGATCCAGTCCGAAGGGGGGGAGAAGGGCACCGGCCCCATCCGCTCCTCCGAGCTGCTCCAGTCGAGCGCCTGGGTGGAGCTGCTGCGCTCCTACACGGTGCTCGACTACGTGGTGCGCGAGGAGCGGCTCTACCTGAAGCCCGGGTCCTCGGCCGACTCGGCCGCGCTGACCGGCTTCACGCTCCGCGAGCGCTTCCGGCCCGGCGCCTACAAGCTGGCGGTGGACGAGGCCGGGAAGCGGTTCCGCCTCACCACGGGCGAGGGCCTCACCGTGCAGGAAGGCGCCGTGGGCGAGCCGGTCGGCGCCGACGCCGGCTTCAACTGGGTGCCCGACCGGCGCCTCCTCGGGCCGGAGAAGACCATCCAGTTCACGGTGGTCACCCCGCGCGACGCCGCCGGCGAGCTGAACCGCCAGCTCCGCTCCGACATGTCGGACCAGAGGGGCAACTTCCTCCGCCTGGAGATGACCGGCACCGACCCGCGCAAGCTCGCCTCGGTGATGAACACCCTCACCGAGCGCTACATCTCGGTGGCGGCGGACCTCAAGAAGGCGAAGCTCACCGAGCTGGCCAACATCCTCGAGGACCAGCTCGCGTACGCGGCCGGCAACCTCCAGGCGGAGGAGTCGGCGTACCAGGGCTTCCGCGTGTCGGCCATCACCCAGCCCTCGGAATCCCGCGGGGTCCCCTCCGCGCCCGGGGTGCAGCTGGTGCAGGACCCGGTCTTCCAGAACTACTTCCAGCTCAAGCTGGAAAAGGAGCAGATCCGGCGCGACCGCGAGGCGCTCGCCCGCTCCGTGTCCGCGGGGCTGCAGCTCAACTCGCTGGAGGCGATCCCCTCGGTGCAGCAGTCCTCCACCATCACCACCACGCTCAAGGAGCTCACCTCCAAGGAGGCCGAGCTCCGGGCCATGCGCAGCAAGTACACGGACCTGTACGACCCGGTCAAGCGCCTCCAGTCGGACGTGGACTCGCTCAGGCAGCGCACCATCCCCTCGCTGGTGGGCGGGCTCAACTCCGAGCTGGCCTCCCGCGAGGCGGCCATCGACGGGCTGATCGGCAACGCGTCCTCGCAGATCGCGGCGATCCCGCCGCGCGCCATCGAGGAGGCGCGCCGCGAGCGCCGCGTGGCCATCGCCGAGAACCTGTACAAGAACCTGCAGCAGCGCTACGAGGAGGCCCGCCTGGCCGCCGTCACCAGCATCGCCGACGTGCGCATCCTGGACGAGGCCACGATCCCCTTCAGCCCGTCCAAGGACCCGCGCATCCAGCTCTTCTTGCTCTTCTCGCTGGGGAGCCTGGGGCTGGTGCTGGCCGGCGTGGTGCTCTTCGACCGCGTCAACCCCAAGCTGGTGTACCCGGAGCAGGTGACGGGCGGCCTGGGCCTCCCCGTGCTGGGCGCCATCCCGCGCGCCCGCCAGAACCTGCAGACCGGGGTGGGGAGCGCGGCGCACCTGGTGGAGGCGTTCCGCAGCCTGCGCCTCAACCTGATGCACGCCACCGGCTCGGCGGGGAACCGCGCGCTGACCATCTCCAGCCCGGGGAGCGGCGAGGGCAAGTCGTTCATCACCGTGAACCTGGCGCTCTCCTTCGCCGAGCAGGGGCACAGGACGCTGCTGATCGACGGCGACCTGCGGCGGGGGACGCTGCACCACCTGCTGGGCGTGAACCGCAAGCCGGGGCTCACCGACTTCCTGCAGGGCTCGGTGACGGCGTCGCAGATCGTGCAGGCCACGGCCTACCCGCACCTGCACGTCATCTGCAGCGGCACGCGCACCACGGCCGGGCCCGAGCTGCTGGGCTCCGAGACCATGGCCGAGCTGCTGGCCGAGCTGCGCTCCGAGTACGCGGTGATCCTGGTGGACAGCCCGCCGATGGGCGCCTGCGTGGACCCGCTGGTGCTCGCCACGCTGACCCGCGACATGCTGATGGTGGTGAGGACCGACGTCACCAACCGCTCCATGGCGGAGTCCAACCTGGCGATGCTGGACCGGCTCCCCATCCGGGTGCTGGGCGCGGTGGTCAACGGCACCGTCCCCAACGGCCTGTACAGCGCCTACGAGTACCTCCCCGGCTACGAGGTGGCGGACCTGGGCGACGCCCCGCTCCCCACCGGCGAGGTACGGCAGCTCCAGGGCGCCTGACCGGCCGGACACACATGAGCAACTCGAGAGGGCAGGAGCTGACGATGAAGCAGTTTCGCGTGCTGGCCCTGATCGCCCTGTGCCTGGGCGCCGCCGTGCCGGCCCGGGCGCAGGACACGGTGAGCTGGGACCCCAAGCGGGTCCAGGTCACCCGCGCCGACCTCCAGGGGCTGCTCTCGCAGTACGAGCAGCTGCTGGCCTCGCCCTCGCACAGCGCCCAGTTCAAGGACCGCATCCGCGCCGAGGCGGATGCGATCCGCCTCCGCCTGCGCGACGGCGACGTCCAGGTGGGCGACCAGGTGGCGCTGTTCGTGGAGGGGAACGACGCGCTTTCCGACACCTTCACCGTGCGCGCCAACCGCATCCTCTTCATCCCCTCCATTGGCGACGTGCCGGTGGGCGGATTGCTCCGCTCGGAGCTGGAGGACCGGGTCGCGGAGCACCTGTCGCGCTACATCGTCAACCCCGTGGTGCGGGTGCAGCCGCTGATCCGCGTGGCGGTGGGGGGCGAGGTGGGGAAGCCGGGGTTCTACACCGTCCCCTCGGAGTTCCTGGTGTCGGACGTGCTGATGAGCGCGGGGGGACCCAGCGGCACGGCGGACCTGCGCCGCGTGTACGTGGAGCGGCGCGGCACCAAGCTGCTGGAGGGGGAGGCGCTGCAGCAGGCGATCACCGACGGGCGCACGCTGGACCAGATGAACTTCCACCCGGGCGACCAGATCTACGTGCCGCCGACCCGGCAGTCGCGCTTCAGGGACCCCTGGGCGATCACGCAGGCCATCGGCGCCACCGCGGCGCTGGTGGGGATCATCGCCCGGGTGATGTAGGGGGCGGGGCGGGGCCGGGGGGCGGCGCGGCGTCGTCCTCCCGGACCGCGCGGGCCAGCAGGTCGGCCCAGTACGGCTCCAGCGAGCGCACCCCCAGCAGCCGCTCGGTGTAGCCGTTGCCGCGGAGGGCGTGGCGGACGATCACGCCCCGGCGGAAGTGCGGGTCCCGCTTCCAGTTCTGCGGGTCCCGCGCCATCATCCGGCGGTAGCTCCGCTTGGCCGTCTCCGGCAGCCACCCCCGCAGGAAGTCCACGACCTCGTCCCGGACTTTCGGGTCCATTGTCCCCTCCTTCGCCGGTCCGCCTCCCTCCGGCAGGCTCCCCGGCCTCGCTTCACGATCCGTACCCCTGCGCCACGGCTGTCCGCCCCGGGTCCGCGCCGAACACGACTGTGGGTGATTCCCCGCGCTGTTGTTGCGCTCCCGTTACACCCTGCCGCCACGGCCCCGGCCCGGCTCCTTTGCCTCATATGCAAGTTGCGCGCTGGCAGCGACTTGCGATGGAGCGGGCGGGCGCGCGCGGGCGGCACGGGGGGTGCACTCGCCTCTGCCGAGCGCCCCCAGGGGCGCGGGATCACGTCCTGCCGGTACGCCGAACCACCGAAGCCGTATCCATGCGCGCAGACACCCGCATCCCCGTCCCGGGAATCGTCCTAGAGCCCGGCGGCGGCGGATGGCTGTCCCCCGACGTCCCGCACCGCGCGGAGGAGCACGCCGCGCGCGGCGGGTCCGCCGCGTCCGAGGCCGACCTGGACCGCTTCGTCCGCCTGGCCGCGCTCACGCTCGGCGCGGACGTGGCCGCCGTGTCGCTGGTCCACCCGGACGGGATGCTGTACGAGAGCAGCATCCGCCTCCCCGACCTGCGGGCCACCCGCGGCCGCCGTCCGCTGGAGGCGTCGCTCTCGCGCCACGCGCTGGACTCGGGCGAGCCGCTGGTGATCGAGGACGCGCTCGGCTTTCCGCTGGACCCCGACAGCCCCGCGCTGGCCGAGGGGATCCGCACCTACGCGGGCGTGCCGCTGCGCTCCGCCGGCCCCGGGGTGCCGGGGACGCTGAGCGTCGCCGGCTACTCGCCGCGCGCCTGGGCCCCCGCGGAGATCGAGGTGCTGCGCATCATCGCCGGCTCCATCGTGGCCGAGATCGACCTCAAGGGCGAGATCCGGCGCATGGAGCGGGAGCAGCGCGAGCGCATCACCTCCGAGCGGCGCGAGGCGCTGCACCAGCTGGCGCTGGGGCTGCGCCACGAGCTCAACAACGCGCTGGCCGGGCTGATCCTGGAGACCGAGCTGCTCTCCGGGGCGGGGACGGGGTACGACCGCTACCGGGAGTCGGTGGCGTCCATCCAGAGCCAGGTGTGGCGGATCCACGAGGTGCTGCGGCGGCTGGACGACGTGGACGTGCTGCCGACCAAGCCGTACCTGGACCGCGGGCTGATGATCGACCTTTCCGATCCGGGGCTGGCTTCGGCGGCTCCCGTCATGGACTGCACGGCGGACTGAACTGCTCGTACGGCAGGGTTCGGGCGTGCCCCCGGCTGCGCCGGGGTCGGGCTTCGGCTCCGTAGAGCAGCAAACAACGCTGCTCAACGGAGTCGAGCCCCGGCAAACTGCCGCTTGTCATACCCCAGATTTTTCTAGGGAGACTGCGAGGTCAGCGCCCTGCACCATCCGTTGCAGGGCCTGCATGCCTCTCCAGAGGGTGATCCAGCCAG
>JBFMFL010000302.1:0-8475 GCA_040752145.1 Gemmatimonadota bacterium
CGGCAGATCCGTGTAGTTCTCCCCTCCCTCGCTTGCGGGGGAGGGGTGGCGCGCAGCGCCGGGGTGGGGGGCCCCCGAGGACGCCAGCCGCAGCCCGACCCCGGCGCAGCCGGGGGCACGCCCGAACCCCGTCCGTCCAAGTCGGTCCGGTGAGCCTCCCGGACCTGTACGCGGCGCTCCCTCCTCCGGGCACGCTGGCGGGCGAGGCGGCGCGGGCTGCCCTGGTGGCCCCGCTCTTCCTGCTGCTCTTCGGGGCGGCGGAGCTGTGGAGGAAGGCGGCCGGGCCGCCGGTGGAGTGGACCCGCAAGGCCGTGCACACGGGCGGCGGCGTGATCGCGGCGGGCTTTCCCTGGATCTTCGCGTCGCACTGGACGGTGCTCGCGCTGGGGGCGGCGTTCGGCGGCATGCTCTGGGGGACGCGGCGGCTGGGGATCCTGCGCAGCGTTCACGGCGTCGAGCGGAAGTCCGAGGGCGGGCTGTACTACCCGCTCGCCGTCTACCTGCTCTTCCTGATCGCCGGCGGGACGCCGGTGTTCTACCTGGTGTCCATCCTGGCGCTGGTGGTGTCGGACACGGTGGCGGCGCTGGTGGGGACGCACTACGGGCGGCTCACCTTCTCGGTGGAGGGCGGGGACCGGCGCAGCCTGGAGGGCTCCGCCGTGTTCTTTCTGGCGACCTTCCTGGGCGTCCACCTGCCGCTGCTGCTGCTGACGGACACGGACCCCGCGGCGAGCGTGCTGATCGCGGTGCAGGTGGCGCTGATCGTCACCTTCTTCGAAGCGGTGTGCCTGTTCGGCAGCGACAACCTGGTGGTGCCGCTCGCGACGTACTTCCTGCTGGTGAAGATGACGCCGCGCACCGCCGAGTGGATCGGCGAGCAGCTCCTGGCCCAGATCGCGCTGATCGCCGTGGTGTCCGCGGTGGCGCTGCGCTCGCGGGTGCTGACGGTGAGCGGGGCCATCGGGGCGACGCTGTTCTTCTACGGCGCGTACTCGCTGGGCGGGCCGGAGTGGACCGTGGCGCCCGCGGCGGCGCTCGCCGGGCTGGTGTGGGTGTTCCGCCACTACATCCGCGGCGGCCGCCCTCCGCGCGGCGACTACCAGGTGTCGGCGGTGTTCTACAGCACCATCGTGGCCGCGGCGCTGGTGATCCTCAACAACGCGCTGGAGACGCTGATCCCCTCCGCAGGCCCGGTGCTGCGCGGCACCGACCCGCTGTACGGCGCGTACGTGGGCGTGCTGGCCGGCCACCTGGCGATGCTGGCGCTCACCTGGCGCGAGTCCGCCCCGGAGGCGGTACACTGGGCCAACCGGCTGCGCGCGGCGGCGCTGGGCGTGCTCTGCGTGGTGCCGTGGGGGATCGCGGTGTGGACGCGCGGACCCCGCTTCGACGCGACGCTGGTGGCCGCCGCCGTCGCGCTGCTCGCCTTCGGGCTGTACGCCGCGCTGCGCTGGGCGCCGCGGGTGCCGCGGGGCGCCGCCTGGGAGCTGCGCCTGCAGATGTTCTCCTCGCTCGCGGCGCTGGCCGTGGTGGTTCCCGTTCACCTGCGGCTGCTCCTCGGCGAGTGACCCGCAGCCCGGACCGACCCTCTCCCGCTGCGACACGATGCCACTGCGAATCGAGAGCTTCACGGCCGGCGGACCGCGCATGGGCGACTTCGCCGCGGTGCGCGAGGCGATGGTGTACCCGGCCCCAGACGACGACGTGGCCGCGGGCGCGGAGTGCCTGGTGGCCTACGACGCCGGCCGCCCGGTCGCCCGCCTGGCGATGCAGACCGCGCCGGAGCTGCGCGGCGCGCAGGGGCCCTCCGGGCTGGTGGGGTGGTACGAGGCGCTGGACGGCGATGCCGGCGCCGCGCTGCTGGTGCGCGCCCGGGAGACGCTGGCGGAGCGGGGCGCCGCCCGCGTCCTCGGCCCGATGAACGGGAGCACCTGGAAGCGCTACCGCCTGGCCCTGCCGCCGGCGCCCGGCGAGCCCGCGCCGACGCCGTTCCTGACCGAGCCGGTGAACCCGCCCGAGTACCCGGCGCACTTCCTGGCCGCCGGCTTCACGGTGGCCGCGGAGTACGAGAGCCGCGCCGCCGGTCGTCCCGCCGGGGAGTCGTACGGCCCCGTCACCGGCGCCCGGGGCGCGGACGGCGTCCGGACCGGGCCGCTGGACCCCGCGCGCTTCGACGACGCGCTGCGCGAGATCTACGAGCTGAGCCTGCGGGCGTTCGCGGAGAACCTGTACTACACGCCCATCGCGTTCGGCGAGTTCGCGGCGGCGTACCTGAAGATCCGGCCGCTGCTGGATCCCGAGCTGGTGCGCCTGGCCCGCGGCGCGGACGGGCGGCTGCTGGCCTTCGTGTTCGCCTTCCCGGACCCGTTCGACCGCGTCCCCGACCTGCCCTACGCCACCGCGGAGGAAGCCGGCGAGGAGCCGGAGCCGCGCGGCCTGCGCGTGGTGCTCAAGACGCTGGCGACGGACCCGGAGGCGCGCGGCATGGGCCTGGGGGGGCGCCTCTCGGCGGAGGTGCACCACGTCGCTTTTGAGCGCCGCGCGCCCTCCGTGATCCACGCGCTGATGCAGGTGGACAACAGCTCCACGCACATCTCCGGGCGCCTGCACGGCGAGCCGTTCCGCCGCTACGCGCTCTTCGGCTGGAATCCGTGAAGGACTGCCGTCGCCGTGCTCCCCTCCCCCTTGCGGGGAGGGGCCGGGGGAGGGGGTGCCGTGTCTAACCCCAACATCGCCGCGCGGCTGGCGGAGCGCGCCGCGCTGCACCCGGAGCGCACGGCGATCGTGGAGTACGCCGGGGGCCGGGCGCGGCGCATCGGCTTCGGGGAGCTGGCGCGGCGGGTGGCGGCGCTCGGGGCGGGGATGCGGGAGGCGGGGATCGGGGCGGGGGACCGGGTGCTGCTCTTCGTCCCCATGTCGGTGGACCTGTACGTGGCCCTGCTGGCGACGCTGCACGCCGGCGGGGTCGCCGTGTTCCTGGACGCCTGGGCCGGCCGCGAGAGGCTGGACGCCGCCGTGGCCGCCGCCCGCCCCAAGGCGTTCGTCGGCTCGCCGCGCGCCCACCTGCTGCGGCTGCTCAGCCCCGCCGTCCGCTCCATCCCCGTGAAGTGGATCGCCGGCCGCCGCTGGCCCCGCCTGGCGCGCCACGAGCGCCCGGGCGACCCTCCCGAAGCGGCCGTCGTCCGCCCCGACGACCCCGCGCTGGTGACGTTCACCACCGGCAGCACGGGGAGGCCCAAGGGCGCCGCCCGCTCGCACGCCTTTTTGTGGGCGCAGCACAGGGCCCTGGCCGCGCACCTGGGGCTGACGGAGCGGGACGTGGACATGCCCACGCTCCCCGTGTTCGTGCTCAACAACCTGGCGGGCGGCACCACCAGCGTCATCCCGGACTTCGACCCGCGCCGCCCCGCGGAGATCGACCCGCCGGCGATCCTGGCCCAGCTGCGCGCGGAGGGCGTCACCACCTCCAGCGGCTCGCCCGCGTTCTACGAGCGCCTGGCCGGCTGGTGCGCCGGGCGCGGCGAGAAGCTCCCCCTGCGCGCGCTGTGGACGGGCGGCGCCCCCGTCTACCCGCCGCTCGCGCGGCTGCTGGCGGACGCCGCGGAGGGCGAGGCGCACGTGGTGTACGGCAGCACGGAGGCGGAGCCGGTCGCGGGGATCGGGGCGCGCGCGATGCTTGCGGCGATGGAGCGGGGCGGGGAAGGGATCTGCGTCGGTCAGCCGGTGCCGGAGATCGAGCTGCGCATCCTGCGCCCGCACGACGGCCCCGTGGAGCTGGGCCCGCGCGGCTGGGCGGAGTGGAACGCCGCCCCCGGCGAGACCGGCGAGGTGGCCGTCACGGGCGCCCACGTGCTCCCCGGGTACCTGGACGACCCCGCCGCCGACCGCGAGAACAAGGTGCGCGACGGCGCCCGCGTCTGGCACCGCACCGGCGACGCCGCGCGCCTGGACGCCGAGGGCCGCCTCTGGCTGATGGGCCGCGTGGGGCAGCGCGTCGTCCGCGCCGGCGAGACCTGGTGGAGCACCCCCGCCGAGGTGCGCGCCCTGGCCGCGCCCGGCGTGCGCCACGCCGCCTACCTGGGCCTCCCCGACCCCGCGCTCGGCACCCGCGCCGTCCTGTGCGTGGAGACGGAGGGAGGCCGCCTGGACGGCGCCGCCCGCGCCGACATCCTCGCCCGCCTCGCCCCCATCCCCGTGGACGAGCTGCACGCCCTGCCGCGCATCCCCCGCGACCCGCGGCATGCCTCCAAGACCGACACGGCCGCGCTCCGCCGAATTCTCCAATCCGATCCCTCCTGACACTCTCGTTCCCGAACGGGAACACTTCCGAGGGCCAGACCGGGCCCCGGGGACCTCTCCGCCGGCCCCGGCCGCGTCTCCGAATCGCCTGCCGCTGAACGCTTTCCGCGCCTCTCCGACGCGTCCGGGCGGACCTCCGCCACCCCTGCGACGCGGGGATTGACGCGTCCTGTGCCCCGCCTATCTTTCGGCATCCCAACGAGAAAGGCCCTCACCCGGCTCGCTTGAGGCTCGCCACCCTCTCCCAATTCTGGGAGAGGGGAGGAACTACGGGATGCCGTGCAGTTCCCGGTTGCGTGCACCTGGGACGCCCGCACGGAGCCGCGTGAGGGATTTCGGCCCGAAGGGGCGAGACCCGGCGGGGCTGTTTCCGCCGGGGCTCGACTCCGTTGAGCAGCGTTGTTTGCTGCTCTACGGAGCCGAAGCCCGACCCGAGCGCCAGCGAGGGGCACGCCCAAACCAGCAGTTCCAGCCGTTCCAAGCCGTACCTGTCACCGAACCGGACACGTCGAACAAGAAACCCCCGTGAAGCGCATCCTGCTGGTAGACGACGAAGACGACGTCCGCGAGGTGGCCCAGCTCAGCCTGGAGATGGTGGGCGGCTGGGAGGTGCTGGCCGCCACCTGCGGCCAGGAAGCCGTGCGGCGCGCGGAGACCGAGCGCCCGGACGCCATCCTGCTGGACGTGATGATGCCGGAGATGGACGGCCCCGCCACCTTCCGCGCGCTCCAGGCCAACGCCGCCACCAGCGCCATCCCCGTGCTGCTGCTCACGGCCAAGACCCGCTCCGCCGACCTGGAGCGCTTCGCCGAGCTGGGCGTGGCCGGCGTGCTCTCCAAGCCCTTCGACCCGCTCACCCTGGCCCGCGACGTCTCCGGCGCGCTGGGCTGGGACGCCTGACCCCGCCCTCCCCACCGCAGCAGCTTCACTTGTCCGGAGTCCTGGTAGCCGGCCTCCCCGGCGAGCTCGTCGCGTGGCTTTCGGGG
The DNA here is from genome assembly GCA_040752145.1 of Gemmatimonadota bacterium. Classification (GTDB taxonomy): domain Bacteria; phylum Gemmatimonadota; class Gemmatimonadetes; order Longimicrobiales; family Longimicrobiaceae; genus JAFAYN01. Next base: position 5,286 of record JBFMFL010000302.1, read on the forward strand.
CGCCTCCCCGGCGTCCGCGTGCAGTCCGTGGAGGGCGGCCGCGCCGTCCTCGCCGCCCTCACCTCCCGCAGCTGGTCGCTCCTGGTGCTGGACGCCGGGCTCGCGGACCTGTCCGCCCTGGACACGCTCCGCAGCGTGCGGGTGTTCCCGGAGGGGCGCTCCATCCCCGTGGTCTTCTGCGCGCGCGGCCGGCTGGACGCCGACGCCGCGCAGACGCTGGTGGGCACGCTGGGGGTCAACCACCTCCTCTACCACCCGCTGGACCGCGACGAGCTGCTCCGGCACGCGGCGGCCATCCTGGGCGTGGACACCGGCCCCGAGGCGGCGGAGTCGCCCGCGGCGCAGCTGGGCGCGGCGGTGGGCGCGCTGTGGGACAAGTTCCGCGACACCATCTTCGCGCGCGTGGACGCGGTCGACGAGGCCGCGGTCGCGCTCCTGGAGGGCCGGCTGGACGAGGAGACGCGCCGCCGCGCCGAGCGCGAGGCGCACAAGCTGGCCGGGGCGGCGGGCTCGTTCGGCTTCGCGGAGGCGTCGCGGCTGGCGCGCGAGGCCGAGGGAATCCTCGCCGGCGCGGAGGCGCTGGCGCCCGCCCGGGCGCTGCGGCTCAGCGAGCTGGCGGTGGCGCTGCGCGCCGAGCTGGAGCGCGGCCCCGCCCCCGCCGCCGAGTCCGCCCGCGGCCCCGCCGCCGACGACACGCCCTTCCTGCTGGTGGTGGACGAGGACCGCGACATGGCCGACCGCCTGGCGATCGAGGCCGGGGGGCGGCAGCTCCGCACCGAGACCGCGTACGGCGTCCCCCAGGCGCGGCGGGTGCTCACCCGGCAGCGGCCGGACGTGGTGCTGCTGGACCTGTCGCGCGAGGAGAGCCTGGCCGCCGGGCTGGACCTGCTGGCCGAGCTGTCGCGCCGCGAGCCCCCGGTGCCCACGGTGGTGCTCACCGCGCGCACCGACTTCACCGACCGGGTGGAGGTGGCGCGGCGCGGCGGGCGCGGCTTCCTGCAGAAGCCGGTGTCGCCGCGGCAGGCGGTGGACACGGTGCAGGGCGTGCTGCGCGAGCGCGCCCCGGCGGACACCCACCTGCTGGCGGTGGACGACGACCCGGCGGTGCTGGGGGCGGTGCGCGCCCTGCTGGAGCCGCGGGGCCTGCGCGTCACCACGCTCACCGATCCGCTGCGCTTCTGGGAGACGCTGGAGCAGACCGCGCCCGACGTGCTGGTGCTGGACGTGGACATGCCGCACCTGGGCGGGCTGGAGCTGTGCCGCGTGGTCCGCGCCGACCCGCGCTGGAACGGGATCCCGGTGCTCTTCCTCACCGCCCGCACCGACGCCGACACCGTGCAGCGGGTGTTCGCGGCGGGGGCGGACGACTTCGTCACCAAGCCGTTCGTGGGGCCGGAGCTGGTCACCCGCCTCACCAACCGGCTGGACCGCGTGCAGCTGCACCGCATCCTGGCCGAGACCGACCCGCTCACCGGGCTCGCCAACCGCCGCAAGTCCGAGGAGGTGGCGCAGCACTTCCTCCGCCTGGCCGCCCGCAAGGAGCAGCCCTTCTCGCTGGCGGTCATCGACCTGGACCACTTCAAGGCGGTCAACGACCGCGCCGGCCACGCCGCCGGCGACGAGGTGCTGCAGCGCATGGCCCGCCTGCTCCAGCGCTCGTTCCGCGCGGAGGACGTGGTGGCGCGCTGGGGCGGGGAGGAGTTCGTGATCGGGATGTTCGGGATGGAGAAGGGCGCCGGGGTGCAGCGCCTCACCCAGGTGCTGGGGCGCTTCTCGCAGGAGAGGTTCGAGGGGCCGGACGGGGATTTCTCCGTGACCTTCAGCGCCGGGATCGCCGAGTTCCCCGCCGACGGCCGCGAGCTGCCGGAGCTGTACCGCATCGCCGACCAGGCGCTCTACCAGGCCAAGGAGGATGGGCGCGCCCGTGTCTGCGCCGCGGGGTGGAGCGGAGAGGCGGCGCCCGACGTCCCCACGGTGGACGTGCTGCTGGTGGACGACGACCCCGCGCTCGCCGGGCTCCTGCTGCACGCCCTGGAGACGCGCGGCTTCCGCACGCAGTGGATCCAGGACGGCGAGGCGGCGGTGGCGGCGCTCGCGGGCGACGCGCCGGCGCTCCGCGCCAAGGTGGTGCTGCTGGACGTGGACCTCCCCGGGCTGGACGGCCTGGGCGTGCTCCGCGCCCTGGGCGCCGCCGGCACGCTGGCGCGCACCCGGGTGGTGATGCTCACCGCGCGCTCCAGCGAGGCGGAGACGCTCAAGACGCTGGAGCTGGACGCCTTCGACCACGTCGCCAAGCCGTTCAGCATCCCCGTGCTGCTGCAGCGCATCCGCCGCGCCCTGGGGACACGGCGCCCCGCGTGATCACCGCGGGGCTCCTGGCGCGGGCGCTGCTCGTTCTCGCGGCGCTCTTCGCCCTCGCCACCGCCGTGCTCTTCGGGCACGGCGCCTGGCTGATGGTGGCGCGGCGGGGCGGCGCGGCCCGGCTGGACCGCGGTCGCGCGGCGCTCCGCACGCTGCTGGACGCGCCCGTCCCCGCCCGCGCCGACCTGGACGCGCTCCGCGCCCTGCGGACGCGGCTCCTGGTGCGGCTGGTGGTGGAGCTGGGCCCCAGCCTGTCCGGCGAGCGGCGCACGCGCCTGGTGGGCGTGGCCCGCGAGGCGGGGCTCCTGGCCGCCGCCGAAGGGCTCTGCCGCAGCCGCTTCTGGTGGCGCCGCCTGCGCGGCGTGCGGCTGCTCTCCGCCATCGGAGCGGGGGAGGCCGCGGTGCCGCCGCTGCTGGACGACCCGCACCCCCTGGTGCGCGCCGACGCCGCGGAGTGGGCCGGCGCCCATCCCGGCCCCGGGCTGGCCGGCCTCCTCCTGGACCGCCTGGCCGACCCCTCCGGCCTGGCCCGCTTCTCCGTGCAGGACTCGCTGGTCCGCATGGGCCCCGCGGCCTCCGTCCCCCTCCTGGAGTTCCTGGAGAAGCGGCAGGGCCCCGCGCTCGCCCCCGCGCTGCGGGTGGCGGCGGGCGTCGCGGACGCCCGCTTCCTCCCCGCGGCCGGGCGGCTGTGCGCGCACGGGCATCCCGCGGTGCGCGCCCGCGCCGCCGAGCTGGTGGGCGCGGCCGGCGGCGCCGTGGGCGTGGACGCGCTCACCCGGCTGCTGGACGACGCCGACGCGGGGGTGCGGGCGGCCGCCGTGCGCTCGCT
>JBFMFL010000303.1:0-8326 GCA_040752145.1 Gemmatimonadota bacterium
CCGCACCCCCTCTTCTGCCGGCCGGTTTCTTCGCCCGGCTCGCTCTTCTGCCCCCATGTGGAGACGGTCGGCGCCCCGCCGACTCCGAACCCGGCTCAATCGAGCGACTTCTTCAACAGCCTTCTAGTATCGTCCGGCTCCGGAGCGGCCCGCCGCTACGACATCAGCTTATGACCCACCCACCGCCCGCTCCGCCTCCTGCCGCATGGGATCGAGCGCTTGCTGGTGGTCCCGGTACTCCACCAGGTCCCGCGAGCGCTCCGTCTCGAACGCCGACAGGAACCGCTGGTACAGGGCCTGGGCCCGCGCCCGGTTCCCCAGCTGCGTCTCCGCCTGCGCGGCGGTGAACAGCCCGAACAGGTGCTGCGGCTCGGCGGCCAGGATGGTGTTGGCCTCGGACAGGGCGGAGCGCGGGTCGCCGCCCACCAGGTGCAGCACGGCCAGGTGGTAGCGGCCGTCGGTGTCCAGCTGCCCCACGCGCCCGTACGCCCCGATCGCCATGGGGAGGAAGGTGCGCGCCTGGGCCGTGTCGCCGCTGGACACGCTCTGCATGACCCGGTTGAAGAGCCGGTCCGCGGCCTCGCGCGGGGTCATGGAGGACAGGTCCACCGCGCCCGGGTTCCCCGCCGGGGCGGCGCCCATGGCGGGCGGCGCCGCGCCCCCGGCGGGCCCGCCCAGCGCGCTCCCCGACATGGCCGTGGAGGCCGGCGCGGGCTGCGGATCGCCGCCGCGGGGGATGAAGAAGGCGGCGAGCGCCACGGCGAGCGCGACCCCGGCCACGGACCAGGGGAGCCAGGCGGGCCAGCGGGACGCGCCGCCCGCGTTCGCCGCGGCGGCCTCGGGGGCGGTGGCCGCGGTGGCGCCGCAGTGGTTGCAGAAGCGGGCCCCCGGCGGAAGTGCGTTGCCGCACTCGCGGCACTCGGCCGCCACGGCCGCCCCGCAGTGGGAGCAGAAGCGGCCGCTGGCCGGCTGGTGGCACGAAGGACAGGTCTGGCTCATGGCTCTCCGGTCGCGGAAGTACGGGCCTCGGTGCGGCAAATCTACGTCCGGCAGTGGGTTGTCTCAAGGTCGCCTCCGGGCGGGCTCGCCCGGGTGCGCGCGAGGCTTGCCGGGCCGCCCGAGCTGGAGCCCGCGGAGCGCCTGCTGCGTAGGCTCGCCGCCGACCGCCCGCGCGAGCTGCGCGACGACGGCATGACGACCGACTGCGTGGCGCGCATCTACGGGGTGAGCCCGGAGCGCATGGAGATCCTGTACCGCGAGCTGCTCCCCGCGCCTCCGCGATAGGGCCGGCGCGGGGGCGCCGCGCCGGCCGGGGCGTCGCGTGCCAAATTCGTCCCCAAGCTGGCGGCGGGGCTCGCAAGATCCTTGCGCGACAGGGGCTCCCCGTACATACATTGTACATCTGTTGCCGATGCCATCCCCGCGCGGCCCCGCGCGCGAAGCCACGCCCCTTCCGCCCCCCGCCGAGGCGCAGTGGACCCGCAGAAGACCGTCCTGGTGGTCGACGACGACTCCGACAGCAGGAACATCTGCTCCCTGTTCCTCCAGCACCACGGCTACCGCGTCGTGGAAGCGCTGGACGGCGACGAGGGGGTCCGCCGCGCGCGCGAGGTGCGCCCGGCGCTGATCCTGATGGACGTCACCCTCCCGCTGCTGGACGGCTGGGAGGCGACCGAGCGCCTCAAGGCCGATCCGGACACCCGCTCCATCCCCGTCGTGATCCTCACCGGCCACGCCCTGGAGCGCGACCGCGCCCGCGCCCTGTCCGTGGGCGACGGCTACCTCCCCAAGCCCTGCACCCCGCGCCGGATCCTGGAGGAGGTGCAGCGGCTGATCGGAGTGGCGGAAACGGCAGGAAACAGGGAATAGGGGACAGGCAACAGGGAACAGGGAACAGGGGACAGGGGACAGCCTGCAACTGCGACGGCGCCCCCACCGGGAGATCCCGGTGGGGGCGCCGTTGCATGAGGGATTCCGGCCCGGAGGGGCGAGACCCCAACAGCAGTATCGTTGGGGGCTCGACTCCGTTACGCACGGTTGTATCGTGCGTTACGGAGCCGAAGCCCGACCCCCGCGCCAGCGGGGGTCATGCCCGCATCCAGCCGAAATCCTCAGTAGTTCGGGTTGCCGTTGCGCTCGTCCAGAGAGGGCACGAAGCACTCCGCCGTCCCGTACGTGCCGATGAACGCGTCCGGGTGCGCCCCCTTGGGGAACTGGTCGATCCCCTGCTGCGCCTTGTAGCGCCGCAGGTCGCCGAGCCGGTGCCCGTCCAGAAAGAAGTCCCGGCGGCGCTGGTCGCGCAGCTCGGCCTGCAGGTCGACGCCCGTCGCGGAGGCGAGGGCCGGCTGGCGCCCCACCGCCCGGCGTTCGTTGATGAACGCCAGCAGCTGCGCGGCCGTCATCCCGCCCGCCTCGGCCAGGATGTAGCGGGCCTCCAGCCCCGAGGCGAAGCGGATGCCGGTGTTCTTGGTGAAGTTGACGGTGTCGCCCCTGGCGCCGGTGCCGGGCTTCCATTCGCTGAACGACGGCGCCTGGTACGGGCGGAAAAGCGGCGTGGCGCCGTTGTGGCCCGTGCGCGAGGTGGCGGTGTGGCGGACGCGCGGGTCGTAGAGGGTGTCGCGCCTGGCCGGGTCCGCGGCGTTGGGGACGATGGTCCACAGGTTCCGGAACGGAGCGTCCACGCCCAGGTTCTGGTTGGCGCCCGTGGTGGAGCTGAAGTAGACGTTCTCCGCGTAGTCCTTGACCTCCGAGTAGTACGACCGGAACTCGAAGGCGGCGGGCACCTGGGAGGCGAACTGGATCGCCTTGGGCTTGTCGTTCAGCTGGAGGTACGCGCGGGCGAGCCCCAGCCGGGCCAGGTTGATGATGGAGTCCGCGCGCGCCGCCGGCACCGCGCCGGCCCCGGTCTTGGCGGCGGTCGCCAGCTGGATGGCCTCCTCGAAGCGCGGGATGGCCAGCTTGGTCAGCTCGGGCGAGGTGACGGCCGCCTCGTCCTCGCGCAGCGGGCTCGCGCAGAAGTACTCGCCGAAGAGGACGTAGGTGTAGCCGCCGTACGCCCGCATGCGCGCGATGTCCAGCGTCTGGAGCGGCGTGGGGTTGGGGTACAGCGCGCGGTAGCGGCCCACCAGGCTGTCCGCGGAGAAGCGGGCCTGGTGCAGGGTGGTGTAGACCTCGCGCAGCTCGGTGCGCTCCTCCCTGACGATGCGGCCGTCCCACTCGCGGTAGCCCACGAAGTTGTGGCCGCTGACCAGCTCGTCGGTGAACCAGGCGCCGGCGCGGGCCAGGTCGTCGTAGACGCGCTGGAAGTCGCTGACCACGGTGGGGGCGAGCAGCTTGGCGTTGAGCGTGTCGCCCAGCTGCTCGTCCGCCACGGCGCCCGGGTTCTGCACGTCGAGCACGGACTCGCACGCGCCGAGCGCCGCCGCCAGCATCGCGGCGGGGAGCAGGGCCGCGGCGCGCCGCGCGAAGTTGATGTGTCTCATGTCCCTCTGCATGGCTGTGGGTGCGGGCGCTAGAAGCGGACGTTGAGCGAGGCCACCAGGCGCCGCAGCATGGGCACCGACATGTAGTCCGAGCGGTCGGACGAGGCGAACCCGGCGGCGTTGGCGATGCCGTTGAAGTTCACCTCCGGGTCCATCCCGTAGTAGTCGGTCCACATGGCCAGGTTGCGGCCGGCCAGCGTGAGGGTGATCTCGTCCGAGCCGAAGCGGCCGGTGAAGCCCTGCGGCAGCGTGTACGACACCGACACCTCGCGCAGCTTGACGAAGTCCGCCTTGGTCACGAACGGCAGGGTGGAGCCCGAGCGGAGCAGCGCGTACCGCTCCGGGTCGGCCTTGGGGTTGACCACGTCGTAGGCCACCACGTCGTTGCGATGGCGGACGAACTCGCCGGCGTTCCACATGTAGTTGCCGCCCTTGTAGTCGGCGAACACGTAGAAGCGCAGGTTGCCGAAGAGCGTCAGCGTGTTGCTGAGGGCGAGCTCGCGCGTGGGCGTGGAGGGCCCGATGTAGACGGTGTCGGTGCTCAGGATGCCGCGGCGCTGCGAATCCTTCTGGTAGGTGCCGTCCGGGTTGCGGGCCGGCTTGATGCCGAAGTAGCTGCCCACCGGGTAGCCTTCCCTGATCCACTGCGTCGTGGCGAAGTCGCCACGCCTCTGCGTCTCCAGCCCGGCCAGGTCCACCATCTCGTTGCGGTTGGTGGACGCGCCCAGGCGGGTCTCCCACTCGAAGTTGCGGCGCGACACCGGCGTCCCCCACAGCGACAGCTCGATCCCCCGGTTGGAGATCTCGCCCGCGTTCACCAGGCGGGTGCGGTACGCCTCCGTGCTCCCCGCGCCCAGCGCTCCGCCGCCGAAGCCCGACGACGGGGCCACGGGGAGGGGGAGCAGGGCGTCGAACGTGCGCTTGTTGTAGAAGGTGAAGTCCACGCCGGCCCGCCCGTTCAGGAGCGAGCTCTCGAAGCCCAGCTCGATCTCCGAGCCGGTCTCGGCCTTGAGGTCCGGGTTGCCGTAGGTGGTGGAGCGCAGCGCCGAGGAGAGCGAGCCGTTGGCGTCGACCACCGCCGCGCCGCCGTAGTTGCGGTCGGCCGAGAACGGGTCGGGCGCGTTGCCCGCCTGCCCCCACGCCGCGCGCAGCCGCAGGTTGTCCACGAAGGGAACGTTGAAGAACGGCTCGTCCGAGACCACGTACGACGCGGACAGCTTGGGGTACACCACCGTGGAGAAGTCCTGCCCGAAGGCGGAGTTGTCGTCCACGCGCAGCGCGCCGGTGACGAACAGCTTGTCCTGCCAGCCCACCTGCTCCTGCACGAAGAAGCCGAGCGAGCTCTGCGCCTCGTACAGCGACGACGAGCGCGTGGTGGTCGCCGTGTTGATGAGCCGCAGCTCGTTGGAGATCAGCCCCTCGCCCTCGCCCTGCGTGTACTCGTAGCGGCGGGAGTTGAGCTGCGCGCCGAAGGAGAAGTCCGACGACAGGTCTCCCCACGGGATGGTGTTGGAGATCGTCCCCGCGTAGTCGAGCGTGTAGCTGCGGCGCGACGGCACCCGCTGGTAGATGGCGCCGTTGGCCACGTCCGCGCCGTACGGGGAGGGAGTGGTGCCGCGCCAGATGGGGTAGAAGTTCTCCGCCAGGCTCTCGTCCTGGTCCAGCCCGGCGGTGAGCCGGTTGCGGAACCACAGGAACGGCGAGTAGTTGGCCGTGGCGCCCAGCACCATGCGATCGGAGCGCAGCCGGTTGTCGTACAGGTTGATCTCGGCCGGGGAGAGGCCCAGCCAGCCGATGGCGTACTGCCCCTGCCGCCCGGGAACGCCGCGGATGCCGTTGCGGAGCAGCCCGTTGGAGGCGTTGTCGTTGAGCGGCAGCCGCGAGCTGGTGCGGGCGTACGACACGTTGGCCGAGAGGTCCAGCTTGTCCGTGGGGTTCACGGTGAAGTTGGCCCGGCCCGAGCGGCGCCCCGTCTCGTTGTTGTAGAAGACGCCGGTCTCGTTCTGCAGGTCGCCGGAGACGAAGAACGAGTAGCGGTCGCCGCCGCCGCGCGCGGAGAGCACGTAGTTGTTGAGCTCGCCGCTGCGCAGCGTGTTGGGCTGCGAGAGGAAGTTCTCGCTCAGCAGGCGCTGCTCGGAGTCGGCCGGGAGCATGGAGTCGATCCCCGCGCAGCCGGGGAAGCTGCCCACCGCGCCGCTCCCGGAGGTGCGGATGCGGATGTTGCTGCAGAGCGCCCAGTTGGTGGGGGTGTCGATGGTCCAGTCGACCTCGCCGTACTCCGCCTTGGCGTTCCACTGGATCCCCTGCTGCCCCTTGCGCCCCTTCTTGGTGATGATCTGGATCACCCCGTTGGCCGCCTCGGCGCCGTACAGCGTCGCCGCCGCGGGCCCCTTCACCACCTCGATGCTCTCGATGTCGTCGGGGTTGATGAAGTCCAGCGGGTTGCGGGACTGCCCGGACACGCCGAAGCCGGACTGCACGTTGTTGATGCGCACCCCGTCCATGATGAAGATGGGGATCTGCGCCCCGGCCACCGAGCCCTGGCCGCGGATGCGGATCTGCGCGGCGGTGCCCGCCGTGCCGGCGCCCGGGTTGATGGAGAGCCCCGGCGCGCGCGCCTGGAGGAGCTGCGTGACGTTGCTGATGGGCGCCTTGGAGGTGATGTCCTCGGCGGACACCGTGGTGACCGCGTTGCCGATGGCGCGCTTCTGCGTGGCGCCCGCGGTGCCGGTGACCACCAGCGCGTCCAGCGAGATCGCCGCGGCGCCGAGCTGGAAGTTGGCGGTGGCCGTGCCGCCCGCGGCTACCGTGACCGACTGCTCGGCGGCGCTGTGGCCGATCAGCTCCGCGCGCAGCCGCGCGGCCCCCGCCGGCACGTTGGCGATGGTGTAGGCGCCGCCGGCGTCGGTGACGGCGCGCCGGTTGGCGCCCACCACGGTCACCTGCGCGCCGCTCAGCGCGCGCTGGGTGCCGGACTCGGTGACGCGGCCGCTGACGGTCCCCGTCGCCTGCGCGGCGAGGGGGGCGGCGGCCGCGCCGAGCATCAGGGCTGCCGCCGCCAGGGCGAGCACCTGTCCGAACCTCGGGTGAAGTCTCATTCGAGTTCTCCTGCTACGGCTTGGGCTTGGCTTCGAGGGAACTGCGGGACGGACGAGCGAGGAGCGGTGGGCCTCCCGGCGTGGCGGGGACGGGTGGACGCACACGGGGCCCGGAGCCCGGGACCGCCGGCGCGTGCTGCGGATGCGAAGTGCCGAGGAGATGGAGCGGAGCGCCGCGGCCGGGGCGGAGCGGGCCGCGCCGGCACGGGCGCGGGGTGCGCATGTGCCGCTTGCAGGGTGTAACGGATACGTTGCGGGAGGAACGCGGGAATGTCAACACCGGGAGCCCCCGAAGTCGGTCTGCGCGAACAAATTGGCGGCTCCGGGCGCGGGGCCGCCGATCGGTTCGCCCGGGTGCGCTCCCGGACGCGCGGGGGCCCCCGGCGGGGCCTGCCGCCGGGGGCCCGTCGCGCCCCGCTCCGTCCGCGCCGGGTCAGACCCCGGCGATCTCCTCCAGGCGCCGCATCACCGGGTCCATCTGCTCCGGCTTCCTCAGCACCAGCAGGATGGAGTCGTCCCCGGCGATGGTCCCCACCACCTCCGGCCACTCCTCCCGGTCCAGCGCCACCGCGATGGGCTGGGCTCCGCCGGTGAGCGTCCTCACGATCAGCAGGTTGCCCACCCCGTCGGCGCCCAGGTACAGGGTGGGGAGGAGCCGGCCCAGCGTGGGGGTGGGGTCGGTGACGTGGGAGGGGACGGTGTACACGTAGCCGCCGTCCTCGTCCGGCACCTTGACCAGCCCCAGCTCGCGGATGTCGCGCGACAGGGTGGCCTGCGCCACGTCGATGCCGCGCTCGCCCAGCAGCTCGCGGAGCACCTCCTGCGAGGGGACGCGGCGGGCGCGGACCAGGTCCAGGATGACGGCGTGGCGCTGGGGCTTCACGGCGGCGTGTGCCAGGGATGCGGGGGCGCGGGCGTGCGGCGGAGGGACCGCCGGGCGTCCCCGGGAGCGGGGCGAGCGAATGGTAGGCGCCGGGCCGGGGAGGCGCAAGCGAGCCGCCGCGCCCCCCGGTCCGGGCGGGTCAGGACGAGGCGGCGTTCCCCTCGGCGCCCGAGGGGTAGTCGCCCGGCCCCTCCATCAGGTAGTCGTCGCCCACCGCCGAGATCGTGATCAGCAGGACGCTCTCCTCCAGCGCGCGGATGTCGTGCGCGTCGCCGGGGCCGAAGAACAGCACCTCGCCCGCGCGCATGTCGCGGCTCTCGCCCCCGGCGCGGAACTGGATGGCGCCCTCCAGCACGTGCAGCGTCATGGGCGAGTCCGCCTGGTGCGTGCCGATCTCGTTCCCCGCCGCCATGGCGACCAGGGTGAGCCGGAAGCGCCCGGACTTGGCCAGGGTGCGGCCGGAGCGCCCGCGCGCGTAGGTCTCCTCGCCGCGCAGGGCCTGGATCTGCTCCCGCAGGTCGAAGGTCAGGATGGGGCCCGCCAGGGGACGGTTGATCGACGACATCGCTGGACTCCGTGCTCGCGTTTGGACTTGCCTGGACCGCTTCTCCGGGGCGCCGAGGATTGCAAGGACGGGACCGCCGTTTTGGGCGTGCCCCCGCTGGCGCGGGGTCGGGCTGCGGCTCCGTAGCAGACGAAACGACCGTCTGCAACGGAGTCGAGCCCCGGCAAACCGCCGCCGGGTCTCGCCCCTTCGCGCTCGCATCCCTCCTAAGAAACTCCTCCCGAAGCGAGTTCGCCGGTCTCGATGGCGACCAGAGCGTAACCGAGGGCCTCGGCTCGCTTGTGCAGTTTGCGCACGA
>JBFMFL010000304.1:0-8324 GCA_040752145.1 Gemmatimonadota bacterium
GCTGAACCGGATCCCTCGACCGGCCGCAGCTACCGCCGACGCTCACCTGCGATAGCGCTGGGCTTGACTGAGCACCTCTGGTCCTGGGCCGAGTTCCTTTCTCAGCCCTGCATGGGGTGACAACCGGTCGGTCGCAATCGGAATGAAATAGGCTGTTGAGAGGAAGTTGTCACCATCGAATTTCCCCGATTGGGACACAGGAACACTGCCGACCTTTTGAAGGTGGTTCCGGAGTTGGACAAAGAATTTGGCAAGTGAACTATCCTGCAAGGCTCGGCGCTCAGAAGCGTACCAATCATTAAAACCGGGAATTTCCGCCATTACAGCCTGCAGGGCGAACGTAACACTCCGCGCAGCGGATACGAACGCACTAAAGTAGAAGGGGAACGCAGAAAAATTTTGCGATTCGATCAAGCGCTCAAGAAAAAAATCGGTTTCGGCGATTTTATCGGTGACTATGTAGAAGCCACGGTGAGGGAATGAGAATTTCTGACTAGTCTCTTCCATGTGTCTTAGCGGAATAAGGTACACGGCCAAACGCTTCCAAACTCAGGCACAATCGCAGGATGCGCAAGTATCCAATTCGGTGGAGAACGTTGCCCCAACCGACCGCCGCTACTATTTATCGCACGCTTTTCGCCGAAGGGCGGCGCGAAGCGCCGCACGCAGCCCGTTGGGCTCGGCAGGGTTGGGAGACGCACGCTGCGTCCTCGGGCACGGTGCCCGTCCCCGTGAACAGGGCGCCGGACGACAGGCGCGGGAGGAGCCCCGCCGGACTCCCCACCTGCGCCGGCGGAGAGTCCATCAGGTAAAAGAGCGTGCTCTTCGCTATCCCGGATAAGCCCAGGATCACGCCGGCTGGACCGCCGGGACCGCGATCGTCCCGCGCGACGGCTCGGGTGCGCCGACGGGAGCCGCCCGCACCTCCACCTCTGGCGCGAGCAGTCGGTACATCACCGGCGTCACCAGCCGCGCCAGCACCGTGGACGACACCAGCCCGCCGATGAGCACCCAGGCCAGCGGCGAGTACAGCGCCGAGCCCTGGATCGCCAGCGGGAGCAGCCCGCCGATGGCCGTCAGCGTGGTGAGCACGATGGGGAGGAACCGCACCTCGCCCGCGCGCCGGATCGCCTCGTCCAGCTCCAACCCCTCCTCGCGCAGCTGGTTGGTGAAGTCCACCAGCAGGATGGAGTTCTTGATCTCGATGCCGATCAGCGCCACGAACCCGATCATGGCCGTGAACGACAGCGTGTAGCCGCTGAACAGCAGCGCCAGGATGCCGCCCGAGATCCCCAGCGGAATCACCGAGGCCACGATCAGCGTGCTGCGGAAGGTGCGGAACTCCAGCACCAGGATGGCGAGCACCATGAAGACCGCCACGATCACCGCGTTCCCCACCCCGCCGAAGCTCTCCTGCCGGCTCTCGAACTCCCCCGCCGGCTCCCAGCCGTACCCCTCCGGGAACTCCATCCCCTCCAGCGCGTCCATCACCTCGCCGGTGACCCGGTCCGTGTTGTAGCCCGAGAGCACCCACGACGTCACCGTCACCGAGCGCTCCCGCCCGAAGTGCTGGATCAGCGGCGGCGACGACTCCAGGCGCAATTCCGCCACCTGCCGCAGCGGCACCTGCGCGCCCGTGGCGGAGGCCACGTACACCCGGTCCAGCGCCTCCAGCCCGGGGCGCCCCTCGTGCGGCAGGCGCACCGTGATGGGGTGCTCGTCGCCGTCCGCCTCGCGGAAGCGCCCCGCCGGGAGCCCCGCCAGCCCCAGCCGCACCGTGCGGTCCACCTCCACCGTGGGGATCCCCAGCATCCCCGCCTTCACCGGGTCGATCGCCACCCGCAGGTCGGTGCGGTCCAGCCGCACCGGGTTGTTCACGTACATGGTCCCCGGCGTGGCGCGCAGCACCCGCTCCACCCGCCCGGCCAGCGCGCGCAGCGTGTCCAGGCTCTCGCCGGTGAGGCGGACGGCCACCGGCGCGTCCAGCGGCGGCCCGTTCTCGAACTCCTTGAGCTCGATGCGGGCGCCGGGATAGGCCGCGAAGCGCGCCCGCAGCGAGTCGTAGAGCCGCGGCGTGCGCGCCGGGTCGAACTCCCGCAGCAGCACGAACAGCTGGGCGACGCCGTTGTTCTCGTTGCGCGGACTGACGTTGTAGTAGACCTGCGGGTTGCCCTGGCCCACGTTCGTGAGGATCCCCCGCACCTCGGGCCGGGCGGCCAGCTCCCGCTCCACGAAACGCGCGGCGCGGTCGGTGGCGGCCAGCGAGGAGCCGTCCGGCGTCTCCACGTCCACCAGGAACTGCGGCGTCCCCGCCTTGGGGAAGAGCGAGAAGCCCACCGCCGGCACCAGCGCCAGCGTCCCCAAAAAGAACACGGCGGCGAGGGCCACGGTGAGGCGCGGCCGGGCCAGCGCGCGCCCCAGGACCGGGCGGTAGCCGGCCGCGATGCCGCGGTTCAGGGCGCGCAGGAACACGTTGCCATGCGCGTCGCCGCCGCCGCGCAGCAGGCGGCTGGCCAGGAAGGGGATGACGGTGAGCGACACCAGCAGCGACGCCAGGATGGTGAAGACCACCGTCACCGGCATGGCGCGGATGAACTTGCCCGCGTTGCCGGGGAGGAAGAGCAGGGGGAGGAAGGCGAACACCAGCGCCGCCGTGCACCCCAGCACCGCCACCGAGATCTGCCGCGTGGCGAGCGTGGCCGCCTCGCGCCGCGAGTGCCCCTCGCGCAGGAAGCGGGCGATGTTCTCCACCACCACGATGGAGTCGTCCACCAGCAGCCCCAGGGCGATGACGAAGCCCACGATGCTCATCTGGTTGATGCCGAACCCGGTCAGGTCCAGCGCCGTGAGCCCGATCGCCATGGAAAGGGGGATGGAGACCATCACGATCAGCGCCGGCCGCACCCCCAGCGGGAGCAGGGTGACGAGCACCAGCCCGATGGCGATGGCGAAGTCCATCCCCAGCGCGGACAGGCGCTTGCGGACGTTGACGGACTGGTCGAACGGGCGCTCCAGCCTCATCCCCGCCGGGAGCGTGCGCTCGAAGGCGTCCAGCTCCGCCCACACCGCGTCGCGCACCCGCTGGACGTTCTCCCCCTCCTTCATGTTTGCCGTCACGAACACCGCCCGCTGCCCGTTGTAGCGGGCCAGGTACTGCTGGTCCGCGTGGCCCCAGCGGACGTCCGCCACGTCGGCGAGGCGCACCACGCTCCCCCCCGCGCCGCCCACCACGGTGTTGCGGACCTCGTCCAGCGAGGTGTAGTCGCCGCTGGTCTTGACGTTGAGCTTGCGCCCGCCCGCGTCCACGCTCCCGCCCGGCACGTTGGCGCTCTCGCTGCCGATGGCGCCCAGTACCTGCGCGGGCGCGATCCCCAGCCGCGACAGCCGCCCCAGGTCCAGCGACACCCGCACCTCGCGCTCCGGCGCGGCCCACACCTCGGCTTCGCGCACGCCGGGGACGCTCTCCACCCGGTCCTCCAGCCGCTCCGCCTGGTCCTCCAGCACGCGGTACGGCAGGGCGCCGGAGACCAGCGCCAGCTGCACGATGTTGACGTCGGCGGCGTTGGTGCGCTCCACCTCCAGCGAGCGCAGGTCCGCGGGGAGGGAGGGGCGCAGCGCGTCGACCTCGCGCAGCGTCTCCTCGTACTTGCGGTCCGCGTCGGAGTCCGCGTCGAACTCCACCAGCACCACGGCCAGGCCGTCCTCGATCCGCGTCTTGATGGTCCTGACGTCCTCCAGCTCCCCCAGCGCGTCCTCGATGGGGTCCACCACCAGCTTCTCCACGTCGGCCGGGCTGGCGCCCGGGTACACGGCCACGATGGGGAAGGTGGCGATGGGGAAGGTGGGGTCCTCGGAGCGGGGGATGCGCAGCAGCGAGTTGAGGCCCATCGCCACCAGCATCGCCGTCATCACCACCGTGAACTGCCAGTTCTTCACGGCGAAGTCGGAGAGCCTCATGGGGCCACCTTCCGGGTGGGGGTGCCGTCCTCCAGGTACGCCGCGCCGTCCGTGACCACCTCCGTCACGCCCTCCAGCCCGCTGCGCACCGCGGCCCGGCCGCCCTGCAGGAAGGCGATGCCCACGGGGACGCGCCGCGCCCGCCCGTCCGCGCCCAGCGTGTAGACCACGCCGCGGTCCTCGTCGCCCTCCAGCACCGCCTCCACCGGCACCAGCCGCAGCCGCTCCGCCCGCGAGGGGCGGATCTCCACCCGCCCGATCAGCCCGGCCGCGAGCGAGCGCCCGCCGGGCTCCACCGCCACCTCCACCTCGTAGGTGCCGGTGCGCGGGTCCGCCGCGGCGGCCGTCTCCGTCACCCGGCCGGCCAGCTCCGCGCCGGGAAAGGCGTCGAACCTCACCGTGGCCGCGTCGCCGCGCCGGACCCGCACCGCGTCGCGGTCGGCCAGGCCCACGCGCAGCACGGTGCCCGCGCCGCTCCCGGCAAGCGTCAGCACCGGCGCGCCGGGCGCCGCCGTCTCGCCCTCCTCGGCCGTGCGGCGCAGCACCGTGCCGGACACGGGTGCCACGATGCGCGCGCGCTCCCGGTTGAAGCGGGCGATGCGCAGCTCCGCCTCCGCGGCGCGGGCGCCGCTCGCCGCGTCCTGCATCTGCTCCAGCGTGGCGACGCTGTCCGCGTACAGCGCCCGGGCGCGCGCCAGGTCGCGCCGCGCCTTGTCGGCGGCGGCCTCGGCGAGGGCCACGTGCGCGTCGATCTCGGCCGGGTCCAGCAGCGCCAGCGTCTGCCCGGCGCGGACCGCCTCCCCCTCGTCCACCAGGACACGGCCGACGATGCCGCCGGTCTTGAACGACAGGCGGACCTCCTCCTTGGCGGCCAGGACCCCCGTGCCGCGGACGGGCTGGGCCACCTCGGCCTCGGTGACCGCCGCCGTGCGCACGGGGACGGCGGGGGAGGGCGGGGGCGACTCCTCCGCGCCGGCGTCGCCGCCGCAGGCCGCGGCGGCGAGGAGCAGGAGGAGGGCGGGGGTGCGCGCGGTGCGCCGGTGCGTGCTCATGGCGGCCTCGGGGTCGGTGGGTGTCCGGTGCGGTCTCACGGTTCCAGCTCGCGCAGCGCGGCCGCGCGCTCCAGCTCCACGCGGCGCAGGGCGTGGTCGTACAGGGTGAGCACGGCGTTCAGCCGGGCGGCGGTGTAGGCGGTGCGCGCGTCCACGAACTCGATGTGCGGGGCGATCCCCTCCTCCCAGCGGCGCGACACCAGCTCGAAGGTGCGCCGGGCCGCCGCCAGCCGGTCGTCCGCGGCGGCGCGGGCCGCGCGCGCGGTGGCCGCGGCCTCCCAGGCGCCGCGCACCTGCATCTCCACGGCGCGCTCCAGCTCGGCGCGGCGGGCGCGGGCGCGCTCGGCGTCCAGCCTGGCGGCCTGCGAGCGGGCGGCGTCCTGGCCGCCGTTGAACACGCTCCACTGGAGCACCAGCGAGGCGACGGCGAAGTCGTCGTCCGGCCCGAAGCGGTAGCGCTGCCCCTGGACGCCGTAGTCCACCGCCAGCGAGACGCCGGGCAGGTACGAGGCGCGCGCTAGCCGCCCCTGCGACTCCGCCGCGCGGATGCCGAAGTCGGCCTGCGCCAGCTCCTCGCGGCGGGCCAGCGCGGAGCGCAGCGCCTCCTCCAGCGGGACCTCGCGCGCGGCGTCCAGGGCCGAGTCGGGGAGCACCTCCACCGGGGCATCCAGCGGCCGCCCCAGCAGGAAGTTGAGCCCGCGCGCCGCCGCGTCCCGCCGCGCCTCCGCCTCGGCCAGCTCCTGGAGCGTGCCGCTGCGCTCGGCGCGCGCGCGGTACACCCCCTCGGAGGTGGCCCTGCCGTGCGCGACCAGGCGCTCGTTGACGCGGAGGTTCTCGTCCAGCAGGGGGAGCGTGGCGCGGTAGGTCTCCACCACCCGCGCGGCGCTCGCATGGGCCAGGTAGGCGGCCTGCACGTCGGCGGCGAGCCGGCGGGTGGCGGCGGCCAGCTCCGCCCCCTGGAGCCCGCGGAGGACCCGCGCCAGCCGGTGGTTCTCGCGCACGGCGGGCTGGAAGAGCGGCTGCGTCAGCCGCAGCTTGGTCTCCTGCGCCAGCGGGAGGCGGGCGTCCACGTCGGTGGGGAAGGCATCGCTGCGGGTGAGCTGGTTGAGCGCCGCGTACGCCGGGTTCACCAGCTCGCCGATGTCCAGCACGCCGCTGGTGCGCGAGTAGCGCGCGTCCAGCGACGCCGCGGGCAGGTACAGCCCGCGCGCCTGCCGCACGGCCGCCTCGCTGCGGGCGTCCTCCAGCCGCTCCTGCCGCAGCCCCAGGTTGCTGCGGACGGCCTCGCGCACCAGCGCGTCGAGCGGACCCTCCTGCGCCGCGGCGGGCGACGCGGCGAGGAGGGCCAGGGCAGCGAGGATCCTCGCCGGGCTTCGGAGGCTGCGGGTCATGGCGCCTGCTCCTGCGCTGGGGGTGGTGGGGTCCTGCGGCTCGCCGGTTCTCATCTGTTTATCGGTGTTACCTTGTGTAACAGTGTTAAGCGAAACGGCAAAAAAAAGATGCGGGGGCGCCGGTGCGCCGCTCACGCATCCGTCCGGAGGATCCCCCGGACCGTCACCTCGATCACCCGCTCCACCAGCTCCATGGTGGGGGCCCAGTCGATCCATGTGTCGTTGCCCTTGGCGATGCGCAGCGACACCACCCCGTGCACCCCGGCCCAGACGAGCTGCGCCAGCTCCTCGGCGTCGTCCAGCTCCGGGCGGAAGCGGCCGGCGCGGATCCCCTCCTCCACCGTCTGCTTCAGGAAGAAGTAGGCGTCCTCCTCGGGGTTGCCGCGGTGCACCGGGGCGTCGTCCCCGGTGGGGAGGCGGGGCCCCGGCGCGGGCGTCATGAACATCAGCCGGTAGTGGTGCGGGAACTCCACCGCGAACTCCGCGTAGGCGCGCCCCGCCGCCTTCATCCGCTCCACCGGGTCCGCGATCTTCGCGATCCTGCCGAACGCCTTCGCCAGCGACAGGAAGTCGGTGGCGCACAGCTCCTGGAAGAGCGCTTCCTTGTCCTTGAAGTGGAAGTAGATGGCCGTGGGCGAGTACTCGATCCGCTTGGCGATCATGCGCATGGACACGCTCTCGTAGCCGTGCTCCACGAACAGCTCGCGCGCGGCGTCCAGGATCTTTTGGCGGAGCTCGGCGCGCTCCCGTTCGCGTCGTTCTGCGGTTCCCACCCGATCGTCCTCCGGTTTGCTCGTTGATCCGCGTTGGAATACTTAACGGTGTTAAGATGTCGGCGCAAGAGTCTCGTCGCGGAGAGGCAGGCGCGGAGGGGCCCGCGGCACGGGCGGCCGCGGGCCCCTCCGTCCAGCGGGCGGCGAGGGCCGCCCGTCCCGTCAGCCCGCGGCCCCCGCCGGCTCCGCGTCCAGCCCCAGGTAGTACTCCTTCTGCGCCGGGTAGTAGTCGTCGAAGCTGGGGCGCGGGGACCCGTCGCGGGAGGCCGCCAGCATGTCCAGGTAGTACTCCCACCCCGGCCCCACGTCGCCGACGTCGACCCCGTCGTCGAGGTGCTGGACGAAGCGCAGCTCGGTGACCCCGTCGGCCTCGCTCAGGTGCGCCTCCAGGTACCAGCTCCCGTAGTCGTCCACCGCGCTCACGGCCAGGTGGCGCGGCGGCTCGCACGCGTCGATGGTCATCTCCATGTTCAGCCGCTCCGGGTCGGCGCCCTGCTCGAAGGCCATGGTGTAGCGGATCTTGCGGCCGGGGCCGGGCTCTCCCTTCCAGGGGCCGAACCAGCGGGCCGTGCGCTCCGGCTCGGTGATGCTGGCCCAGACGTCCTCGATGGGCGCGCGGAAGGTGCGGACGAGCACGAGGTCGCGGCCCCGGGGGGTGCGGAGCAGGCGTCCGGACGGAGTGGGGCTCATGCCGTTTTCTCCTGGGGAGGGGAAGGGGAGGCGCGGCGCTCGCGCCGGGTGCGGTACACCTCGGTCTCCAGGGCGTCCAGGGGACCGGACCAGCGGTCGTGGAGCTGCGCGAGCCACGCTTCCAGCGGCGCCAGCGGCGCCGTCTCCAGGCGGTAGACCCGCTCGCGCCCCCGCGCCTCGTCGACCGCCAGCCCGCACTCCCGCAGCACGCGCAGGTGCCGGCTCACCGCGGGCCGGCTGATGTCGAAGCAGGCCGCGATCTCGCCGGCGGCCATGGCGCGCTCCCGGAGGAGCACCATGATCTCGCGGCGCACGGGGTCGGCGATGGCGGCGGGGACGTCCATGGCGGAAGCGTAACCCCAAGGTTACGCTTCCGCAAGGGCGGCGCGCGCCGCGCCGCGGACAAAGGGGAGGGGCGCGCGGGCCCGACCCCCCCCGGCCCCCCCCCCCCACACCGCGCA
>JBFMFL010000305.1:0-8322 GCA_040752145.1 Gemmatimonadota bacterium
AGCAGCCCGCCCGCCCAGCGGCGCAGCGGGCGCAGGCCGAGCGCGGCGCCCGCCAGGTCCGCGGCGGCGCCCACGACGAGCAGGGCGACGGGGAAGTGGGCGATCCAGAGGTGAAGGGGCGTCATCCGGCGGCGGCCAGCATCCCGTGCCGGAGCGCGAACCTCACCAGCTCGCTGCGGTGGTGCAGGTGCAGCTTCTCCATCAGCCGCTGGCGGTAGGTGTCCACCGTCTTGGCGCTGATGCGCAGCCGCTCGCCGATCTCCGAGGAGTTGAACCCCTCGGCGGTCAGCGCCAGCACCTCGCGCTCGCGGCCGCTGAGCACGTCCAGCGGGTCGGCGCGCGCCGGGGCCCGGCAGACGTCCACCAGCACCCGCGCCGCGGAGGGCGGCACGAACACCTCGCCGGCGGCCACCGCGCGCACCGCGGCGACGACGTCGCGGTCGGCGGTCTCCTTGCCCACGTAGCCGCTCCCCCCCGCTTCCAGCACGGGGACCAGGAACTGCCCGGGGTCGTGCATGGTGAGCACCAGCACGCGGGCGCCGCCGCCGGACGAGGTGATCCGGCGGGTGGCGGCCAGCCCGCCGCACCCGGGCATGGTGACGTCCATCACCACCACGTCCGGGCGCAGCTCGGCGGCCAGGCGCACGCCCTCCTCGCCGGTGGCGGCCTCGCCGACCACCTTGAGGTCGGGCTGGGTGTCCAGCAGGACGCGGATCCCCGCGCGCACCAGCGCGTGGTCGTCCACGACCAGGACTCGTACGGGCTCCATGACTCTCCCTCCTTCGCTCCGGGCGCTCGGTGCGCAATCGTCTCGCTCCCAAGCTGTCGCCGCGGGGCGCTCCGTGGTGCCGTACCTTCCCCGGATGCCGCGTAGGGGTTTTCCCACCAGGCGTGTCGGGAACGGCGTTGAACGGCTCGTTCGGGCGTGCCCCTCGCTGGCGCTCGGGTCGGGCTCCGGCGTGGGTCGGCGCCCGTCCGTGCCACCCCTGCGCGCCGGGCGCCACCGTCGTGAGCAAAAAGGCTCCGCCGCCCAGCAGCGTCCAGCGCGCGTGGGTGTCAGTGCCCGCCGGCGTAGCCGGCGCCGCCCCTGAAGACCCGGTCGTCGGCCCGGCCCTCCACCTTCATGAAGCCCACGGTGCCCTTGTTGAAGGCCCGGAAGATGGCGTGGTCCACCAGCACCAGCTCGCCGGGGTAGTCGGTGCGGAACTCCACGATGGAGCTGCCGCCCGCGGGGACCAGCGTGGTCTGCACGTTGTGCGACACCGCGGTCCCGCCCTCCTTGTAGACGTTGTCGAACACCTCGCCGATCACGTGGAAGCTGGAGGTCAGGTTGGGGCCGCCGTTGCCCACGAACAGCCGCACCGTCTCGCCCACGTTGGCCTTGAGGGCGTTGTCGCCCGCCAGCGAGCCCACCGAGCCGTTGAACACCACGTAGTCCGGCTTCTCGTCGACCGCCTTCTGCATGTCGAAGGGCTGGAGACCGGGCTCGCCGTGCTTGCCCCGGGTGTAGAAGTCGCCCTGCATCACGTAGTACTCGCGGTCCACCCTGGGCAGCCCCTCCCTGGGCTCCACCAGGATCAGCCCGTACATGCCGTTGGCGATGTGCAGCGGCACGGGCCCGGTGGCGCAGTGGTAGACGTACAGCCCGGGGTTGAGCGCGGCGAAGTTGAACACCGTCTCCTGCCCCGGCAGCGTCATGCTGGCCTTGGCGCCGCCGCCGGGGCCGGTCACGGCGTGCAGGTCGATGTTGTGCGGCACGGTGCTGCCGTGGTGGTTCTTGAGGTGGAACTCCACCTGGTCGCCCTCCCGCACGCGGATGAACTGCCCCGGCACCGTCCCCCCGAACGTCCAGAAGTTGTACTCCACCCCGTCGGCCATGCGCATGGTCTTCTCGATCACCTCCAGGTTCACGATGACCCTGGTCGCGTGGTCGCGGGTGATGGGCGCCGGCACGTTGGGCGCGAAGGTGAGCCGGGCGACCTCCTGGCCCCGGACCTCGGGCGCCGTGCGCACCGGGATGCCGGCCTGGAAGGGGGCGTCCCCGCCCTCGTCCGAACGCACCGCGGCGATCCCCGCCGTCCCCGCCGTGGCCAGGACCACCGCGGCGCCCAGGGCGATCCACGGAGCGCGCCGCGGGGAGCGGCCGGTGCCGCCGGGACCCCGCGGCGGCCGGCCGGGGGTGCGGGGCGGACGGGCGGCCCGGGTCTCGCGCGTGGCGGGTGCCTCGAACTCGACGATCGTGCTCATGGCTGTGTCCTTTCTCTGGCCCGGACCGCGGGCGCGGTCGGGCGGGGTGTGCCGGCACGGGCGCCGGCGGTGCCGACCTCCTCCACCTCGAACGTCGTCCGGCCCAGCAGGTCGGCGACGGTGGTGCGCCGCAGCGGCTCCCACACGTCGCGCGCGACCGCCTTCCAGCGGAAGTGCGCCTCGCAGGGGTGCTCGTCGCGGCAGGGCCTCCCGCCCAGCAGGCAGACGCCCCGCTCGCGCGGCTCGTCGAAGGCGCGGACCACCTCCTCCAGCGTCAGCCGCCCGGGCGCCACCGCCAGGCGGAAGCCGCCCGTGGGGCCGCGCATGCTGCCCACGATCCCCTGCCGGGCGAGGGCGTTGAGCGTCTTGGAGAGGTAGTTGCGCGGCGCGCCCAGGGCATCGGCGATCGCGTCCGCCGCCACCGACTCGCCCGGCGCGCGCTGCGCCAGGTAGAGCACGGCCCTCAGTGCATGTTCGGCGGTCTGCGAGAGCATGGGACTTCTCCTGCTGGGTCCGGTTCACTGCGTTTCCGATTTCCGGATACGAATATGCGAAATGCCCGGCCGGCGGGGTGTCCGGTCGGGCTCGACACTTGGGTGCGGCGCGGGATTGCAGGCGCGTGGTGGGGAGGCGGGCGGGGGTGTGCGGGGATCCCCTACTGCGGGCGAGCCTTGAGGATCAGGTGTAGCGGGAGCGAGACGGCTCCGATCCACTGAGGCCCGGGTCCCCGAGGTAACGAGCCTGTCTGTTGTCCCTCGCTCCGGGCGCGATATCTTGCGTGCATGCCCACGCCACGCGTCTACGTCGAGACTACGATCCCCAGCGTTTACCACGAGGTTCGGACCGCGCCCGACATCGTGGCGCGGCGCGACTGGACGCGTCAGTGGTGGGCCACGGCAGCCGAGCACTACGAGCTCGTCACCAGCCTGGCCGTTCTGGACGAACTGGGAGCAGGCGTTCCCGAACGGAGCGTTCAGCGGCTTGCCCTGTTACGCGACGTTCCGCTGGTGCCGATCGAGCCCGCGGTGGTCGAGATCGTGCAGGCGTACATCCAGCACAAGCTGATGCCCGCGGATCCAGGCGGAGATGCGCTGCACCTGGCGCTCGCGTCGTACCACAAGTGCGACTTCCTGGTGACCTGGAACTGCCGGCACCTGGCCAACGCGAACAAGTTCGGACACATCCGGCGGGTGAACACTCTCCTGGGTCTCTACGTACCGGCCCTGGTGACCCCGCTGGAACTCCTGGGAGGCAGCTATGAGCGAGAAGAAGACGCCGAGTGATCCGGTGATCGAGGAGGTCCGTGAAGTCCGCCACCGAATCTCGGCCCGCTTCGACCACGATCCCGCTCGCCTGGTGGCCTACTACATGGAGCTTCAGCAGCAGTATCAGGACCGGCTACTAGACCCCACCAGGCGACCCGGCAGGGACGGAATATCCGCCGCCTGACGAGAACGCTGCAGATGACCGATGACCCCGCACCCGCGCTGGCAAGAGACCATGTGGACAGACCCCATCGTTGAAGAAGTTCGCAGCGAACGCGAAGCGCATGCCTCGCGATTCGACTTCGACGTGGCGGCGATCTGCCGTGAACTCCAGCAGCTGCAGGAGAGAGAGGTGGGCCGCAGCGTCGTCCTCCCGCCCGAGAAGGCTCAGCGGAAGCCCTCCTCCGCCGCGTAAGTAGGGAGGTGGGGGCGCGGCCTCGCTCTCGGTGGACCTGTCCCTGTGACCGTTGCCCGGTTGCGGCGCGCCAGCCCCGCGGCAAACCGGGCTCACACGGCGGCGGCCCGCCCCCCAGAGCCAGGGGCTTACCACCGCGTCCTCGGCGTCCGTCTTCCACGAATCCGCGTCGCCACGCTGCAGGCCCACCTGTCCATCCTCTCCCCACCGTATCCTTCATGCTCAAGACCAAGCTTTCCCGCGAGGCCCTGCTCACGACCGCCTGCGGCGTGCTCATCGTGCTGCACGGGCTGCCGATGAAGATCTTCACGGTCACTCCCATCACGCTCACGCTGCTGGTCCTCGCCGCGCTGCCGGCACTTCGCGGCATGCTCACCGTGTTCAAGGGCGCAGGCGTCGAGGTTAACTTCAGGGAGCTTACCGTCCACGAGCAGGTGTTCTTCTTCCTCGACGGGATCGCGACCCAGCAGGCTTGGACGTTCTATGCTCCCCGGGCGGACGAACAGTACCTCGGACCCGCGTTCCACCACCTCGTCAAGGAGCTGGTCACGAACAACCGGACCCGGCTCGTGGCCCGCCTGCGGCAATGGCTCGATTCACCCGAGCCCAACCTGCGGTGGTTCGCCGCGGAGATCATCGGGTTCTTCAGGATCGAGGAGCTGCGGCGGGTCGTCCGGCGGCATTGGGAGGGAGCGGACTGGAACCGCACCTGGGAGCCGTGGGAGCTGAACTGCGTGTGGGCGTCTGCGCGCTTCGACGCGGTTCCCTACGCGTCGCTGCGCGAAGCGCTCCTCGCAACCCGGAATCGCGACAACCAGGCGTGGATTCTCAGGGCCTTCGAGCAGATGCTGGCAGCCGGTGAAGCGAGGCAGGAAGACATTGCGGAGACCCTCCGGGAGTTGCTCCGCGACGGCGGCGAACGGGCCGGCGAGGTGGTCGCGCTGCTCAGGGACTGCCCAACCCTGCAGGGAATCGCGGCAGCGTCGGTGAGCGTGCCCACCGCTTCTCCCGGCGTTCAATCCGAAGCAATGGAGCAGCCGGCCTGACGACCGGAATTTCAGAGCGAGGCGTTCTGAGACTCCGCGCCGGACCGACCGACCAACCGGCTTTCTCCCACGAGAGACGAGCATGAAGCCGCGCATCACCGTGATCACGCTCGGCGTGGACGACCTGGAGCGCTCGCTGCGCTTCTACCGGGACGGCCTGGGCCTGCCGACGCAGGGCATCGTCGGGACGGAGTTCGAGCACGGCGCCGTGGCGTTCTTCGAGCTCCAGGCGGGGCTCAGGCTGGCCCTCTGGCCGCGTGCGAGCATCGCGCACGACACCGGCATCCCCGCCGGGCCCCCGTCGCCGACGGAGCTGACGCTCGGGCACAACGTCGGCTCGCGAGAGGAGGTGGACGCGGTGATGGAGCAGGCGCGCCGGGCCGGAGCGCGCATCGTCAAGCAGGCGGGGGACACCTTCTGGGGCGGGTACGCCGGCTACTTCCAGGATCCCGACCGGCACCTGTGGGAGGTCGTGTGGAACCCGGAGCTGGAGGTTCCCGACCGGCCCTGATCGGGGCCGCCGGCCCGGAAGGGCGAAGCGGCGGGAGGGCCCTTCCACCTCTCACGCCCGCGGCCCGCCTGGAGCCATACGGGTCCTGGCTCCCCTCCGTCTCGTGCGGGCCGGGCGTCGCGGAATTCGGCTTTTGCCTCCGGGACTTGGCGCCCTCGACCGCGGGCGACTTCCTGGTCGCCGGGGACCCTGCCTTGCCTCTTTCCCCGCCCTACCCGCCGCGCCCCCCGAGGCGCCGGTGGAACGCCTCCGCCGCCGGCGCGAAGACCCCGCCGAACTCCGCGTACCAGCCGTCCAGCCCGGCCGAGTGCTCCGCGAGCACCCGGAACTCCGGCGGCGCGAGCGGGTGCGCGGAGGCCAGCCGCAGCAGCTGCACGCAGCGGTAAAACGCGTCCGTCTCCGCGTCCACGTCGTCCATGGAAGGCGGCCGGTCCCCGACGCGGCGAGCGGCCACCATCTCCGCGCAGCGGAAGGCGTTGTACCGGTACAGGTCCACGATCTCCACCTTGGTGAACCGGTACATCGCCGACGCGGCATCCGCCCCCCTGGCCCAGCCGCCCGCCTCCTCCGCCGCCAGCGCCAGCGGCCGCACGAACTCCCATCCCCGCTCGTGGTGCTCCAGCAGGCGCGTTACGAGGCGCGCCAGGCGGGTCCGCCCGCGCCTCGCGCTCTCCCGCGCCTCCCTCCAGTGATCCGTGTGGATCGTCGCCACGGGCTCCCCCGCGTCCGGCCGCAGCAGCGCCGCGGCGCGCTCCATCCGTGCGCGCACCCGGTCCGGGTCCTCCCCCGCCCCGGTGAAGGGCACCGTCAGCTCCGTGGCCGGCTCGGCGGGATCGCGCCGCGGCGGACGCCCGGGTACGTCGGTCATCGGGACCCTTGCGCGTCGGTGAAGGCACTCCCTGGCACCACGAAGGTGCCGCCCCCCGCGCGACCGCCTCAAGGCCCGCAGCCGTCGGCAATTACGCGATCCGGGCACCGGCGCAATTCCGGAATCCCGCAAATGTGGACACCACAACGGGGTCTCGCAAACGGGTCGTTATCCGACCACTCACAACAAGCACCGATCTGGTGAAACGCTTTGTCCATGCCTATGTTGGGCGCATCCCACACCCAACGTCGATGCTCCCGAACCTGGAGATTCTCATGGACCGGATCCGTCTCCCCCTGGCAACTTTCGCTCTTTTTCTAGCCGCGGCCTGCCAGTCCGCGCCGACGGCGCCGGCCGATCATCCGCAGGCTCCGTCCGCAAAGGCACTGTTCGACGGCGACTCCGTACTCACCGAGGCCGCCCGCGGCGGCGGTGGAATCGGCTCCGGGAACTGATCCAAAAAGACTGCGGGCCGGGGATCACTCCCCGGCCCGCAGCGCCGTCAATGCCTCTACCAGTCCCGCCGCGAGTGAACGCGACTTTCGTTCTTCGAGTGCGCTCGTGGGCTCGGGGTATGCGTCCGCGAAGCGATGCAGGCGAATGGACTCGAGGAGAGGATCAAGGGCGGCGAGTTGGTCTGCCTCCTGTCGGATCGCCGCCGCTTGTGATGCGAGTTCAGCCGCACGCTCGGCGTCTTGCCAGAGCCGGAGGCCTGCTGCGCCTCTCGCGATATTGACGTAGACGACCGCCGGGATGGACCCGATAACCGGGTCTCCAACGAGGTCCCAGACCTCCGCCACGGCCCGCGCATACGCTTCGGGGCTCCCCTCGGCACCCGCGCAACGCGCCAGGTTGGAGCAAGCGAGCAGGCGTTCGTGGGGCTTGCGGATGAGGGGAAGGACCGCCCCGAACACCTGGAGTGCCCGCCCGAAGTGCCCGCGCTCTATCCAGAGCAGGGCCACGTCGTGCGCCAGCACCGGGAGCCGCTGGTGTCCTGCGCGCATCTGCTCGAATGCCTCGGCCGCGAATCGCTCCGCGCCTGCGTAATCGCACGCGTAGATCGCAACCAGCATCAGGTCGTGCAGGATGTCGGCCTCCAGTCGCCGGAGCCGCGTCCGTCCTCCTTCCACCCGCCCGCGGGGTCGCCTGACCGCTCCCAGAGCCTTCGTCAGGTAGCCGCGCGCCTCCCTGAACTCGCCGCGCTGAGCGTTGAGGTTGCCCAGGCTGTTCAGCGAGAGCGCGAACTGGAACCAGTCCCCGTGCCTGCGGGACATCGCCGCGGTGTGCTGGAGCCAGGCTTCCGCGGTGGCGTAGTCCGCCCGGCGGCGCGCCAGGATCCCCACGCGGTGCGCCGCGGCCACGTTGGGCGGGTGCGCGCTGGCGGCGGCACGCGCCCAGGCCAGCGCAGTGCCCGTGTGCCCCGCCTCCTCCGCCCACGCGGAAACGGCGTCGCAGGCGCGGCTCACGGCGGCGGGGCGCGCCAGGCCGGGCTCCGCCCGCAGCGCGCGGAGGTCCCGGAACGCGTCCGCCAGTGCGTCCGGGAGACCGGGCCCGTCCGGCAGCGGCAGCGGGTCGCCGGTGCCGTCCGGGAGCGCTCCGCGCTCGGCGAGGGGCGTCTCCGCCCACAGCAGGACGCCGCGGTAGAGCACGAGGAGGGCGCCGCCCAGCTCGCCGGGGACTTCCTGGACGTTGGTCCAGCCGGGAAACGGCTCCGGCGGAGCGGGGAGGAGGAGCGGCCGGGGATGTGCCATGGGAGAGCGGGCGGAAAGTGGACGGAGTGAGCAAGCCGGCCGAAGTATATGCACCGACATAGGGGGCGCACCAGGGGACAATCTTCCCATGCACACCGTCTCGGGGCGGCGCCGTGGCACCGTGCCCCGAAATCGCCGCCGTGACAAGATACAACGTCCCGGAAGCCCAGCGGCGCGTGGGGAGGCCGTGGGGGGAAACGGCGTGCCCCGGCGGCTCAA
>JBFMFL010000306.1:0-8317 GCA_040752145.1 Gemmatimonadota bacterium
CCACGCCCAGCGCCAGCGCAATCTGGATCCCCGGCACCTCCAGCAGCGTCAGCAGCGTGGGCATGAACCCCTCGGCGGGCACCCCCAGGCGCTCCACGAACTGCTGCGCCGCGATGAAGGTCACCGCCGAGACCGAGCCGTAGTGCGCCGCGATCCCCGCCGCGTCCGCGATCCCCAGCCGCCCCGCCCGCCGCAGGACCGCGTACGCCGTGAGCGGCGTCACCACCCCCAGCAGCAGCGTCGCCGCCGCGGGCAGCGCGATGGCCTCCCACGACGTCCTGGAAAGCTCCACCCCGCCCTTGAGCCCCAGCGCGAAGAGCAGGTAGATGGACAGCCCCGTGTAGATGTCCCTGGGGAGCGACAGGTCGCTGCGCACCAGCTTCGCCGCGATGCCCAGCGCGAACGCCAGCACCAGCGGCGAAAGGAGGTTGGCGAGGAGGAGGTCGGTCATGGGACGCACGCTGGTGTTCCGCCGGCCGCGAAGGCGCCCGGATCGTCGAGCCCCAATCCTAGCGGCGGCGCATCCCATCGACAAATAGAAAGTTTCGCATCGATCCATCGTCCAAACCGATGCTTCCGGACGCACCGGGCCGCAGCCGCAAAAACGCCGCGCCCCCGCCCCGATGCCGAGGCGGGGGCGCCGTTGCAGACTGTCCCCTGTAACCTGTCCCCTGTCCCCTATCCGTTCACCCCGTGTTCCGCAGCCCCGCCGAGATCCCGTTGATCGTGGCCGCCAGCGCGTAGTCCAGCTCCTCGCCCGCTTCGCCGGCGCGCTTGCGGCGCAGCAGGCTCACCTGGATCAGGCTGAGCGGGTCCACGTACGGGTTGCGCAGCACGATGGAGCGGGCGAGCACCGGGTTGTCGTCCAGCAGCCGCCGCTGGCCGGTGACGCGCAGCACCATGCGGCGGGTGCGCTCGAACTCCTCCGCCGCCATCCCGAACACCCGTTCGCGCAGCCCCGCGTCCGGCACCAAGTCCGCGTAGCGCCGGGCGATGGACAGGTCGGCCTTGGCCATCCCCACCTCCACGTTCCTCACCAGGTCCTCGAACAGCGGGAACGCCTCCACCATCTCCCGCAGCAGCGCGGCCTCCGCCTCGCCGCGGGCGGCGAAGCGCTCCAGCGCCCACCCCACCCCGAACCAGGCCGGGAGCACGTGCCGGCTCTGCATCCACCCGAACACCCAGGGGATGGCGCGCAGGTCCTCCAGCCCGCGGCTCTCCCCGCGCCGCGCCGGCCGGGAGCCGATGCGCGCATTCTCCAGCTCCCCCACCGGCGTGGCCTGCTGGAAGTAGGGGAGCACGTCCGGGTTCTCGGCGATCCGCTCGCGGTAGAAGGCGAAGGCGTCCGCCGACATCGCGTCCATCGCCTCCTCCCAGCGCGCCTCCCGCTCCGGCGCCGGGCCCTCCGGCGGCGCCAGCGCCCCCAGCGACGCGGCCACCATCAGCTCCAGGTTGCGCTCCGCCAGCACCGGGTCCGCGTACTTCCAGTTCAGCACCTCGCCCTGCTCGGTGATCTTGACCTCGCCCTCGAAGGCGCCGGCCGGCTGCGCGCTGAGCGCCCGGTGCGTGGGCCCCCCGCCCCGCCCCACCGTGCCGCCGCGCCCGTGGAACAGGCGCAGCGTCACCCCGCACTCCCGCGCCACGGCGTGCAGCGCCCGGTGCGCCTTGAAGATCTCCCAGGTGCTGGTGAGCATCCCCCCGTCCTTGTTGGAGTCGGAGTAGCCCAGCATCACCTCCTGCCGCCGCCCCCACGAGTCCAGCAGCCGCGCGTAGTCCGGCCGCGTCCACAATTCGCGGCACACCCCCGGGCAGGCGCGCAGGTCCTCGATGGACTCGAAGAGCGGCACCGGCATCAGCCCCGGGTCGCCCTCCTCCGCCGCCACCCGCACCCCCGCCGCCTCCGCCAGCCGCGCCACGGCCAGCACGTCCTCCGCCGAGGTGGCGCCGCTGATCACGTACGTCGTCACCGCCTCCGGCGGGTAGCCGCGCTTCAGGTCCGCCACGGCGCGCAGCGTGTCCAGCAGCTTCAGCGTATCCTCCGAAGGGGCGGCCGGAAGCGCCCCGCCCTCCGCCGCGCCGAACAGCTCTTCCATGGCGCGGGCGTGGACGCGGGCGTGCTGCCGCACGTCCAGCGCGTGCAGGTGGAAGCCGAAGGTGTCCACCTGGCGCAGCAGCGGGTCCAGCAGCCGCGCCGCCAGCCGCTCCCCGCGGTGGGCGGCCAGGCTGTCGCGCACCAGGCGCAGGTCCGCCGCCAGCGCCTCCGGGCCCGGGTAGGCCCGCGCGTCCGCGCCGCCGCGCGCCGCCCGCACCCGCCACCCCACGTAGCCCAGGAAGCGGCGGTACACCTCCGCCGGGGCGCGGCTCTCCGGCGCCGGGTCCAGCGAGGGGATGCTCCCCGCGTAGCGCTCCAGCGCCGCCCGCAGCTCCGGCGACACGCCCGCCTGGTGGGTGGACGCGCTCAACCGCTCGGTGAGCCCCTCCAGCAGCTCCACGTAGCGGTCCAGCAGCGTCTCGCGGGCCAGGCGCAGCGCGTCGCGCGTCACCTCCGGCGTCACGAACGGGTTGCCGTCGCGGTCCCCGCCGATCCACGACCCGAACCTCACCACCGTGGGCAGCTCCCGCGGCGAAAGGGGGTCGCCGTACACCCGCCCGAAGGCGTCCGCCATCTCCGCGTACAGCTCCGGGACGGTGGGCACCAGCACGCCCGGGTAGTAGTCCAGCCCCATCTTGACCTCGTCCAGCACCCTGGGGCGGCTCCGGCGCACCTCGTCCGTCTGCCAGAGCGCCGCCACCTCCGCGGCGATCGCCTCCTCCTGCTCCGCCGCCTCCGCGTCCGGCAGGGGGAGCACGTCCAGCCGCTCCAGCGCCCCCGCGATCCGCCGCCGCTTGAACAGCGTGGTGCGGCGCGACACCTCCGTGGGGTGCGCGGTGAACACGGGGACCACGCTCACGCGCCCCAGCAGCTCCAGCGCCTCCGCCCGGCCGATCCCCGCCTCCCGGAGGCGCAGCAGCGTGCCGTGAAAGGTCCCCGGCTGGGGCTCCCGCTCCGCGTGCAGGCGCGAGGCGCGGCGGCGGCGCTTGCGGTGCGCCGTCTCCGCCAGGTTGGTGAGCTCGAAGTAGGTGGAGAACGCCCGCGTCAGCCCGTACGCCTCCCGCACCCCCAGCTCCGACACCCTCCGCTCCGCCCGCCGCATCCGCTCGTCGTCGTCCGCGGCGGCCTCCTCGCGGTGCGCGATCGCCAGCCCGCGCAGCTCCTCCACGGCGCGGAAGAGCGCGTCGCCCTCCTGCTCGCGGATGGTCTCGCCCAGGAGCATCCCCAGCGAGCGCACGTCGCGCCTCAGCGGGGCCTCCTTGAGCGCGGGGTCCTCGCCGGTCAGCTCCGCGAGCCGCCGCGCCTGGTCGTCCACCTTCCAGAGGGGATCCGTCGCCGCCATCTGTTCTCTGCCTCCGCCGGTGTGGTGCGAAACGGTCCGTCGGGACGGCGCACGTGCCGTACCGCGCGGCTGCATTGTCGGGGAAAAGGCCGAATAGCACCGGTTGACGGCGTAAAAGGCGTCTCGTATCGTTCGGTTCGCCTCCACCCGCCCTCGCGAGCGACTCCCCGGGCACGTGCCCGGTACGCCTCGATTCACCTGGAGACGCGGCATGCGCCGTACACGCCCGCGCAGGACCCCGGCCGCCCTGGTCGGAGGAGCGATGTGGCTCGTCGAACGGACGATCACGCTGCTCCGGTTCATCGGCAACTCCGTCCTCAGGCCCTCCATCCTGGGCCTCACCCGCGCGTACCTGAAGCTGGGCACGCAGCGGTACAGGCTGGTCTACGAGGGCTCCCCGGACGATCTCTTCATCGTCACGTACCCCAAGTCGGGGACGACGTGGCTCCAGATGATCGTGTACCAGCTCACCACGGACGGGGAGATCGACTTCGCCCACATCGACGCCGTCTCGCCCCACCTGGAGGAAACCCTGGTGCCCGCGGGCCGGCAGGTCTCCGACCTGCCGGGAACTCCCCGCGTAGTGAAGAGCCACCTGTCCTACCGCGACATCCCCAAGGGGCCGGGACGGTACATCTACGGCACCCGGAACGGGCTGGACGTGGTGGTCTCCTACTATCACCAGTCCCGCAAGTGGCCGCCGCAGGAGCAGGTGCCGCTGGACGAGTTCTTCCGCCGCTTCCTGGCGGGCCGGGTCCCCTACGGCAGCTGGTTCGAGCACGTGGCGGGGTGGCTCCGCAACGAGGACGGCCTGGACGTGCTGGTCGTGAACTACGAGGACCTGAGCGCCGACCTGGAGGCCGGGGTGAGGCGGATCGCCGGCTTCTGCGGGATCGCGATCGACCCCGCCGCCATGCCCCGGATCCTGGAAAGGTGCTCGTTCGCCTTCATGCGCGGGCACGACGCCAGGTTCGCGATCGAGCGGCGGATGGCCCCGAAGCCGGCCGATCCCGGGCCGGCCGGCGAGCCGACCTTCATCCGCAAGGGAAAGGTCGGCGGCTGGCGGCAGGAGCTGGACTCCAGCCACGCCGTGGAGTTCCGGAAGACGTTCGACCGGTGGGCGCGCAAAGTGGGCGACGAAAGGTTCCGGGTGCTGTCGGGCCAGGCCCTCCGGCAGGAACCCGCCGCGTCCGGCCCCGCTTCCGGCGGGGGACCCGGAGGGGCGGCCGACGCTCACGGCCGCGCCCCCCTCGGCCCGGGGTGACGGGGCCGGCCCCGCGTGGCGCCGGGCGGCACGGCGAGGCCGCCGGCTCGTCCCGCTGAGTTTGTTCGAGAAAAGGCCGAATCGGCTGTGCCTCCGCTGCCGGCGGGGGTCGGGCAGCGCACCGCCGTCCGGCGACTCCCGCGCGTCCGGCCGGGAGCCTCCCCCCCTCCCACCGCCGGGGGGAGGGGGCGGAGGGCCGAGGGGTCAGTCCTCCACCAGGTACGCGATCCCCCAGGCGCCCTCGCCGGCGTGCGTGGCGATGATGGGGGTGCCGGGGCCCACGATGATCTCGCGCTCGCGGCCGTAGCGCCGGCGGATCTCGTGGCACACCTCGTCCACGGCCTCCGGGCAGGCCACGTGCATCACCCCGAACCTCACCTTCTTCGCGGACCTGGGGACCTTCTGCTCCAGGATCTCCATCATCTTGGGGAGCACGCTCCTGCGGCCGCGCACCTTGGCGATGGGGATCAGCTTGCCCTCGGCGTCGATGTCCAGCACCGGCTTGATGTCCAGCAGGCTCCCCAGCCAGGCCCGGCCGCGCCCCACCCGGCCGGAGGCCAGGGCGCGCTCGAAGGTGTCCAGGTGGATGAAGAAGCCCGAGCGCTCGCGGATGCGGTTCAGCTCCGCCACGATCCGCTGCGGCTCCCACGCCATCTCCCCCAGCTCCGACGCCTTCAGCGCCATCAGCCCCTGCAGCAGCGACCCGCCGCGCGAGTCCACCAGGTGGATGGGCGTGGCCCCGTCCGGCCGCTGCTTCATGGCCGCCTGCGCCGAGGCGTAGGTGCCGGAGAGCGCCGAGGAGAGCAGGATGGCGACGATCTCCTCCCCCTCCTCCGCGGCGCGCTCGTACGCCTTGAGGAAGGCAGCCGGCGCCGGCTGCGAGGTGCTGGGGTGGGCGCCCTCCTTGAGGCGCTCCGCGAAGGCGTCCGCCGAGATGTCGAACCGGTCGCGCAGCACCTGGTCGCCGAAGATCAGGTTGAGCGGCACCAGGTGCATCCCGTGGGCGCGCACCACCTCCTCCGGGAGGTCGCACGCCGTGTCCGCCACCACCGAGACGGGGCGGCGGGCCAGCACCATGTGCCCGGCGGCCGCCGCGCGCCCCATGGCCGCGTGCTGGGCCTGCATGTCCTCCGCCTTGTGCGTGGCCAGCTCGCCCAGCGAGCGCAGGTAGCCGAACACCTCCTCCGGCTGGTCCGTGTGGATGTGGACCTTGATCAGCTCCTCCGTGCGGATCACCACCAGCGAGTCGCCCTGCTCGCGCAGCACCGCGCGCACCGCGTCCGAGGACGGCAGCCCGCGGCCGCGCACCAGCGCCTCGGTGCAGTAGCGGTACACCTCGCTCTCGGTGGGGTAGTCCACCCCCGCCGCGGCCAGCGGCTCCGCGTCGTACACGGGCGCCTCCGCCAGCGCCGTGAGCGGGTCGCCGGAGATGAAGGCGGAGATCCCCTCCAGGATGTGCACGAACCCCTTTGCGCCCGCGTCCACCACCCCGGCGCCCTTGAGCGCGGGGAGCAGCTCCGGGGTGTTGGCCAGCGCCTCGCGCGCCTTCACCAGCAGGCGCTCGAACAGCACCACGAAGTCCGAGTGCTGCAGGCGCTCCGCCTCGTCGGCGACCGCCCGCATGATGGTGATCATGGTCCCCTCCACCGGCTTCTCCAGCGCCCGGTACACGTGCTCGGTGGCGCTGCGCAGCGCCTGGCCGAACTCCGCCACCCCCAGCCGCGCGCGGTCGCCCACGGCGTCGCTGAAGCCCAGGAGGAAGTGGGAAAGGATCATCCCGCAGTTGCCCCGGGCGCCCATGATCCCCGCCTCCGCCGCGCGCCTGGCGACCGCCCCCACCGAGGCGTCCTGGTTGGCCTTCAGGTGGTCGGCGATGGACGAGACGGTGAGGGCCAGGTTGGTGCCCGTGTCCCCGTCCGGGACGGGGAAGACGTTGATCCGGTTGAGCTCGGCGCGGTTGCGCTGGACGTAGTCCGACGCGGCGATCAGAGCGCCGCGGAGCCCGGGACCGTCGAGGTGGGTGATGTTCATGGACTGCATAATATGCATGTCCCGCGCGCGACGACAGACGGCGCGCCGGACGAGGACGGACGCGGGACGGAACGCGGCGCCCCGCTTCCGCGTACGTATCGCCGGCCCGCGTGTCCCCGCGGGGGGGCGCCGCGTCCTCCCCGGCGGACGCGAACGCCATGTTAGGCAGGGGCCAAGTCGTTGTTTCGCAAGGGTTTTCGCCTGGCACGCCCCCTGCCTGAGGCGGGGCGCGGCGGCGGAGCGGAGGCCGGTGTCTCCCCGCCGCCGGCAGGACCGGTACGGGATCGTTCAGACCATCTTTCGAGAGGAAACATGAAGAAGACCATCGCGACGTTCGCGGCGGCGCTCGCCGCCGTCACCCTCGCCGACCGCGCGCAGGCGCAGTCCATCATCCCCCTCGCCGTGGAGGCGCGCGCCAGCGCGGCCGTCCCCATGGGCGACTTCAAGGACTTCGAGGGCGGGATCGGCACCGGCTACGGCTTCGGCGTCAACGGCGAGCTCAAGCTGAACCCGCTCTTCGGCGTGTACGGCGGCTACAGCTGGACCGGCTACGACTTCGAGGAGGGCGACGAGCGCCTGGAGCAGCAGGGGATCGACGCCGGGGTGCGCGTCGGGCTCGGCCTGCTTCCGCTCCGTCCGTACGCCCGCGGCGGGATCGTGTACCACAAGCTGGACGACGGGCACGACCACGGCAACGAGCGCAAGCTCGGGTACGAGGTGGGCGCCGGGCTCAGCTTCCCGCTGGGCGCGGTGATCTCGGTGACGCCCGAGGTGAGCTACACCCGCATCGGCGAGGCGCTGGAGGGGCAGGACGTCTCCGCGCTGCGGCTGGGCGTGGGGCTCCGCGCCGCGCTGTAGGGCGGGCGGAGGGAGGCGGGGGGGGGGGGGGGGCGGCCCCGCCGCGGCCGGGGGCGGCGGCGGCCGGGAGCTCCCGCCCGCCGCGGTCGTTTCACCGTCCCAGAGGAGGGAGCATGAAAGGAATCCTGTCCGGCGCCGCCGTGCTGGCGGCCCTCGCCCTCGCGGGGAGCGCGTCCGCGCAGGGGCCGGTGGAGATCGCCACCCCCATCTCGCTGGAGGCGCGCGGCGGGATCGCCGTCCCCGGCGGCGACTTCGCCGACCTGGCGGACAACGCCTTCGGCTTCGGGGGGAGCGTCCACGTGCAGGTGGCGCCCCGCGTCTCCCTGTACGGCGGCTACAGCCAGACCGAGTTCGACCTGGAGCCGCTCTCCGCCGACGGCACCGACCGCGGCTGGGAGGCCGGCGCCCGCATCGCCTTCCCGGGGGTGGGCTTCTCGCCCTGGGTGCGCGGCGGGCTCCTGGTCCACGACTTCGAGGTGGACGCCGGCGCAGTCGAGTTCGAGACCGACGAGGAGGTGGGCTTCGAGGTGGGCGCCGGGGCGGCGTTCCCGCTGGGGCCGCGGGTGTCCGTGTCGCCCGGGTTCGCCTACCGGCGCTACGCCGTGGACCTGCCGGTGCGGGGCGAGCTGGACGTGTCGTACCTGAACCTGGACGTGGGGATGCGCATCCGCCTCTGACGGCGGGCGCGGAGCGAAGTGCCGCGGGGGCGGCGGGCCGGAGATCCGGCCCG
>JBFMFL010000307.1:0-8288 GCA_040752145.1 Gemmatimonadota bacterium
ACGGCGAAGCAGAGCAGCAGGCCGGCCGCGGCGAGCGCCGCGGCCAGGGCGTAGCGCCGCGCGGCGCCGGGCCTGCGGGCGGAGGCGGCTGCCGGGTGGGAATCGGCGGGGACGGCTTCCGGGCTCATGCCTCGGCGGAGTGCGGGCGGTGGCCGTGGGCCGGGCGCGGGGCGCTCCGGGCGGCGGGCAATCTACTGGGGCGGCGCGGGAGCGCCAGCGGGCGGCGGCGCCGGGGCTTCCGCCGGGAGGCGCAGGGTGAAGGTGCTCCCCGCGCCGGGCGCCGACTCCACTCGCAGCGAGCCCCCCAGGAGCCGGGCCAGCCGCAGGGAGATGGGGAGGCCCAGCCCGGTGCCCCCGGCGCGGCCCGGGTCCACCTGCTCGAACTCGTCGAAGATCCGCTGCAGGTGCTCCGGGGCGATCCCCCGGCCGTGGTCCACGACCCGGACCTCCACCCCGCCGCCGGGGGCGGCGCTCCAGTCCAGGAGTATCGGCTTCCCGTCGCCGAACTTGGCGGCGTTGGAGAGCAGATTGAGCACGATCTGCCGCACCCGGCGGGGGTCCGTGTGGACGGTGCAGGGCGTCGGCCCGTCCGCCACCTCCAGCCGCGAGCCGTGCTGCTCGGCCACGGAGCGCACCGTGTCGGCCATCTCCGCCAGCAGCGGGCCGACGGCGGTGGGCTCCACCTGCAGGTCGATGCGTCCGGCCTCGATCTTGGCCAGGTCCAGCACGTCGTTGACCAGCTCCAGCAGGTGGCGGGCGGCGCGCTGCGCGCGGGCCAGCCCCTCCTCCTGCCGCGCCTCCAGCGGGCCGTAGACGCCGGCCAGGAGGAGGTCGTTGAAGCCCAGGACGGCGTTGATGGGGGTGCGCAGCTCGTGGCTCATCGCCGCGTAGAAGCGGCTCCGCGTCTCCAGCGCCGACTCCAGCTGGCGGGTGCGCGCCTGGAGCTGGTCGTTGAGCATCTCCAGCTCGGCGGCCTGCTCCTGCAGCTCGGCCGCCTGCGACTCCAGCTCGGCCTGGGCCTGCCGCTCCTCGGTGAGGTCGTGCACGATGACGCAGCGCACCCCCTCCTCCCCGGCGTCCACGGGGGCGACGATCACCTCGGCGATCCCCTCCTCGCCGCCGGCGCGCCGGAAGGCGACCTCGCCGCGCCGGGGCTCGCGCCGGCCCTCCTCCAGCAGGCGGTGCAGGGGGGCGGGGTCGGCGGGGGCCAGGAGCTCGGCGAGGGGGCGCCCGGCGGCCTCGTGCGCCGGGCGCCCCAGCACCCGCTCGGCGGCGGGGTTCCACGACACCACCTCGCCCCCGTCGGCGATGGAGGCGACGGGGTCGGGGAGGGCCTGGAGGAGCGACGCCAGGTAGGCGTCGGAGAGCCGGGTGCGGCGCGGGGGCGCGCTCCCGTGCGCGGCAAGGCTCCGCTCCACCCCGGCGCGCGTGGCGCGCCAGCGGCGGCGCTGTCCGGTGACGCCGGCGGCGCGGTCCACCAGCCCGGGGTGTACCTCGGCCGGGTCCACCAGCCACACCTCGCCCAGCCCCGGCGCGAAGAGGAGCGACTGGCGCAGCCGCGCGTGCTCCGCGGCGGGGGCGACCAGCAGCACCTGGAGCGCGGGGTCGGCGGCGTGGACGCGCCGCGCCGCGCCGGCCGGGTCGGGCACGGCGGCGTCCACCAGGGCGCAGTCGGCCCGGACGACCGCGTCGCGCCCCGCGTCCCCCGCCAGCTCCGCGGGGCGCAGCCGGGGACCGCCCCCGGCGGCCTCCGCCCACGGGGGCTCCCCCGGCCCCTCCCGCACCACCACGGCGACGGCGGGCACGGCGCTCAGAGGAGCGGCTGGCCCAGGAGCGCCCGCCCCACCCAGGTCTTGAGGATGTCGGTGGTGGGCGCCATGACGTGGCTGGCGCGGGCGTCGCGGAGCAGGCGGGCCAGCGTGCCGTTCTCGCGGTAGCCGGCGCCGCCGCAGAGCGTCATGGCCTCGTTGGCCAGGTGGACCGCGGTGTCCCCGGCGGCGGCCTTGCAGGCGAGCACCCCCACCAGCGCGTCCGGCTCGCCCGCGTCGGCGCGGGCGGCGGCGGCGTGCACCAGGTGGCGGGTGCGGGCCAGCCCGGTCCACAGCTCCCCCAGCCGGTGCGCCAGCACGGGCGAGCTCCCCAGCAGCTCGCCGGTGTGCGCGTAGCGCCGCGTGGCCAGGTGCTCGCGCGCGATGGCGAAGGCGGCCTCCGCCACCCCCAGGTAGGTACCGGCCATGGCCATGAGGAAGTACGGGGCCACCACCTCGAACACGTACCACAGCTGGTCGCCCTGCGCGCCCAGCAGGCCCCGGCGGGGGACGCGGACGTCCTCCAGCCGCGCGGTTCGGGAGCTGTTGGCGCGCATCCCCAGCCCGGCCCAGGGCTCCTCCCAGCACAGCCCCTCGCTCCCGGCGTCCACCAGCACGCAGCTGAAGACCCCCTCGCCCGCGTCGCCCTCCCCCGCCGCGGCGGTGGACACCACGTACGAATCGGCCTGCCCGCCGTTGGTGACGAAGCTCTTGGTCCCCCGCAGCAGGTAGCCGTCGCCGTCGGGGAGGAGGAGCGACTGGGGGAGGTAGAAGTGGGCGCCGGTCCCCGGCTCGCTGAGCGCCAGCGTGGTGACGTGCTCCCCCCGCGCGATGGGGCGGAGGTACGCCTCCTTCTGGTGCTCGGTGGCCTTGGCTGCGATCACCGCGGTGCCCACGCAGTGCATGGCGAAGCACATGGCGGTGGAGGCGCTCCCCAGCGCCAGCGTCTCCGCCACGGCCACCAGCCCGGCCAGCCCCTCGCCGTGGCCGCCCAGCTCCTCCGGGACGTGCAGCCCCAGGAGCCCGGCGTCGGCCAGCGCCCGCATGGCGGGCTCGGGCCAGCGGGCCTCGCGGTCCTCGGCCTCGGCGTTGGGGGCGACGACGGCGTCGGTGATCTCTCGCGCCCGCGAGACCAGCTCGCGGAGCGTGGGGGAGTGCGTGGTCTCCATGACCGGGGCTGCGGGTGCGTCGCGCGGACGTCGGGACACCCCCTCCCGGCAAGTTGCCGGCCAGGCGGGGCGCGGCTACTCGGCCCGCAGCCGCACCGCCGCCGCGAAGGTCCCGGGCGAGACCAGCCCGCCCACGGCGCCCGCCAGCCAGCGGGAGGCGTCCAGGTCCACCACCAGCACCGCCCGCGCGGAGCCGGCCGGGATGGCGACGGCGCGCTCCACCACCACGCTGTCGCCGTCGGGGATGGCGACCCGCACCGCGCCGGCGACCCCCAGCACGCCGCCGGTCACGTCCGCCGCGACGCGGGTGAAGACGACGCGGGCGCGGACGTAGCTCACGTCGGGGACGGTCCGGCGGGCGACCGTGGCCCGGTCGGCGCCGTCCAGCCGCACCGCGACCTGGCGCGGCCCGCCGGTCACCGGGACCACGCCGCCGTCCTCCGCCACCAGCGACGCGGCGGCCGTGAACGACAGCGTGCCCAGGGGGACGGCGGCGCTCCGCGGCGCGCCCGGCAGGGGCGCGGCGGACGCGAGGGCGGCGCGCGAAGCGGAGCCGTCGGGGGTGGCGTCGCCCACGGCCACGGTCTCCACCTCCTTCTGCCCGCCGCCCACCACCTCGCGTCCGCAGCCGGCGGTGGCGAGGAGCGCGAGCACGAGGGCGAGGCGTCTGGGTCGGGTCATGCGGGATCGTCCGTCGAAAGGGTGTGGTCCAGCCGCCCCAGGTCGGCCGCGGCGCGCGCCGTCTCGGCGGCGGCGCCCAGGCGGGCGTAGATCTCCAGCGCCTCGCGGAGCCGCTCGCGGGCGGACTCCGCCTGCCCCGTGGCCTCCTCGAAGCGCGCGTACTCGTGCTGCGTCGCCGCCAGCTCCACCGGGGGCGAGCCGGGGCGCCGGCACAGCTCCAGCGCCTGCTCGTAGAACAGGAACCCCTCGGCGTCGCCGCGCGCCCGGGCCACCGCGCCCAGCCCGCGGTACACGTAGGGGAGCACGGGCGCCAGCCCGCGCGCGGTCGCGAGCAGCTCCAGCTCGCGCAGCACCCGCTCGGCCTCGGCGGGGCGGCCGGTGGCGAGGAGCGCGTCGGCCAGGCTGGTGAGCACGGAGCCGCGCAGCGCCGGGGTGCCCCCGCCCTCCAGGGCCCGGCGGAAGGCGGCCTCGGCCCCGGCGTGGTCGCCCCGGGCGGCGAGGAGCATCCCGCGGGCGTTCTCCACGTACAGCCGGGCCTCGCCGTCCTCCAGCGCCGCGGCGGTGCGCTCGGCGCGCTCCAGCCACTCCTCGCTCCGCTCCAGCCGCCCGGCGCGGCGCTCGGCCACCGACAGGTTGCTCTCCAGCAGCCACAGGTCGCGCGAGGGGGGCGCGCCCTCCAGCAGGGCGACGCCGCGGGCGTACCACTCCACGGCGTCCTCCCAGCGTCCCTCGTACACGGCCGCGTTCCCCATCCCCTGGCAGGCCACCACCATCCCCTCCGCGTCCCGCTGCGCCTCGGCGACGTCCCAGCCGCGGCGGTACAGCTCCGCGGCGCGCGCGAACTCGCCGCGCGCCGCCGCCACCCGCCCCAGCCGCCGCAGCGCCAGCCCCTCGGCGCGCCGGTCGCGCGGCTTCCGCCCCAGCTCCAGCGCCCTGCGGAAGTGCAACTCGGCCTCGTCCAGCCGCCCGTCGGCCTCCTCGGCCTCGCCGGCGGCCACCAGGGCGCGCGCCGCCCCGCCCGGGTCGCCGGCCTCCAGCGCCCGGAGCGCGCGGACCGCGTGGCGCAGCACCGCCTCGGTCCGCTCGCGCACCCGGTCGGCCAGGGCGGCGACCTGCGCCTCCAGGGCGGCGGTGTCGGCCAGGCGGGTGTCCAGCGTGGCGTACGCTTCGGAGGCGGCCCACGCCCGCTCGGCGTCCTCCCGCGAGGCGCCGATCAGCGCCTCGCGCAGGGGCGCCAGCTCGTCGCTGTCGGGGAGCGCGCCGAGCGCCTGGTCCATCCGCAGGCGTCGGGGGCTCATGGGCGGCTCCGGGGGCGGGCGGCGTGCCCCGGCGGCGCCGGGGCGGGGTCCGGCCGCACGGGGAGGCAGGAGGCGTTCCGCCGCCGCGGAGGCGAAAAAGCCAGCAGCGGCGCGGCTTTCAGCCCGGCGCAGCCCGTCCGCGGCGTCCGGGCGTGCCACATTCCGCGGCACGCTGCCCGAAAAGGCGGCACGGCGCTCACGCGCGCTCCCCCGGGTCCAGGATGCCGTACTCGACGGCCTTGCGGGACACGGTGTTGCGGTGCATCCCCAGGATCTCGGCGGCGCGCACCAGGTGGCCGCCGGTGTGCTCCAGCACGCGCGCCAGGTGCAGCGCCTCCATCTCCGCCATGGACAGGGTGGGGGCCCAGCCGGGGAGCACGGGGCCGGCGGAGGGGCGGGCGCCGCGCCGGTCGATCTCCACGTGCTCGGGGAGCAGTACTTCGCCGGGGGCCAGGAGGACGGCGCGCTCCACCACGTTGCGCAGCTCGCGCACGTTGCCCGGCCACTGGTGCGCCTCCAGCCGCTCCAGCGCCCCCGCGCCGAGGGCGCGCACGGGGCGCGCGTGCTCGCGGGCGAAGCGCGCGGCGTAGTGCAGCGCCAGGGCGCGCAGGTCGCCGGCCCGCTCGCGCAGCGGCGGGAGGTGCAGGCGGACGACGGCCAGCCGGTAGAACAGGTCCTCGCGGAACTCGCCCTCGTCGATCAGCGCGGCCAGGTCGCGGTGGGTGGCGGCCACCACGCGCACGTCCAGCGGGATGCGCTCCTCGCCGCCCAGCCGCTCCACCTCGCGCTCCTGGAGGGCGCGCAGGATCTTGGCCTGGAGCACCAGGCTCATGTCGCCGATCTCGTCCAGGAACAGCGTGCCGCCGTGCGCCCGCTCGAAGCGCCCGATCTTGCGGGCCACCGCGCCGGTGAAGGCGCCCTTCTCGTGGCCGAACAGCTCGGACTCCAGCAGGTCCTCGGGGATGGCGGCGCAGTTGACGGCCACGAACGGCCCCGCGGCGCGCGGGCTGGTGCGGTGCAGCGCCCGCGCGACCAGCTCCTTGCCCGTCCCCGACTCGCCGGTCACCAGCACCGTGGCGGCGCTGGGCCCCACGCGCCCCACCTGCTTGAACACCTCCACCAGCGCCGGGCTGCTTCCCACCAGCTCGTCGCTGTCCGCGTCGAGAGGGGGAAGGGGGAGGGCGCCCCCGTCCGCCGCGGCGGCACGCAGCACGCGGACCACGTCGTCCGGGTGGGGCGGGGAGGCGAGCAGCTCGGCGGCGCCCAGGCGCGGGGCGTCCATCGCCAGGC
This sequence comes from Gemmatimonadota bacterium, assembly GCA_040752145.1. Taxonomy (GTDB): domain Bacteria; phylum Gemmatimonadota; class Gemmatimonadetes; order Longimicrobiales; family Longimicrobiaceae; genus JAFAYN01. Next base: position 6,247 of record JBFMFL010000307.1, read on the forward strand.
GCAGCGAGGGCGCGGAGGCCAGCAGGAGCAGCGTCCCCGCGTTCGCCTCCCGAGCGATGCGCGGCACCAGCGCCTCGTCGCCCTCCAGCAGGTCCATCACCAGCAGCGTCGCCGTCCAGGGCCGCTCCGCCAGCGCGCGCAGCCCCTCGCCCAGCCCGGCCGCGGCGACCAGCTCCGCGTCCAGCAGGGCGGCCGCCCGCCGCGCGCTCTCCCTCACCTCCGCCCCGCCGCCGACCAGGAGCAGGGCATCGCGCCGTCTCGCCACCGTCACCGCCGGGTCGCTGGGTTCACCGCGGAGTGCACAGAATGCGACATGCCCGGATCGGGCGTGCTGCAAAATGTAGCACGAATTCTCGGCGCTCGCATCCCCTCGGGAGAGAAATCCAGCAGCGGCGCGGGTTTCCGCTCCGGCACCGACCCTGCCTTTCACCGGGCCGTGGCGGCGGCGCACCACGACGGGCGCCGCGAGCGGGAACCGAAACGACGGAGGAGCGACCATGCGGATCGAGAAGACGACGTTCGCGGCGGCGGTGCTGGCGCTGGGGCTGGCGGCCTGCGGCGAGGGGACGACGGGGCCGGGGGGCGACGCGAGCATGCAGGTGGCGGCGCGGGGCGACACCCCCGCCTCGGCCAGCCGCGCGGACGGAGGGGCGGCGACGTACTCCCAGGCGCTGGGCGGGGCGGAGGGGACGGTGGACTTCCGGGCGCGGGTCTACGTGCGCACCGACGCGGGCGCCTGGCTGGAGCTGACGCAGCAGGCGGCGCAGCGGACGGTGGACGCGGCCGGCCGCACGGAGGCCGAGCTGGTGGGCAGCGCCCGGGTGGAGGCGACGCACTACGACCGGGTGCGGGTGGTGTTCGAGGACGTGGACGCCGACGTGCGAGGCGGGATCGTGATCGGGGCGGGGCTGCTGACCGGCGCGGTGACGGTGGACCTGCGCGGCGACCAGCAGGTGGTGGTGGAGCGGAGCGTGGACGTGGACGTGTCCGCCGGGGGGAGCGCGCGGCTGCTGATTGACCTGAACGCGGACGCCTGGCTGAACCAGGCGAGCGCGCAGAGCCGCACGGTGAGCGAGACGGCGTTCGAGTCCGCGGTGCGGGTGATGGCGACCTCCCGCTGAGGCTCGGACTGGCGAATTCGATCACGACGGGCCTCCGGCGGGCGCCGGGGGCCGTGAATCCTGAACGAGGAAAGCGACGATGAAGATCCGGATGCTTACGATGGCGGGGCTCGCGTTCCTGGCGGTCCCCGCGGTGCTGGCGGCGCAGAAGGCGGGGGCGCAGACCTCCGCGTCGGCGCGGGTGGGCGTGGAGGCGAAGGCGGAAGGCGGGCGCGGGAGCGCGGGCGCCGGCGTGGGAGCGGCGGCGGGGGTGGACGTGGTCGCCGCCACGGCGGCGCGCGAGGGGCTGCCGGAGGCGCCGGTGCGCCGCGCGGCGGCGCGGGCCCGCTCGCGGGGCGCGTCGGACGCGGCGGCCGTGGAAGCGGCGGCGGACGCGCACGCCCGGCTGCGCCTGGCGCGCGAAGCGCTGGCGGAGGGCGGCCGCCGCTCTCCCCCGGCGGCGGAGATCGAGGCCGGGGCGGAGGCGCTGGCCTCCGGCGCCGCACGCGCCGACCTGGCGCTGCTGGCCCGGCGCGCCCCGGCGGACCGCTCGCTCGCGGTGCCGCTGGAGACGCTCGCCGCGATGCGCGCCCGCGGGGTGGAGTCGGGGAAGGCGGCGGCGGAGGTGTCGGGGCGGCTGGCGCGCGGCGCCAGCGACGCGTCGATCCGGGTGCTCGCGACGGGCGCGGGCGCGGCGGGGAAGGCCGGGAGCGGGGTGGGCGGCGCAGTGCGCGCCACCGGCGGCGCGGCCGCGGGCGTGGGCGGGGTCCTGGGGACGACGGTTGGCGCGGGCGCGTCGGTGAAGGGGACGCTGGGGCTGCCTTAGAGGGACCCCCCCTCCCCCCGGCCCCCTTCCCCCGCAGGCGAGGGAAGGGGGAGCACTGCAACGGCGACCCCCCTCCCCCGGCCCCTCCCCCGCAAGGGGGGAGGGGAGAACTGCAC
>JBFMFL010000308.1:0-8253 GCA_040752145.1 Gemmatimonadota bacterium
GCCGTTCGCATTTCCGCCGTACCCCCCAGAGTCTGTTCGGAGGGAGACCCGCCCGCAGTTTGGCGGGGCTCCCTCCGGCGCAGGGAAACCCGCCGGCAGTTTGGCGGGGTTCCCGGAGCCCGCGCAGGAAACAGGCCGGCAGTTTGGCCTGGTTCCGGAGCGGCCCCCCGCACCGAAACCAGACGTCCAGCGACGAAAACACGCGAGAGGCCGCCCCGAACCCGGAGCGGCCTCTCGCGCACCTGTACCGACAGTGAATCAGGAACGGCGGCTCACGGCGCCAGCCAGTACGTGGCCTTGATCAGGAGCACGTTGCTGCTCGGCGCGTCGAAGATGCCGCGGAACTCCCGGCCCCCGTCGAAGTCGCCGAAGAAGTCCAGCCCTTCGCGCTCCTGCTGCCAGACGAAGAACAGCGTGGAGCCCGGCCGCCACTCCCAGCGGAGCACGGCGTTGCCGCGCAGCGAGCGCAGGTTGAAGTCGCTCTGCCCGAACTGCTGGCCGAAGGTGAAGGGACGAGCCGGCCCGGCGGCGTCCGGGTCCACCCGGAACCGGTTGGGGGCGAACTCCTCGATGGTGCCCACGTCGCGGCCGTACACCCTGGTCTTGAGCGTGCGGGGCTCCGCCAGCTCCCGGTAGTTGGAGAACTCGGCGGCGCTGAGGAACGGCTGCGCGTACAGCTGAAGGCTGAGGTCGGGGCTGAAGGTCCAGTCCAGCCGCATGCCCACCGCCACCGTGGTCTGGTCCAGCGTGGAGAGCACGTAGCGGCGTCCGAAGGTGGCCGTCGCGGTGGGATCGGCGGGGGCGGCGATGAACTGCCCCTCGGTGAGCTCCCTCACCACCTGCGGCTGCACGCTGAAGCGGATCGTCTCGGTGGGCCGGCCGGACAGGGAGAGCGCCGCGACGCGGATCTCCCCGCCGAAATCGTCGTCCGCGTAGCTCCCCTGCAGCGACGCCACCAGCGGCTTGCGCGGGTCGGAGCCCACCGAGGCGTCCACCGAGTAGTAGCCGGGGCTCTCCGTCAGCGGGCCGCCGCGCGTCAGCCGGTCGTTGAGGGTGCGCGGGCCCCAGCTGAGCGTGGCGGAGCCGTTCCACAGGTTGTTCAGCGTGCCGTTGCCGCGCAGGCTGTACGACGAGCCGATGAGGTCGCCGCCGAAGTTCCACTGCTGCGCCGTGAAGGCGCGGACGAACCAGTCGCGGAAGACCGGGCCCGGCTTGCTGCGGCGGTAGCCGTACAGGCCGTTGAAGATGCGCGTGTCCACGCGGGTCTGGTAGCCGGCGTCGTTGATCTCGAAGCCGGGGCTGATCTCCTGGTAGTAGAACGAGCCGCGCCAGTCGCCCGTCTTGCGGAAGGCGAGGGCCGCGCTGTACCCCTGCATAGAGGTGCGGGTGGAGTCGTACGTCAGGTAGTCGGCCGCGTCGGGGCGGCGGAAGTAGCGGGCGCTGGACCGCTGGGCGAGCGCGATGGCGCGCTCGGAGCCGTTGATCTGCGAGCCCGCGACGTAGCCGCTGAGCGCGTAGGTGCGCTTGCTCCAGGAGTGCTCGGCGTCGATGCCGCCGATGTAGGCGCTGGAGCGGAGGAACGGGTCGAAGACGTCGTCCCCCATGTCGCGGTTGGTGGCCGTGACGATGCCGCCGACCAGGGTGTTGCCGGCGCGGAAGTCGCGCCGGGCGCGCCCCACGAAGTAGTTGCTGAGCGGCTCGACCGGGCTCTCCACCGTGTTGAAGCGCCCGGAGGCGGAATCGAAGGCGGCGTAGCGCCCGGTCTCCCTGCCGGTGACGGCGTCCAGGATCCCCACCGACCACCCGCCCGGGGTGCGACCGCTGACCTTGGCGGCGCCCAGGATGGTGGACTGGGTGGGGACGTCCAGGTACTCCACCGGCACGCCGGGAGGGAGCTGCGCGCCCAGCTGCGGCGTGCGCCCGATGCGCCGGGTGTAGAAGTACGGCGCGTACCCGGGGCTGATGAAGCTGAGCAGGTTGCCGAAGCGGAAGATGTCCACGCCCTCCACGAAGAAGGGGCGGTTCTCCGGCAGCAGCGTCTCGAACGCGGACAGGTTGACCACCGCCGGGTCCACCTCCACCTGCCCGAAGTCCGGGTTGATGGTGGCCGAGAGCGTGAGCCCGCCGGGGAGGCCGGCCTTGACGTCGGCGCCCACGGAGCCGGAGAAGTCGTTCTCGGAGAAGAACGGGTCGCGGGCCTCGCCGGGCTCGCGGGTGAGGCGGGCGCTGCTGTAGGGGACCACCTCCAGGCGCCGCGGCGTGCCGATCCCCACCAGCCCGCGCAGGTCGCCGGCGCGCGACACCAGCCCGGTGTAGTTGGGCGGCACCTCGGACCAGTAGGCGACCTCGTCGCGGCGGGCCAGGATGCGCGTGAAGTTGACGCCCCAGGTGCGCTCCGCGCCCTCGGCGGCGCGCGGGAAGCGCAGCTGCGACAGCGGGATGCGGAACTCGGCGGTCCACCCGGCGGAGTCCACCTCGGTGGCGACCTCCCACACCGGGTCCCAGCTGGCGTCCTCGTTGGCGTCGTTGGAGTGGTACACGTCGCGCCGGACGCCGCGGGGGTTCACCGCGAAGCGGAAGCCGGTGCGCTTGTCGTGGTAGCTGTCCACGAGCACGTCGAACCAGTCGGAGTACAGCCCGCTGGCCACGTCGCGCCGGGCCAGCGGCGACGCGATGGAGTCGGGGCGGTCGTCGTACATGCGGGCGGCCACGTACAGCGCCGCGTCGTCGTACAGGACGCGCACCACGGTCCGCTGGCTGGCGGCGGCCCCGGGGGTGGGGCGCTGCTGCACGAAGCCGGTGGCGGTGTCGGCCTGCGCCCAGGCCGCGTCGTCCAGGCGCCCGTCCACGCGGATGCCGGCGGCAGCGCGCGAGGCCTGCAGCACCGGGGTGCGCAGCTCGGCGGCGGGGGCGGGCGCGGGGCGGCCGGTCTGCTGCGCGGCGGCGCCGGCGGCGGACAGGGCGCCGCAGAGCGGGAGCGCGAGCCGGAGGAGGGTGGATCGTCGGTGCATTGCACGTGCTGCGGAAGGTGAGCCGCCGTCCGGGTGGACGGCCGGAGATCGGACGCCGGCCCGCGCGAGCGCGCGTGGCCGGTGCGTCCGCCGCGGGCGTCGTATTTTATCGGACAGGTCGCGCACCTACAAGGGCCCGGCGAGCTCCGGGGCCGCGAGCCCCCGCGCGATGTGCTGGAACGGGTCCACGCAGCTCCAACGGCGCCACCCCGGGCCGCGCAGGTGCTTGGCGAGGATGTGGACCTCGGAGCACCCCACCACGAACCCGTCGGCGCCGTACCGGTCCAGCACCCGCTCCAGCAGCGCGGCCTGGGCGTCCAGGTCGCACGGGCGCTTCATGGGGTAGATGAGGTCGCGGTGGATGGCGGCCTGGTCGTCGGGCTCGGCCAGCACCACGCGGTCCCGGGCCCGCTCCCACAGCGGCTCGCGCTCCAGCAGCCGGAAGGCGCGCGTCCCGCTGGAGCACACCAGCAGGTGCCGCCCCTCCGTCTCCAGCAGCAGCTCGGTGGCGAGCCGCGGCAGCGACACCACCCGCTCGCGCAGCTCCCGCGGCACCCGCGGCAGCAGGTGGTGCACGGTCATGCAGCACATCACCGTGCGCGTGGCGCCCGCGTCCCTCAGCTTCTCCAGCGCCGCCACCAGCGGCCCCAGCACCGCGTCCTCCTCGCCGGCCAGGAACGCCGCGGTCCGGTCCGGGAACGCCGGGTCGGAGAGCATCACCACCGCGGGCGAGTCCTGCTCCCGCTCGCCCAGCGCGCACTCGTAGACGGTCCGGAGGAACTCGGCCGACGAAAGGGGTCCCATGCCCCCCAGGATCCCCAGCACCTCCCTGCCCCGCTCTTCGGTCATCCCCGGCACTCCACGGTTTGAATGGGCCGCGCTCCGGCGGGCTCCGATGTTTGGGGTCGGCCGGGGGGTGAGGCCCCCCCCGCGGACGCCAGCACGGAGCCCGACCCCGGCGCCAGCCGGGGGCACGCCCAAACCCGCCGTTCAGTCAGTTCAGGCGGAAAGCGGCCACCGCCTGTACTGCCCCCGCGGAATCTGCAGCACGTCCTGCTCGACCAGCAAGTACGCCTGCGACTCGCTCACCCCCTCCAGACGCCGCCGCTCGTCCATGCGCTCCCGGTGGAACTCGCGCAGCTCCCGGTCGAACGGGAGCCCGGCCACGGTGAGGAAGCGGATCGCGCCGGTGGCGTCGCGCGCGGTCACCGCCTCCCCGCGGTTGTGGATGCTGGGGGCGAAGGGCACGTCCAGGATCCCGGTGCGGAACGCCTCCACGATCCCCTGCGCCACGCTCCCCCGCCCGGCCATGACCACCGCGTCCAGGATGCACTGCACCTCGCGGCGGATCACGGCGCACTCGGCGGCGACGGCGGGCTCGTCCAGCGGCTCGCCGGCGGCGGCGGCGATGCCGCGGGCCACCAGCCCCAGCCCGGCGACGTTGTCCTCCAGCGTGGGAATGCGGTACGCCTCCACCGGCGTCTTGACGATCACCCGCGTGGCGCCGGAGAGCTTGGCGGTGACGGCGGAGTTGAAGATCAGCTCCTCGGCGCGCTCGGGGACCGTGGGGAAGGCGGCCATGTACTGGTGGAACACGGTGTTCACCTGCACGTCCGCGTACCCCGTGTTGCGCAGCGTCTCCTCCGCCATCGCCCGGAGCGTGCGGACGGCCGCGACGTCCTGCGTGCGGCTGCCGGTCTCGCCGTAGCCCAGGCTGACGCACCTGACCCCCTGCTGCACCGCGAGGAGCGCCTCCAGGATCCCGGTGGAGATCGCCAGGCAGGGCGGGACCAGCGTGGCCGTGAGCGGGCCGAAGTACTCGCGGTCGATCACGATGCCGAAGCGCTCGTGGTACTGCCCGGTGAGGTAGTCCACGTACTGCCAGGAGCGGATGGCGTCGGCGAGCGGGTATTCCTTGTAGTAGGGGACGTTGTAGCTGATGGGGCCGCCCTCGAAGGAGGTGGCGCCCCCGGCGTACCCCACCTCGGCGAGGAGCCGGGCGTCGCGCGCGCTGTGGCGCACCTGGAGGGGGACCTTGATGCGCTGGATCATCCGCCGCAGCGTGGGGACGCCGTGGTTGATGACGGGGAACCCGTTCAGGGTGGCGACCCCGGTGGAGCGGCTCTCGCGCATCCCCTCCTCGGCGCCCGCGAGGTTGCCGTTGCGGGTCAGCGAATCCACCTGGTAGGAGAGGACGGGGGCCCCGGCGGCCTTGAAGGCGCGGAAGAGCCGCATCTGGCCCTCCACCAGCGGCACGCCGCAGCGGGGCTGCACCAGCATCTCGCGGGCGCCGGCGTTGGCGGCGGCCTGCACGGCGGCGAAGCTGGGCTGGCGCGCCAGGAACTCGGCGTTGTCGTCCAGGTGGCGGGCGCCCTCGCCGGTCTTCCACTGCTCCAGGACCTCGCGGCGGTCGCGGGCGAAGGCGTCGGGGTCCAGGCGGTCGTCGCCCACGGAGGCGGCGTACGCGGCGGCGATGCGCGGCGGCTCGGCCAGCAGGGTGGCGGACTCGGCCACCGGCTCGCGGGCCGACAGGTCGGCCTGGAGCACCTGGAGCACCTGGCGCAGGTCGGTGAACTTCACGAACACGCGGTCCAGCCCCATCTCCCGGAAGTACTGCTCGAAGCCCAGCGAGTCGCCGATGGTGAGATTGCCGCCCAGGTACCAGAGCGGGGTGCGCGCCCCGTACTTCTCCATCAGCTCGGGGAACTCCTTGAGGTAGTAGCGGGTGTGCCCGTCCATGCTGGAGATCATCACCGCGTTGCACAGCGGCGCCAGCCGGAAGAACTCCTCCAGCCGGTTCTGCGTCCCCAGGTAGTGGACCCGGTACCCGTTCTTGGCGAGGGCCTGCCGGAGGATGGTGAGCCCCACGGAGTGGGAGTCGCCGCCGACGCCCCCCAGCAGGATGGTGTGGCCGATGCCGTGTTGCATGCGCGGATGGCGGAGTGGTTGGAAGCGCTGCAGATGGGGTGTGGGGGATCCGGGAGAGGATCCGGGGCCGCCCGGGCCATGGGGAGAACGATAGAGCAGGACAGCCTACCCGACAAGGGGTGTCGCTTCTTATGCGCAGAACGAGCACGCCCGCGTGTGGCCGCGCCCGTTTTCCGCCCCACGAAAGCGCCCCCGCCGGGACCTCCCGGCGGGGGCGCACTCCCGCACTCCCGCACTCCCGTCCTACTTCCTCCCCGCGTCCGCCCGCGGCAGCGTGAAGTAGAAGGTGCTCCCCTCGCCGGGGGTGCTCTCCACCCAGATGCGGCCGCCGTGGGCCTCCACGATCCCCCGCGCGATGGCCAGCCCCAGGCCGGCGCCGCTGCGGGCGGAGCGCTGGCCGCGCCAGAAGCGGTCGAAGACGTGGGGGAGGTCGTCCGGGGGGATCCCGGCGCCGGTGTCGGCCACGGCGAAGCGGACCTCGCGCTCGCAGGCGTCGGCGCGCAGGGTGATGGAGCCGCCGGGCGGGGTGAAGCGGACGGCGTTGCCCAGCAGGTTGGAGACCACCTGGAGGATGCGCTCGCGGTCGGCGAGCACCAGCGGGGCGTCGTCGGGGACCAGGGAGCGGACGGCCACGCCGCGCTCCTCGCCCAGGGCGGAGTCCAGCTCCAGGGCGTGGGCCACCAGCGGGCCGGCGGGGCACGGGACCGGCTCCACCGGGAGGCTGCCGGCGTCCACGCGCGCCACGTCCAGCAGGTCCAGGATCAGCCGGCGCATCCGCTCGGCGGCCTGGGCGATCCCCTCCAGCTGGCGCCGCTCGCCGGCGCGCCCGGGGGCGGCGGCCCAGGAGCGCAGCAGCACGTCGGAGCTGAAGGTGACCACGCCCAGCGGGTTGCGCAGGTCGTGCGACACGATGGCCAGCACCTCGTCGCGGAGGCGCGCGGCGGCCTCGGCCTCGCGGTACAGGCGCACGTCGTCCAGCGTCAGGGCGATGCGGCGCGCCAGGTCCTCGGCGAAGTGCAGGTCGTCGCGCTCGCAGCGCCGGCGCGAGCCGGCCGTGGCCAGCGTCAGCGCGCCGAAGACGCGCCCCCGGGCGGCCAGCGGCACCACCACCAGCGAGTGCAGCCGCGGCGGGAGGGCGCGCAGCTCGGCCGGGGAGAACAGGGCGCGCAGCTCGGCGCGGGCGGCCTCGGGGAGGAACACCGTCTCGCCGGTGCGGGCCACGCGGAGCGCCGGGTGCCGCGCGGCGGGGGCGTCCGGCGCGAAGCCGTCCGCCGCGTCGTCCTCCGCGCGCCCGCCGCCGTGGACCAGCGCCAGGCGCGCCAGCGAGCCGTCCTCGCGCACCTCGTCGATGCGGCAGTAGTCGGCCAGCGTGGGCACGGCGAGCGAGGCGAGGCTGGACAGCAGGGCGCGCAGGTCCTCGCGGCCGTAGTCGAAGGCGCTGTGCAGCAGCTCGCTGGCGTAGGCGAGCACGGCGGAGCGCCGCTCGGCGCGCTCGGCGCGGGCGCGCGCCTCCTGCGCGGCGAGCAGCAGGTGCTCGCGGTCGCGGTCGGCCTCGCGGCGCGCGCTGACGTCCACCATCACCCCCACCACCTTGCCGTCCCGCCGCGGCCCCACGATGTCGCGCACCCACACGGTCCGCCCGTCTGCGGCGACCATGCGGTACTCCAGGTCGTGCGGCTCCCCGCGGGCGAGCGCGTCGCGGCACAAGGCCACCACCCGCTCCCGGTCCTCGGGGTGGAGGTGGCGCACCCGGAAGTCGGCGTCGGCGGTCCAGCGCTCGGCCGGGTAGCCCAGCAGCCGCTCGGCGCCGCCGCTCACGAACTGGAAGCGGAGCGTCTCGGGGTCGGCCTCCCAGACGACGGCCCCGGCGCGCTCCACCAGCCCGCGCGAGTGGGCTGCGTCGCGGCGCAGCTCCTCCTCGCGCCGCTCGCGCTCCAGGCGGCGCCCCAGGTGGCCGGCGGCTTCCTCCAGCGCGTCGGCGAGCCAGGGCTCGGGCGGGTGGGGCTCGGCGGGGAACAGCTCCAGCACGGCGGCCACCTCGCCCCCGGCGTGTACGGGGAGGGCCAGGGCGCCGCGCGCCCCCACGGCCCAGAGGAGCGCGGGGAGGGCGGCCGCGGCGTCGCGGGCCCAGGCGGGCTCGCCGGTGCGGCGCGCCCGCTCGGCCAGGGCGCCGTCCAGCGGCGGGCGGGGCGCGCCGCCGGCGCCGGGATTCCCCGCCAGGTGCCACACCTCGTCCGGGGCGCCGCCGGGCGCGCCGCGGAGCAGCGCCCGCCCGGCGGGCCAGCCGGCGTGCTCGCAGATCCCGGCGAGCGCC